>CAZMEA010000073.1:0-10734 GCA_964565135.1 uncultured Woeseiaceae bacterium
ACCCAGCTCGCCGAACAACGCATTCGCGATGCTGACCGAGATTTCTTCCTGCACCGCAAAGACGTCGCTAATGTCTGTATCGAAGGTTTGTGACCAGAGATGAAAGCCGTCGGCGGCATTGATCAGCTGAGCCGTTATTCGCAGCTGGCTACCCTGCGATCGGACACTGCCTTCCAGGACTGTCGCGACATTCATCTCGGCAGCGGCGGCCAAAATGTCCGTGTCCCGCCCGCGGTAGCGAAACGACGCCGTGCGCGACGGAACCTTCAGGCCCTCCGTTCGTGCCAATACGTTGAGGATCTCCTCCGCAATGCCATCGGCGAACCACGCCTGATCGCCATCCGGCGACATGTCCGCAAACGGAAGGACGGCGACAGACTTATCGAGTGCTACCGCATTTTGTGACTCGGAGACATCTTTAAGCGACCAGAAGCCGTAGGCCAGGCCCCCAGCCGTCAGAATAACGAGAACAGCAAGGAAGGCCGTCCTGTCGCCGGACTTGCTCGAAGCACCGATCCTGGGATCGGGTTTGATGTCATATGCCCACGCCAGCAGCAGCGCTATCGGAAAGCCAAGGAGGAGTGCCGCGAAGAAAACCTTGTCGAACCAAGTCGGCAGCTCCAGCGTTTCCTCAAGCAAAGCCGCAGCCTGCATGAGAACCCAGGACGCGACAATGTAGGTAGCGGCGACCTGCAATACGCTTCGTCGTCTCAGTTCCTGCCAGATGCTCATGCTGCCGCTACGCCGCCGGGAATCGTCACAAAGCTATCACGCACCCGGATACCCATAAAGCGGGCACGAGCCGGGCCGATTCGGCGATCTTGATATCGGCGTTCGGACACTTGAACTGGCAGGTCCTGCTCGACGCGACATCGTCAATAACGTTAATCAGCGTCGATATCGCGACTTGACGAACGCCTGACTCGATCATGATTTCGAACGAGCGCCGTACACGCCAGACGCCGTTACAGACGGCGATGCTCGCTTCGCGGGAAGCACCTCTGCACTGCGTGTGACGGAGGCGAAATAGCGACCCTCGTGCCATTGTCACAATCGCCAGCACCCGGAACCGTTGCCGGAGCGCGTCCGGCGACCGGCCGTTGAGAGCCCAAAAACCGGCATATTGTGGCGAACGTCGCCGATCTTCCGGTTAAATACCTGAAACTCCTCGATTCACCGGCATCCGCCTCAAGCGCATTGCTACCCGCTCCGGGACCTCTGTCTCGGCAGCCGGCACTCGGCAAAACTAGATGCAGGTCCGCTACGGAGGGCTGATGGAAAGGCTATGATGCGCCGGATTATGTGTACTTACTCCTGGCTGTAACCCTCGGAACGCGAAATGTTCGATGACAAATCCATCCTGATCACCGGTGGGACCGGGTCTTTTGGCCGGCATTTCACCAAAACGCTGCTCGAGCGGTTCAAGCCCAGAAGAATCATCATTTACTCACGCGATGAGCTGAAACAGTTCGAAATGCAGCAGGTGTACGACGCCCCCTGCATGCGCTACTTCATCGGCGACGTACGCGACGCCGACAGACTGGAACAGGCTTTTCGAGGCGTGGACTTCGTTGTCCACGCTGCCGCTATGAAGCAGGTGCCCGCGGCCGAATACAACCCGATGGAATGCATCAAGACCAACATTTCCGGGGCTGAAAATGTCATTCGAGCTGCACTCGACAATGACGTCGGCAAAGTCATCGCTCTTTCTACCGATAAAGCCGCCAACCCGATAAATCTCTATGGCGCAACCAAGCTGGCATCGGACAAACTGTTTGTTGCTGCGAACAACATGGCCGGCGGACACCAGACAAGCTTTAGTGTCGTTCGCTACGGCAATGTCGTTGGCTCGAGGGGCTCGGTCGTACCGTACTTTCAGAAACTCATCGACGAAGGCGTCGATGCCTTGCCGATTACCCACGGCGAAATGACCCGATTCTGGATCTCGCTGCAGCAAGGTGTTGACTTCGTACTTCGCAACTTTCAGAGAATGCAGGGCGGGGAAGTGTTTATTCCCAAGATTCCCTCCATCCGCATCGTCGACCTTGCAGCTGCGATGGCGCCGGAACTGAAGACTCGCATCGTCGGAATTCGTCCGGGAGAGAAACTGCATGAAATCATGTGCCCCGCGGACGACTCTCATTTGACCCTCGAGTTCGACGACCACTACGTTATTCAGCCGACGATCCGATTTACCAACAGAGAGGCGAGTTACCAGGTCAATGGGCTGGGCGAGAAAGGCGAACCTTGCGAGGCAGGGTTTGAGTACAACTCCGGCAACAACGAGCACTTCCTCAGTCCCGACGAGATCCGCCGCTTCAACAGCGACGCATGGGCGTAGCCACATATCCTGATGGAGAGGGACCTGGTGAAATGATTCCCTACGGCAGACAGGACATCACCGAGGACGACATTGCCGCCGTCGTTGACGTGCTTCGCTCCGATCATCTGACCCAGGGCCCGACTGTGCCGGCCTTTGAGCATGCCGTCACCGAATACACGGGTGCCAATCATGCGGTCGCCGTAAGTAATGCGACCTCCGCTCTGCACATTGCGTGCCTGTCGTTAGGGCTTGGTCCGGGCGATTGGCTGTGGACCTCACCGATCACCTTCGTTGCATCTGCGAACTGTGGCCTGTATTGCGGCGCCGAGATCGATTTCGTCGACATCGACCCGCGCACGTACAACCTTTGTCCAGAGGCGCTGGAAGCCAAACTCCTGCTCGCGGAGGAGCAGGGCCGGCTGCCCAAAATCGTCGTTCCGGTACATCTCTGCGGCCAGTCGTGCGATATGCAGCGCATTCATGAACTGGGACAGCGTTTTGGCTTTCGCATTGTCGAGGACGCGTCGCATGCGATCGGTGGTCGCTATCAGGATCAGCCCATAGGCAATTGCCGTTACAGTGACATCAGCGTGTTCAGCTTTCACCCGGTCAAAATTGTCACGACGGCCGAAGGTGGAATCGCGCTGACGAACGATGGTCAGCTGGCCGAGCGGATGGCACTTCTGCGCGGGCACGGCATTACCCGGGACCCAGGCCAGATGACCCGGTCGCCGGACGGCCCCTGGTACTACCAGCAGATTGAACTGGGCTTTAACTACCGTATCACCGACCTTCAGGCCGCCCTGGGGATTAGCCAGCTACAACGGCTGGACGCCTACGTCGCCCGCCGGCATGCGCTCGCCGAACGTTACGACGACTTGTTATCGGGCGAGCGACTCAGCGTACCGTGGCAGCACCCTGACAGTTACTCCTCTCGCCACCTGTACGTGGTACGCCTGCACACGGACAGCATACAAAGCAGCCATCGCGAAGTGTTCGAGCAACTGCGGGCAAGTGGCATCGGCGTCAATCTGCACTACATACCTGTCCACACCCAACCCTATTTCCAGGACCTGGGGCGATGGGCAGACGGCTTTGCGGAAGCCGAAGCGTTCTACTCGCAGGCGATCAGCCTGCCGCTCTATCCCGCGATGAGCGATGCAGAGCAGGATCGGGTGATCGACGCTCTTCGGGAAGCGCTGCGGTCATGAGACTCGCCGTCATACCTGCCCGTGGGGAAAGCAAGCGAATCCCGCGCAAGAATATCAAGGCATTCTGCGGCAAACCGATCATCGCCTGGTCGATAGAAGCAGCTGAAGCAAGCGCCTGCTTCGATCGGATTGTCGTTTCGACCGACGATCGCGAAATTGCCGAGACTGCGCTGGAATACGGTGCTGAAGCGCCCTTTCTCCGTCCAGCTGAACTTTGTGACGACCATACACCGACCGCACCGGTCATCGCCCATGCCATTCACTGGCATCGCGATCAAGGACTCGAACCGGAATACGTCTGCTGCATTTACGCGACGGCGCCTTTCGTACAGGCTGCCGACCTGAGCGCCGGCCTGTCACTACTGAAGGAATCCGATTCAAACTTCGCCGTCGCCGTGACACGCTACGGGTTTCCGATTCAGCGTGCGGTCCGGCTAAACGCGTCCGGACGAATCGAGATGTTCCATCCGGAACACCTGAATACCCGCTCGCAGGACCTTCCGGAGGCATTCCACGATGCCGGGCAGTTCTACTGGGGCCGTGCGGACGCCTGGCTGGAAGGCAGATCCCTGCTTTCAGAGCAGGCAGTTCCTATCCTGCTGCCGAGAGTCCGGGTACAGGATATCGACACGCCGGAGGACTGGGCACAGGCGGAAACGATGTTCAGAGCCCTGCAGGACTATTCATGCAGCTGAACGACAGCATCGTTGCTTTCCGCGCTGATGCCTCGCAACAAATCGGAACTGGCCACGTCATGCGCTGCCTCACCTTGGCAGACTCGCTGCGAAACAGAGGCGCCGCTTGCCATTTCATCTGCAGGCCCCAATCCGGAAACCTGGTCGATCTGATTCAGCGAAGCGGCTACCCGGTGCGAACACTTCCGCAGATTGGGCAGAGCGACTCTGTCCCTGAACCGGAAAACCCGGGACCGACCTACGCGACCTGGCTGCAAACGGACCAGGCAACGGACGCGAGCGAAACCAGCGAGGCCCTTGCCGAAATCAGGCCCGACTGGCTGATCGTCGATCACTACGGCATCGATGCACGCTGGGAACAGGCCGTTCGCGCGCGTATCCGTAGCTTGATGGTTATCGACGATCTTGCAGACCGACCCCACGACTGCGACCTGTTGCTCGATCCAAACCTGAGCCGCGAACCCGGCAACTATTCAGGACTGTTGCCGCCCGGCTGCGAGACCCTGACGGGAGAAGACTTCGCCTTGCTTCGGCCGGAGTTTGCCGAATTGAGACAGGTCAGTCTTCAGCGCAGAAAACTGCCGCGGCTGAAATCGCTCCTGGTGTCGATGGGCGGCGCCGACCGCGACAACAATACTTCGGTTGCACTCAAAGCACTCAACGAATGTCCGATGCCAGCGGACTGCCAAGTCACCGTCGTTCTCGGGTCGACTACTCCCTGGCTAACGAAGGTCGAGGAAGTGGTGTCTACGCTGAAGTGGGATGCACGCGTCTTGAACGGCAGCGACGAGATGGCCCGAATAATGTCGCAAAGCGACCTTGCGATCGGTGCCTGCGGTGTCACAGGTATGGAGAGAGCCTGCCTTGGCCTGCCATCCATCATGCTGGAGACCGCAGATAACCAGGCACCGTTTCTTGCCGCATTCGAAGCCCGGGGTCTCGCCGTTACCGCACCCGGCTTTCAATACCAATCGGAAAACGAGAAATGGGTCACGATCAGCCAGCTGTTCCGTAAGGCGCTAAACGGCGAGAATAATCCCATTACCATCGACAGCAATATTGACGGCCTGGGCAGCGAAAGGGTCGCCGACGCAATCGCCGCTCTCACGAAGAACAGATCATGACCGATTCCCATCAACAATGGCGCGCCGTCAGCTTTGGGCCCAGTGTCCTGATCGCAGAGGCCGTCGATCGCCGCTTCAAGCTCGATCTTGTCGTCAATGAGAAGCGCGCGTTTTCTGCCGCGTTGTACAACCTAACGGTACTCCGCGGGATCGAGTATCGACAGATCGAGGGCAAGGACGAGCTGGCCTTGATTGGCAGCGATTATGACCTTGGTATCTGCTTCGGCTTCGGCGTGATTTTCGATGCTGACACCATCGGGCGATTCAATCGCGGGATCTGGAACATACACGCAGGCAAGCTCCCTGAGTACCGCAGCCGGCACCCGATCGGCTGGGCGCTACTGGAGAATCAGCGGGACATCACGGTTACGATTCATACCATCGACAGCCGGATCGATCGCGGCCAGCTTTTGAGTGAACTGACGTTACCCGTCAGCGTTGAGGACAATGAGACGACGTTGACGGAACGGGTTGAACAGGTTGCGGCGCAAGGCCTCATCGACCAGGGCATCGACGCCTACCTAAGCGGGTCCGCGAAACCGATTGGCGAAGGGAGATACCTGCCTTCGCTTCAGGGCAAGTGGGACTCCGTGGATCCCGCACAGGTCGAGTCGGTTTTCCTGTTCGGCCTGATTCGTTCGAAAATGCGCTACGGTGGCGTCGAAGTCGCGGGTAAACGCTATACACAATGCGATTTCGTCAATCGCGACGCGGAAGATCACTACCGCGATGGCGATCTGTTCATGTGCAAGGACGGCATCGAGGTCAGTCTCCGGTGAGGTGCGTCATCATGCAGCCGACCTACATTCCCTGGGCGGGGTACTTCAACCTCGTCGGACAGGCCGACACCTTCGTTTTTCTGGACGACGTGCAGTTCGAACGCCGCTCATGGCAGTCGAGAAACCGTATACTGCTGAACGGCCAAGAGCATCTGCTCACAGTGCCCGTAGCAAAGGCATCCAGAGCTACCCTCCTCAAGGACATCCAACTTAGTGACGACGAGGACTGGATGGACAGACACTTGAGGGTTCTGAACGACGCCTATCGGAAAGCTGCACACGGCAGTGAGATGCTGCAGATCCTCGAGCGCGTTTTCTCAGCGAGGACCTACTCGCGCCTGACTGAACTCACCGAACAGATTATTCAGTCCGTGGCGGACGCGCTGAACATTGACACTGCGTTCCGACGAGCATCGAGCCTCGGCTGCGGGGGCAAGCGAACCGATCATCTGATCGAGATTTGCCGCAAGCTGGGCTGCGACTCCTACCTGTCCCCGGCCGGCTCCAGAGACTACCTCGAGCACGACGATTTTGTCGGTAAGACCGCCATCAGCCTGGCGTTCCAGGATTATCGCCCGGCACCGTATCCGCAATACCGCAGCGACGGCTTTGTCTCGCACCTGTCCATTTTGGACGTTATCGCTAATCTCGGCCTGCCCTCAACGTCCCGCTACGTGGCCGGATCGACATGACGCCGGAGATCACCATCGCTGGTCGCGCAATTGGTCGGGCGCATCCTCCCTACCTGATAGCGGAGATGTCCGCCAACCACAATGGCGACCTTACGAACGCCTTCGAGATTATCGACCAGGCGAAGAGTGCCGGGGCCGATGCAGTGAAGATTCAAACCTATCGGCCCGATACCATTACCCTCGACTGCGACTCGGAGGACTTTCAGATACGCGGCGGGCTGTGGGACGGCTGGACGCTTTACAAGCTTTACGAGTGGGCGATGACGCCCTGGGACTGGCATAAGCCGCTCTTCGATCATGCTCGCAAAGTGGGTATCACCCTGTTCAGTTCACCTTTCGACAACAGTGCCGTCGATCTGCTGGAGGATCTCAACGCGCCGGCGTACAAGATTGCTTCCTTCGAAGCGGTCGATCTGCCACTTATCCGGTATGCCGCTGCCACCGGCAAACCGATGATCATTTCGACCGGCATGGCCGACGCAGATGAGATCGAGGAGGCCATTACCGCTGCTTCGGAAGGCGGGTGTCGAGAGCTTGCCATCCTGCAGTGCGTCAGCGGCTATCCAGCACCTCCATCCGATTACAACCTTCGAACGTTACCGGACATGATTCGACGGTTCGGCCTGGTCACAGGACTATCCGATCACACCCTGGACAACACGACGGCAATCGCCTCTGTGGCTATGGGCGCCTCACTGGTCGAAAAGCACTTTACGCTGGACCGCAGCAGAGGCGGTCCTGACGACAGTTTTTCCCTGCAACCCGAGGAGCTTTCCGCGCTGTCACAGGCGATGCGGGTTGCCTGGGAATCTCTGGGCGAAATTGACTACGGTCTCAAATCGAGCGAGAAGGCCACCGTCAAATTCAGGCGCTCGCTTTACTTCGTAAAGCCTCTCAAACGTGGCGATACCGTGACACCCGATGTCGTCAGGAGCGTCAGGCCCGGTTACGGCATTGCGCCGAAATTTCTGGACGAGATCATGGGCCGATCTGTCAGGCGGGACATTGAGGCAAACACTCCGGTATCCCTGGACGATTTCGACCCCCTGCCGCTCTAGTGTCGATGAACGACAAGTCGCTATACATTCTGGGGCAACTGCAGTTCACCGGATTCAGTTTTCTCTTCAATATGGCGGCTGCACGTGCGCTGGGTCCTCAATCGATGGGGTCGTGGCAGACCATACTTCTCATCTCCAGCTATGCGCCGGCTCTGTGCATCGGCGTGGTGAACGGCCTGGGTCGTGAGTTGCCGGTCAGCCTCGGGCAGGAGCGCCCGGAAATCGCTCGGGAGATCGTCGCGACCTGCTTTCGAGTCGTGATAGGCATCGCTCTCGGCTTATTGCTGCTGATCCCGTTCGTCGCGCATCTTCAGGGTATCGAATCGCTGCTACTAGCGACGATGATTGTCGGGCTATCGGCAGCCCGTATCGTTCACGTTTTCACCGCGATGCTGTTGCGTTCGCTGCAGAAATTTTCTCGTCTAGGACTTCATCAGGCGTTGAGCGCGTTGATCCTTGCCGTTGCTATCGGGGTTCTCCAGTGGCACCCCACCTTGCTGGCGGTGGCTACGGGGATGACAGGGTCATTCATTCTGGCTTCAGCAACCGCTGCCCCGTTGGTCAGGTTCACCGGCGCGACGCGGCGCACAGCTGCAACACTGATCAAGAGCGGTTTGCCAATCTATGCCGCGGGCCTGCTCTTTATGCTGCTGGGCTCCACTGACCGCTGGCTGATTCTGTACTTTCTCGGGACGGAATCCCTCGGGCTCTATACGCCGTCGATCCTGGCTTTCGCCATCATCACCGTCGCGCCAATGCTGGTTTCCAACATCAAGTACCCTCACCTGGGCTATTTGTTCGGCAAGCACAACTCGGTTAGCAAGCTCCTGCCCGAAATTCGACGGATCGTTTTATTGAACCTCGGGTTTTCTGGTGCTGTCGCCACGGCCGGATTCCTGACCATGTACTACTTTGTCGTACCTGTCGTACTTCCCGAGTACACGGAGGGCCTGAATGCAATGGCAATCATGTTTGTCGCTGGTCTGGTGCTACCGATCGGTCAAAGCTTTGGTGACCTGTTCAACGCAATAGGTCGGCAGCGGATCTACCTGCGCAATATGTGCATCGGTCTTGTTGTCAATATCATCTCGGGCGGAGTTCTGCTGGGGTTGGCCGACTGGGGACTGGAGGGCGTAGCCGTCGGCGCTGTGGCCGGCATGGCGGTATTCTCGTTCCTCCAGGTCAGCGCTTACCGCACCGTACGCAGGGAATCGGCCTCGGGCTGATCGCCCAAGAGGCAGCATCGAACCTAGAAAAATGAATGTCTTTATTGCCCGCTCGCCTTACCACGCGTTACTGGCCCATGCCGTCTGCATGGCCGAGCGCGGCGATGCCGAGCCCGAAGAGTATCCGGCGACACTGATCTACAGTGGCACTTCACTTGATGCCATCGGATCGATTGTCTCCGAGCATTACTGGACAAACATTCTGCACTTTTCCAACCGTGACAACGCCTGGACGTCGTGGAGATCGGGCGCTATTGCTGCCTGGGTCCAGCAACACTTTTCCAGCACAACAGTCGACACCGTGTATCTATCGGACGATATGAACTGGCGGGACCAGCTTCTGGAGTACTACTTGAACGCCCCGGAACGCTGCTTGATCGAGGATGGCATTGGCTCGTATTACGAAGCAAAACTATCGACGAAACAGCGTGTTTTTCGAAACACCGTTTTGCGCGCCGCTTTTGCCGGAAAACTGAGAAACTACCAGGCCGTTTCTCGATCTCGCGGTAACCGGTACTTTGCGGTCAACCCCCTCGCCTTTCCATGGATACAGGACAGACGGCAGGTGAACACCATCGAGGATGAGCTCCGGCGATACGTCTCACAGCTTTCTTCCAGCCATTCCGATCCTGACGGCGGTACGCAGCCGGAACTCTTCTTTCTGACTCAGCCGTTCTACGAATCCGATCTTCTCACCAGGAAGCAGGATCTGTTGCGGCACGGGTCGCTGGCCAGTCGATTCCATCGGGTGAACGAGGTGCTGGTAAAAAAACACCCAAGAGAATTGGACGAAATGTTCGAAGGGCGAGTATCCGCGATCGCGTCCGCCCTTCCGGAGGCCCGAGTCGTGTCCTCCACCAGTCCACTACCGGCGGAGTTGCTCTCGATCCAGGCCGGTACGGAATCTACCTTTGTTAGTTTTACCTCGACCGCACTGATAAACATCAAACACCTTAGACCGGATCTTGTTGTCTACTTTCACCCGGTCGGCGTCGACGACTCAGTGGCGTCACTTTTCTCCCGACTGGGCATTCGGCGAGCTCCGGAGAATTCACGTGATAACCAGGAGTCAGCCAATGCCGACTGAGAATGCCAAAGGATGAAGCGGTGTGAATGGCCGGCGCAGCGCACCCAAGCGAATGTGGCGGAGTAGCCTGGCAGGACAACGCTAAACTCCCTGACGAATCGCGCCAGTGAACCAGCGCCTCCCGATTTCGTCATTCCGCCGCGAATTCGTTACATTCAGGCGACTGACCTGATGGATACCAACCTGCCAATGATCAAGTCCCTGACAGCCGTGTTCGCATTCTGCGTTCTCGGTACAGCCTTCGCCGCCGACAACCGTGTAGATACTGTTCGCTTCGACGCACCAGAGCTCGCCCGATTCGGTGATCTCGATATCGGCGTCCGGACGCTCGAAATGACAGATCCGGAACGACCCGACATCCTCAATACGGTGAACGGGGGCGACACCCTCTACTACGACCGGACGCTGACCGTCGAGGTCTGGTACCCCGCGAGGCTGGTGGACGGCCAGAGCCAGGGCGGCTCCTACACGACACCGACACGCAACCCGAACATCACCGCGACGCTGTACGGCCGCGCCGTGAGGGATGCAGACCCATT
>CAZMEA010000074.1:0-10679 GCA_964565135.1 uncultured Woeseiaceae bacterium
CACTACGGCCTGGATCAGCCGGCAAACTTTGAGGGTCGCTGGCATCTTGCGATTCAAGAGACGGTTGCCGACCTGGCTGCTGACCTCGGCGAGGACAAGGACGAGCTGCAGTCGGTGATCGACAGCAGCCGGGAGATTTTGTCAGCGGCGCGAGCCGGAAGGGTATCGCCCGGACTCGACGACAAGCAGCTGACCTCCTGGAACGCCTTGGCAGTGCGTGGCCTCGCCATCGCCGGACGCTGCCTCGAGTCCTCCGAGTTCAGTGACGCAGCAGACGAGGGCGTCGAGTTTCTGCGCGCCGAACTGTTCGTGGACGGTCGTCTGTTCGCAAGCCATAAGGACGGTGCCACGCGGTTCCCGGCCTATCTCGATGACCACGCGTTTTTGCTGGATGCGCTGCTGGAAGTGCTGCAGTCAAAGTGGGACAGCCGCAAGCTCACGTTTGCGGTTGACATAGCCGACCTGCTGCTCGAGCACTTCGAGGATCGGGAAAACGGCGGTTTCTTTTTTACCGCCGGGGACGCCGAGGCGCTGATTACCCGACCGAAGCCGCTGGCAGACGAAGCGATGCCATCCGGAAACGGCATTGCGGCCATCGCGCTACAGCGGCTCGGCTTCCTGCTCGGCGAGACCCGATACCTGGACGCCGCTGAGCGAACCCTGCGCTTTGGCTGGCAGGCGATGCAGGACTACCCGCACGGACACGCCAGCCTCGTAACGGCGCTTGAGGAGTACCTGGACCACCCGGAAATCATTGTCCTGCGTGGCGACGCGGCGGAGATGCGTCGCTGGCAGACGGCAGCGGCCAGGCTCTACGCGCCGCGACGCCTGGTGTTTGCGATTCCGGCTGAAGCGCCCGACCTGCCCGGCGCACTCGCCGAACGCCGCGCAGTCGACGGTAGCTGTGTCGCATACCGCTGTGTGGGCAGTCACTGCTCGCTGCCTTTGACTAGTTGGGAAGCGCTTGCGCTGGAGCTGACTGAACAGAAAGAAACCCCTCGCCAGGGGTAGCAAGCAGCTCGCTACTCGCTATCAGCCGAAAGCTGCCAGGCGTCGACCCAGTCCGTCTCCGTCGGCCGCAGACCAAAGCGACGATCGAGTCTCTTCTCGAAATCGGGCATGTGCGCAACACCGTAGAAAATACCGATGCGACGGTGGCCCTCTGCAAGGCTGGAGGCCAGTACATCCATAGCGCGTTCATTGCGTCCTGCAATCAGCGCCGACCCGTTTGCGCCGCCGTCCAGAAACTGGTTTGCCTGATCGATGCGCGTCATCTCGTACGCGACCATCGTGCGAAACGCCGTGTCGTCGTCACTCATCAGCGTGGCCGACAACATCTGCCAGCTACGCAGGCCGAGCGGATCGCGGCTGGCATCGCGCATCGACGCATAGAACGCCCGCCAGAAATAGACGTAGAGCGACTCGCCGCGATCCGACATGTTCTCGTACAACTCGTCGGGTGACAGGTCCGCGTGCACCATGTTTGGAGCGGCGTAGTCGATGTAGTCCAGCTGGAATTCTAGACCGAGCATGGACTGCAACCCGCGCTGAGTGCTCGAGATGACACTCTGTTGTTCGGCGTCAGGCTGGGGCAACGCATCCTGTGGCGCCACGAGTTCGTACAGAACGACGTCGTAGGTGGTAAAACGATTATTCAGAGACTCGTAGTAGGCCTGGTCGCCAATGTGTACGGCGCCGATCAGATCCACCTCTGCCCGGCTGTCGTCCGACGCGTATGTGACAACGGCGACCTGCAGCGCCCGTGCCGAACCGTCGGCGTTTGCATCGACGCGCGCAAAGCTCGTATCTACCGCAATCGAGGGCGTCGACTCCTGCCCTATCGCGGTCCCGGAAAGCGCCAGTAGCGCCGGAGCTAGCGCAAACGTCGACCAGACTCGCATCACCACCGACGCGAGCCTGATCGAACGAAGTCTAGTGGTAAGTGCGCTCAGCCTCATCAGGGGTCTTTGCCGATTCCTCGACCAGCACTTCCGGCGCTTCATCGGCAACCTCGACATCAGCGTCGTCGGCGATGACCTCGATCTCCGCAGTGTCCGCAGACTCCTCGATTTCGGCCGGCTCTTCACCGACAGCCTCGGCGACATCCTCAGCGTCGGCACTCATGTCCTCCGCCGACTCTTCAATGTCTGCGTCAGTCGCTGCGTCGTCGGCCTCCGGTGACGCGTCTGCTGATTCCAGGATTTCCTCGTCACCCGCCGGCGCAGATTCGCCGCCGGAGGCACGGGCGCGCTCATCCGGCGTGGTGTCGTCTTCGGCTGACGCCTCGGCGCTTACCTCCGCCTCTGTATCCTCAGCGGATTCCGCATCGACGGACAACACGTCCGATTCTTCTTCTACCGCGTCAGCGGCTTCGGCATCGGCGACTTCCTGATCGGCATCGGTTACATCTGCCGCAGGCTGCGGATCGAAGGAAAGCCTCGCATCGGCTTCATTCAGATCGAGCAGACTGTTGGCGCCCACGGCCATGTGGTCATACAACGCCCGGTACTCGCGGCCGATTGTCTGAAAATGCTCGGCGGTCTGTGCAAAGTGATCCTTGACCTCAGCCTTGTACTCATCAAAGTCCTTCTGTACTGCGTCGGCACGTTCTCGCTCACGACCACCGGCCGCCATTGTATGACCTATTGCAACACCGATACCGATGCACAGAAAGGTGCCCAGCAGAACAAGTAGTACCTGGCTCATGGATTGATCTCCCGTTTGTAAACAGGTGGATCCGTCCGCAGGCGTGCGGTACGAATTCACGGATTCAGACGCAATGCCAAACCGACGGACCGAAAACCGGTTGCCCACCGTCGACTTGCCCTGCCGAGGGTACCAATCAATGAGTACTTTTGAAATCGGCAAAGTCCAGGATCTAGCAGCCCGTCGTTGAGATCGGGCACTCGGCCCCGTGCTGGTCGGAATGCGATATACCGAATGAGAATACGGGCAGTCACGGCGGCGAGTGCTTTTGCGGCGCTGTTACTGCCTGTGCGACGGACCCCCGTTCGCAATGCGCTACTGCAATTGCTACGACTTTCGGCGTGGTCAAGGTACAGGACGGACTGCCAAGACTCACAGATTTCCCGGCTAAGCTTGGCGGATTGAGCGAGACGATGCCGGAGTGGCATCAGCGAAACGGACCGCAAACGCCAGCTCTACAGTTGGCTCTCGGGAGCGACCTTCAGCAGCCAGGCTTTGAATCGCAGCCAGCGACTCGCCAGTGGCTCTGATGTCAGGGTCACAGGGTTTCCCTTCACGAGACCCTGCCACCGCAATGCGTTACCGTCGTCGAGCGTAACCTTCCAGGTTGCCACCGGCAGCGCAGCGTCGAGCCCGTCAGCCACCAGAGAAGCGAGCTCTGTTGACTCGATTAACAGCCCCATTTCGGCGTTTATCTCAATGGAGCGTGGGTCTAGGTTTAGCGATCCCACGAACACATAGCGCCGATCGATCAGGATGAGCTTCGTGTGCAGCGTCATCGACGCAGGCCCGTCCTTCGCCTGCATTTCATCACCCGCGTTAGCGCGGGCTTCGTAGAGATTGACGCCTGCGCGGATGACGTCCTTGCGATAGCCGGAATATGCCGAGTGCACGGGTACGTGATTGTTCGAGGCCAGCGAATTGGTCACCACCGAGACCCGGACACCCCTGGACCCGAGCTCACGCAAGTAGCGAACCCCGTTGCGGACGGGGACGTAGTATGGAGAGATGAACGTCACCTCGCGCTCTGCCTCCCGCAGGACCGTGTCGATATCGGTGACGAGCCCCATGAACTCGACACTTACCGGGTTGTTCAATTTGTCGGGATCGTCGGCCAGTACCCGGGCAGTTGCGGGGTATAAGGTCTGCTCTCCGGACGTCAGTGCTTGCAAGAGTTCGCTCGATACTGCGGTCGCGTAAACCCCCTGATAAGCAGCGCTCGCCTTCTCGGCAATTGCAGTGCGTTCCTCACGCAGAGCTTCTGCTTCACGATCTCCGACCAGGGTTTCAATGGGCACAGCCAGCGCATGGTTCCAGTAGATATCGAATGACGTCGAGACCGCCTTGGCGATATCGCCTAACGCGAGAATATCGAAGTCCGAAAACACGGCGTCATCTTTCAATTGAAAGTATTCATCAGCGATGTTGCGCCCGCCCACGATGCTGATCGCGTTGTCGACGGTAAACGACTTGTTGTGCATGCGGCGATTGGCGCGGCGGAAACTGGCGACGAAGTTCAGTGCATAGAAACCCCTTCGCGCGACCGGATTGAACAACCTGACCTCAACATTCGGATGCTGACTGAGCGTGTACAGCATCCGATCCGAAACCGTCGTAAACACGTCGTCCAGCAGGAAGCGCACCCGGACACCGCGATCGGCTGCTCTGATCAAAGCATGACCTATGGCGTATCCGGCGGTATCGTCCTTCATAAGGAAGTACTGCAGGTCGATCGATTTTTCGGCCTGTTCGATCAAGTCGAGCCGGGCACCGAGTGCATCCATGCCTTGCACGAGCGGAAAAAAGCCTGACCTCCCGTCGTGTAGCTCTGCCCAGCCGTTTGCAGCCCGGCCGAAGTCTGTGTCAGCCGTATCGGCAAGGGCGAAGCTGGGTGTTTTCGGTTCATCGAAGGGCACGGTTGCGCAGCCGTGCGCGCACAACGCGACGAGAACGACGATCAGGGCGCGGAGGCGGGTTCGCAGCAAGGCGTCGACGGTCAAAACCTGACGACGCCTCATTCGGCGTCTGCCCTCTCTCGGGGGCCGTACCAGTCCTTTTGAACGACGTTTGAAGCGTGCACGTGCAGAATCTTCCAAGCCTTGCTATCGCGCCGGAGTACAAACGTTCGTCGACCCAGCACGCCGTCCTGATTCAAGTGAAAGGTGGCCAGCGCCATATCGCCTGAGACGTGAATATCGAGGTCGCGTGGCTCAATGCCAAAGTAAGGCGGCTCGATGCCCGAAGCCTTCGCCGCTTCGATCGCCGTCAGCATTTCAGGGTCGATGCCCTTGGTGCGTCGGGCCCGATCCGATGCAGCCAATTGTCGCGCGGCAGCTCTCGGGAATGTCGTTGCGTCCGCAGAAAAAGCACGCTTCATCGACTCAACGTCACCAACCTCGAACGCGCGAATGAACGATAGAAGCGCTGCGTGCACCGCTGCCGTTTCCTGGCCTGGCGTGCCGGAAGATGGTGCGGGGTCCGTTTTCTCGTCGTCAGCCAAAGGGACGGTCGATCGACGGCGACAGTGACGTGAACAGCTGCGGGCCGTCTTCCGTCATGTACAGGCAGTCCTCGAGCCTGACGCCAAACTCGCCGAAGATGTAGATGCCGGGCTCGTTCGAGAAACACATACCCGGTGCGAGAGGCGTTGTCTCTCCCTGGACGAAGTTCACCGGTTCATGCCCGTCCATACCAATTCCGTGCCCGAGGCGATGGGACAGGCCCGGCGTCTGATAGCCGGGACCGAAACCTTCAGATTCATAGTACGCGCGTACGGCGTCATCGACCTTGCCGGCCAGCGTGCCAATTTTGGCCGTCTCAAGTGCCAGCTCCTGGCCACGCTTGACGGTGTCCCAGACTCGACGCTGCTTGGAACTCGGCTCGCCATACACCCAGGTTCGTGAAATATCCGATTCGTAATCGAACACCTCGCAGCCGCAGTCCATCAGGATCGTGCTGCCCTCACGAACGGACTGTGGCTGATCGGTGCCGTGCGGATACGCGCTCGCCTCATTGAGCAACGCAATTGAAAACTTCGGCGAGCCGCCCAGCGCACGTGTCGCATCGCTCATCAGGCTGCCAATGTCGCTCGACGTCATTCCCGGCTCGATGTTTGCGTGCACGTGCCGGTACGCAGCAAGGGTGATGTCATTCGCCGTCTGCATGAGGGCGAGCTCGGTGGGCGACTTGTACATGCGGCAACCTCGCGTCACCGGGTCCGCCGGGACGGTCGAGAAACTACTCGCCGCCGACGCAACGCCGTCTGCGATGAAGTAACGCACGGTTTCCTCGATACCGAGGCGCCCACCCTCCAGGCCTCGGTCCTTCAGCAAGCCAGCAACGCGCTCGAAGGGGTTCTCGTTTTCGTGCCAGGTACGAACGTCGTTACCTACCTGCAGACTTTCGCGCACAGAAGGCTCTTCGAAATACGGCGTGACAACGCCAATCTCGCCTTCTTTCGGTATGACGGCCCCCGTGAATCGCTCGGACCGCCACCAGCGAATGCCGGTGAAATACACGAGAGCAGAACCGGCCTCCAGCACGATGGCGTCGATGTCGTGTTCCTGCATCAGGAATTGCGCCCGGGCGATACGACGGCGACGCTCGGCGGCGGAAATCGGCATGGCACTCGCAGCCAGATTTTTTACGCCGACGAGATCCTCGGCCCGGGTCCCGGCGGCAACAGCAGCGGCTACTGCAGTGGCGCCGCCAAGTTTCAGGAATTCGCGTTTATTCATTGGCGTCTCGCTCTGGCTGGCTCGACAACGTCGTTGCCGACTTCGTTTCCGGTACACTCGGCGCCCTGTGTCGAATGCGCACACTTGATTGCGTACGACGATAATGAGCACGTCAGCGTGAAAATAGTCGTTGCTTCGCAGAATCCGGTCAAGCTGAAAGCGGTGGCAACTGCTTTCGGCGCAATGCTCCCCGATACACCTGCCGAGATTGTCGGTATCAACGTGGACTCAGGCGTCAGCGACCAGCCGCGCGGTGACGACGAAACGCGTCGCGGCGCACGTCAGCGCGCCGACAACGCGCGAAAAGCAGAACCCGATGCCGACTTCTGGGTGGGCCTCGAAGGTGGGGTCGACGAATTCGGCGACAGCCTTCTCACCTTTGCCTGGATGTCGATCGCTTCTGCCGATGGGCGCCGTGGTGAAACGCGCAGCGTTGGTCTGCCGCTTCCTCCGGCCATCAAGGCACTGGTCGACGAAGGCCTTGAGCTTGGCGATGCCAATGATCGCGTCTTCGGGACTGTGAACAGCAAGCACCAGGGCGGCGCCTTCGGGCTGCTCACCGACGGTCGATACACGCGTGAAAGCGTGTACGTAGAAGCGCTTTGCGTTGCGCTCGTGCCGTTGATCAATCCAATCTATTCACCGCCGACCAACGTCTAGTAGGCGGTCAGGCTCATACCCCGCTCGGGTGTAACGCCCTCGCCGTTCGGACCTTCAAATGACACGGGCAGCGATTCGACCCGCATGTCGGCGTTTTTAAGCACGACGAAGTGCAGGTGTGGTCCGGAAGAGAAACCGGTGTTGCCGCTGTCCGCAATGTACTGACCGCGGGTCACGACATCTCCGGGACGCACACGGATCGCGTTCCAGTTGAGATGTGCATAGATCGCGTACGTGCCGTCATCATGCAGGATGCGCACAGTGTTCGCTTCCGCGCCTTCCTGGGACGTATCGGTGCCGCCGCGATAGTTTGTGCTTGCGACGTCGACGACTACGCCGCCTCGCGCTGCATAAACGTCGGTGCCGACGGGCATCGCGATGTCGACCGCATATGCCGAGTCGCGGGTATTGTGGGTAATCGCATCAGGGTAAGCCTGTGAGATGACGTGGGTCGCCGCTACCGCAAACGGGGCACGGTACGGACGCGCTGGACGATGCACCGCAGCAGGATCGCCCAGCAGATACAGATAGCGATACGCAACCAGCGGACTCTCGGCCTCGGGCTGAATACGGAAGCCGATCAGCAGATCCCGTTGAGTCAGTGGCGGAACGACGAATCGCAGCGACTGCTCGGGAGACGGCCTGTCGACACCGCGAATCTCATCCAGGCCCAGCACGAGCTGCACGGGCGCATGGTAGTCATTGCGCGCGTACAGGTTGATGTGGTCGCCCTCAATCTCGTAGGCGACATGCACTCTGGGGTCCGGGTCGCCACGCGAGAGCTCCCGCACCTCGATCTCGGTATCGCCCGCCGGGCGCCGGTCGGTAAACACCCATTCACCGTCTGGGCCGCGATACTTGTACAACGACTGCGCCAGCACTACTCCCGAGAGCAGTACGACCAGTGTCGTCAACAAGAATCGCGATACCGCCTTCAAATCGATACACCTTCCCTGTGTCGAAGCCCGGGCGGCACGGGCCTGACGTCAGCGCCTAGCTGATATCGGTGCGCATCCAGCCATCGTCGGTACGGCGTATTTCGTAGGCTGGCCAGTACTGATTGTCGAGCTTCAGCGTTATGACCTGCACGGCGCCGTTCCACGTTACGGTCTTCAAGCGTACCGACTCGCGATCCTGCTTTCCGCGAACTACGTCTATGAAGGCACTGAGATCCGGTGTGTCAACCTCGTCAACAGCGACGATGCGCCGACCGGCCCACAGGCCGTAGCGGGTAGCGGGCGAGCCGTAGTTGAAATAAGCAACGTAGACCCCTGTAGGCTCTACGCCACGCTGCGCGGCCATGGCACGATGCGGCGTCTGCAGCAGCGCGCCGGCCCAGGACACCGCGCGGGAAATGCCCTGCCCGTCCAGTGCCGCAGTCGCCACCTCGAATTCCATTTCTGCGCCGTCTCGCCACACCGTGAGGTTAACGGAGGGTTTCTGGGTCGCTCTCTCCAACTCGCGGAAGGTCGTTACGACCTCGCCGTCGACAGCGAGGATCATGTCACCGTTTCGCAGGAGTTCCGCGGCGTTCGACCCGGCCACCAGTCGACTGACGCTCAGGGCGCGCCGGCCTTTCGGGTTACGCGCTTCCAGGCGATCCAGCCATGCATCGTCGAGACCGAGCTTACGGGCGGCGAACAGCGGCAGGTAATTGAGCTCAGTTTCGAGCGAGTAGATGGGCGAACCGGCACGAACGACGTCGACAAGTTCCTGGACCAGATCCGCGCCAATGCCGCGATTGATCTGCCCGGCGTCCGAGCCGGACTGAAACGCAAAGCTTGACCACATCGCAGCAACGCGTCCCTGATCGTCAGTAAGCACACCGTCGATATCACCGGGCGCATTGACGAGCGTGACGCCTTCGACATTTGCGTCGCGGAAACGCAGCGTTCGGGACAGTGGCAGCGTCAGCGGTGCCACCTGTGCGACGATGCTGCGCTGGTGCACCAGCTGATGGTCGCCCTTGAGCCCCACGGCCCAGACATCGTCTCCGGCAGACAACTCGTCCGGCGCAAAGCGCGCCTCGCGAACCGGTGTGTCACCGATGGACGCCGGGTCATAAGCGACAACGGCAAGGTTGTGCAGCGGATGCACGTACTCGACACGCCCATCGACTTCGAGCGAGCCGGCGAAAGTAATCGTCACGTCACCCATGGCCACAGGCACGGTATTGCGGTCGACAACCACCAGCCCTCGCTCCGCGTCAACGATCAGCCCGGTACCGTAGTAGTGACGGTCCGATACGCCGGATACGGTGTACGGCAGGTCGAAGTTGACGACGACGAGTGAGGGCGAGATCGCGATGACACGCGGATCATCGTAGGCCGGGAACTTCGTACTGCCGGACTGCAGCGGGCCCGGGGCAGGTCCGTCTGCGAGGTCGCGACAGGGCCAAAGGCCCTTGCGATCGTCACGAACGCAGCGCCGAACCGGGAACCAGGTTCGATCCATCTGCACGGAACGGACCGAGCTGTTGCGCGGATCCTCGATCGTATTGAAACGCAGGGTTGCGCGATCGCCATCGGCCAGCGATGCCAGCTGAGTTTCGAGATCATCGATCGACGCTACCGGCTTGCCGCTGACCTCCGTGATTACAGCACCGCGGGGGATCGCTGCCTTGGACAACATGTAGCCCGGGTTCGCCACGTAGACACCGGACAGCGGTCGGTTGTAATGGCGAGCCTGCTGGTACGACAGGTCATTGACGATGGCGTCACCGAACTGCAGAAACTCGTCCGGCGTTATCGCGTGCAGGTCGCTGACTTCAAGCCCGACCTGAATGCTGCGCCCGCCGCGTTCGACCTCGACGTCGATGGTCTTGCCCACGTGGCTGTCCAGGGTGGCCGCGAGGGGCACAAATCCGGTCACCAGCTCTCCATCGATTCGCACCAGAATGTCACCGGGCTGAAGCTTGTCGGCCGCCGGGGAATCGGCAATAACCTGCTCAACAGTCAGCATGCCGGTTAGATCGGGATCTGTCTTTCGCACCATAGCCTCGGTCGCGTCGGTCAAGCCGAGGCGCCGCAGTTCGTCGTAGGTCTTGCGAATGAATTCGGTTTGCAGCGTGCCACGAGTGACGGTTTTGTCGTCACGCAACAGCCGGAACGCACGATCGATGCGATCGAGCGGCAAGAAGAAACTGCTGGCCGCGGAATTGGCGCCGCCGGCATTCAGTGCGACGACCTCGCCCTCGATGTTGATGACCGGCGATCCCGACGAACCGCCCGAGGTCCCCGACGCCGCCTGATAGTAGAACGTGTTGAAGTCGTTGTACTTGCCGCGTCCGTAGTCCGGTGCCTGCCGATCGAGCCGGGCAATCGTGCCTGCCAGGATCGAGAGCTGTTCGCCGGCATCGTTGCCCACGACGCGGATTTCGCGACCAATGCCGGCCGCTCCGGGAACGAGCGGCAGCTCCGTCGGCTCGATGTATTGCAGGTCATCCGGGTTGTAGCGGAAGAAACCGAAGTCATGCACAGGGTCTCTGTAAATCGGCGTCAGGCTGACTTCTTCGTTGTTGATGAAGACGGCTTCCGCGACCACCGGTCCGGGGGTGACGACGTGACGATTGGTCAG
>CAZMEA010000075.1:0-10463 GCA_964565135.1 uncultured Woeseiaceae bacterium
AGCATTTCCTGCGCCTGCCCGGCTTCTGCCGGCTCCGGCGCGGCCTGCTGATTCGCCCAGCCGATGGTGAAACCATTGCTGTAGCGCATGTCCACGAAGTCGATTTCCTGCTCTCGGCTCGACACCAGATTCGCAACGACGTCGACAAACAGATCGATTCGCTCACCGACGTCTCGACGCCCGAGACGAATGTCCACGCCGTTGCTGAGGGTGACGTCCCACGCGCCGCGCGGATCCAGGTGGACACGCCGCAGATCCAGACCCATCGGGATGAGGCGGTCGCGAAGGGTCAGATAGGTTTGGGCCACCTGATCCGAATGGCCATCGGGCCCGCTGAGGCGCGGCAACTCCGCAGGAATGTGCCGAGCCTCCTCAACAAACAGCTCTCCGCGCGTATTGAGGAGCCCGCGCTCACCCCAGCACGCGGCGGGCACCTGCTCCGTCACGTGTATGGCCAGCGTCGCGGGCCAGCGTCTGGCAACGCTCGCCTGGTCGATCCAGGGGAGCGCGGTTACGCGGTCGCGAATGTTCCCGAGACTGGCACTCAGGAAGCCGCGACCGAGCTCGGGGCTTATGGCCTCTTCAATCTGCAGTGCAGTTACGCGCTGGAATGGGCCATCGATCGTTATCGCGCGTATGGGCTGATCCAGAAGTCGCGCGCTAAGCTCATACGTCAACCCGACGACAACCAGCGCCGCGGCGATTCGAAACCCGATAACCACGGGCGTAACCAGCTTGCGCCAGTTGCGCTTTGGCGCCTGCTTGCGACGTTTGGCCTGCTTACGCGCCATTCGACGCCGTCCGTAACTGCGGTAGCCGCAGCTCACCGCTACAGCTCGTCTCGAGAATTCGCCAGCAGAGCTCGGCAAAACCGATGCCGGCAGCATCCGCTGCCATGGGCACCAGGCTGTGCGACGTCATACCCGGTACGGTGTTCACCTCGAGTACCTGCGGTTCACCACCCTTGGCGTGCATAAAGTCGACCCTCCCCCAGCCCGAGCATCCAAGTTCATTGAATGCGCGCAGGGCCAGTTCGGCGTACCCCGATTCGACGTCCGGATCCTCGCTGCCCGGGCAGGTGTACGTCGTGCGATCGGATTCGTACTTGGCGCGATAGTCGTAAAAGACCCGCGGGGTTTCGATACGGACGCTCGGCAAGGCGGCGCCCTGCAACACGGCTACGGTGACTTCGGCACCGACCACGCAGGATTCGATGATCACGGTCGGGCCATACTGCGCGGATGTCTGAAATGCCTCTTCGATCTCGCTCGCATCGAAGACTTTGCTCATGCCGATGCTCGAACCCTGGCCAGGCGGCTTGAACACCAGTGGAAAACCGAGCTCCTCGGCGGCGGCGCGCGCTTCGTTGACGTTGACGACAAGCCGGTAGGCGGGCGTCGCTATTCCGGCATGTTCGAACAAGCGCTTACTGCGAATCTTGTCCATCGCCAGCGCCGATGCGAGTACGCCGCTGCCGGTGTAGGGAATTCCGAGCCACTCGAGCGCACCCTGAACGACACCGTCCTCCCCACCCGGACCGTGCAGCGCGTTCCAGACCCGATCGAAGCCGGCAGCGGCGAACGCCGTCAGGTCGCTCGTCGCCGGATCCCACGGATGGGCATCGACGTCACGCGATCTCAGTGCTTCGAGCACTGCCTCACCTGACTGCAATGACACCTCGCGCTCGCTGGACGTCCCGCCGACCAGCACCGCGACGCGGCCAAATGCCGCCGGCTCGAGTATGCGCGAAGCCTGTAGTGTCGATCCGGTCGTCATGCCAATCTGTCTCCGACCATGCGTACTTCGTGCTGCAGTCGAACGCCGTGTACGTCGAATACGGTCTGCTGCACGTGATCGATCAGCGCCTCGATGTCTGCAGCGCTGGCGTGCTCCGCATTGATGATGAAGTTGGCGTGTTTAGGCGATACCTCGGCACCGCCAATCCGGTGACCTTTGAGTCCCGCCGCTTCGATCAGGCGGGCAGCATGATCGCCCGGCGGATTACGAAACACGGAGCCGCAACTCGGAAGCCCGAGAGGCTGTGTGGTGCGCCGTCGTTCGAGCATCGCCTTCTGCCGCTCCATGCTCGGCGTCTGGTCCGGGTCGAACGCGAGCTCTGCCTCGATGAACCATTCATCCGCAGGGCCGGTCACGCTTCGATAGCCAATCGTGTAGTCGTCCCGGGTGCGTCGGTGGATAACACCCTGCCTGTCAATCGTGCACACCGATGACACGCGTTCCCAGGTTTCGCCGCCGTGCGCGCCCGCGTTCATGGCAAGCGCGCCACCAACGCTACCCGGAATACCGGCAAAGAATTCGGATGGCCCGTAGCCCCAGCGGATGCATTGTCTTGCAAGCTGGGTGCAGGGAACGCTGCTGCCGACACGGACGCGATGATCGCCCATGTCCTCGAGTACGCGAGACACACCGGCGCCTGCGATGACGACGCCGCGAATGCCGCCATCGCGCACGAGCAGATTGCTGCCGAGCCCGAACCACGAGACCGGCATATCGGGGTCGAGGCCGGACAGGAAGGCCGCGAGGTCGTCGAGATCGGCCGGCGTGTAATACTTCTCTGCCGGCCCGCCGATACGCCAGGACGTATGTCGGCTCATCGGTTCCTCAAAGCGCAGGTCGCCGCGCAACGAGTCCGTCGCCTGCGCCGCCATCATTTCTGCACCTTGAGATCAGGACGCTTCCCGACCAGGCGCGGCAGATCAGCAACGATGCCACCGATGTCGCCGGCACCCATGGTCAGCACGAGGTCGCCGTCGGCGACGATACCCTTCAGCGTCGCACCCAGTTTGTCCAGCGACTCGACGAATACGGGCTCGACGCCACCGCGTGTGCGCACTGCGCGCGCCATTGCGCGACCGTCGGCACCCGGTATAGGGTCTTCGCCCGCCGCGTAAACCTCGAGCAGGACGAGCGCGTCGACCGTCGAGAGAACCTCGGCGAAATCGTCGAGCAGATCGCGAGTACGCGTAAACCGATGCGGCTGAAAAACCAGGACCAGGCGCCTGTCCGGCCATCCGGCACGCGCTGCCGACACGGTAGCCGCAATCTCGGTCGGATGGTGACCGTAGTCATCCACGAGCATGGCCGCACCGCCGTCGACCTTGATGTCGCCGTGGTACTGGAAACGACGATCGATGCCTTCGAACGCCTCCAGCGCCGAAACGACGGCGTCATCGGAAACATTAAGCTCCGCCGCAACCGCGATCGCGGCGAGCGCGTTACGAACGTTGTGCAGCCCGGGCAGCTTGAGTCTGATTCTCAGCGGCGCATCGTTGTCGCGACGCTTGACGTCGAACTCGGTGACCGGCCCTTTATAGCGGATATTCGCCGCCGTCAGGTCTGCATCCGAGTCGATGCCATAGGTGACGATCGAGCGGCCGACGAGCGGCAGGATCGCCTGTACACCCGGATCGTCGGCGCACATCAGCGCCAGCCCGTAGAACGGCAGGTTGTGCAGGAAATCGACGAAGCTCTGGCGGAGCTTCTCGACGTCGCCTTCGTACGTGGACATGTGGTCGGCGTCGATGTTCGTAACGATCGCCAACATCGGCTTAAGGTGTACGAACGACGCGTCGCTTTCATCGGCTTCGGCGACCAGGTAGTCCCCCAGACCGAGGCGCGCGTTCGCGTCGGCGCTCTTCAGACGGCCACCGATCACGAAGGTCGGGTCGAGGTCGCCTTCAGCCAGGATGCTGGCGACGAGGCTGGTGGTTGTCGTCTTGCCGTGCGTTCCTGCGACCGCAATGGAGTAACGGAAACGCATGAGCTCTGCGAGCATCTCCGCACGTTGTACGACCGGTAGCTTGGCAGCACGAGCCGCAATCACTTCAGGATTGCTTTCCTGCACTGCACTCGACACAACCACGGCGTCCGCATCCTCGACGTTGCGCTCGTGGTGCCCGATGAAGATTCGTGCGCCGAGGCCGCCGAGCCGCTCGACCTGCTTGTTGCTGCGCAAATCCGAACCCTGCACCCGGTACCCTAGGTTCAGCATCACCTCGGCGATACCCGACATGCCGGAGCCGCCAATGCCGATGAAGTGCACCGTATTTATGCGACGCATCCGGGCGATCATGCGGTCGCTCCTGCGGCTTCGAGGCAGATATCGGTGATACGCTCCAGGGCGTCCGGCCGTGCCTGCGAACGCGTTTTGCGGGCACGATCCAGCAAACTGTCGCGGTCAGCAAACCAGTCTCGCAACACATCGGCCAGTCGCTCTGCGGTCAGTTCGGATTCCTGCAGAACGATCGCCCCGCCGGCGTCAGCCAAAGATCGGGCATTTGCCGTCTGGTGATCATCAACCGCAAATGGAAACGGAACGAAGACGGCGGGCAATCCCACGGCGGCAACTTCGGCTACGGTGAGCGCACCTGCACGGCAAACAATGACGTCCGCCCAGGCGTAGGCCTCAGCCATGTCCTCGATGAACGTCTCCAGATCGACAGCCACGTTTGCGTCGCTGTAGGCAGCGCGAGCTTCGTCCGCCGTTCTCTCACCCGTCTGGTGACGAACGTCAGGACGCTGCTCCGCGGGCAGCAGTGCGAGGGCGGCCGGAACGAGTTGATTGAGGGCGCGTGCGCCAAGACTCCCGCCGAGCACGAACAGACGACCACGCGCGCCGTTCCTCGCAAGGCGTTCAGAGGGGGGCGGCAGATCGGCAATCGACCGACGCACGGGGTTACCGGTCGTGATGACCTTGCTCGACGCGGAAAAACTGCCCGGGAAGGCTTGCAGCACAACCCGGGCAAGACGCGCCAGAAGTCGGTTGGTCAGTCCTGCGACTGCGTTTTGTTCGTGGACAACGAGCGGCCGACGCAGCAACCAGGCCGCAAGGCCGCCGGGGCCACTTACGAACCCGCCCATGCCGAGCACGGCGGCAGGACGATGTCGAATAACTACGCGAAGCGACTGAAACAATGCATAGAGAAGGCGGAACGGCGCGACGATCATCGTCAACGCGCCTTTGCCCCGCAGGCCACTGACGCTGATCCACTCGATATCGATGCCCGCCGCCGGAACCACCCGCGCTTCGAGTCCGCGGTGCGTACCGAGCCAGACCACGTCATGCGACCGCCGCCGAATTTCGTTGGCCACAGCGAGCGCCGGATACACGTGTCCGCCAGTACCGCCCGCCATGATGAGAATCTTGCGCGTACTCATGTGCGTTGAGCCTTTCGACGTCGCTTTCGGCCCCGGGGGGTTGATGTCGGCACATCGGATACGAGCTCATGGTGAATCCGCAGCAGCAGGCCGATTGCCACAATCGTGACGATGAGGCTGCTTCGGCCGTAACTGATCATGGGCAGCGTCAGGCCCTTGGTCGGCAGCAGACCCATGTTCACGCCCATGTTGATAAATGCCTGCAGACCAATCCACGTTCCGATGCCGACGGCAAGATAGGCATCGAACAGCCGGTCCGCCTTGGCGGCGCGCCCGGCGAGATTGAAGATCCGCCAGAGCAGCAGCAGGAACAGTGCAACGAGCGCCAGTGCGCCGAACAATCCGAACTCTTCCGCGAAGACCGCGAACACAAAGTCGGTGTGTGCTTCCGGCAGATAAAAGAGTTTCTGCACGCTGTCGCCGAGACCCACGCCGAAGAGTTCGCCGCGTCCGATTGCAATGAGCGACTGCGTGAGCTGAAAACCCGAATCGAATGCCCGGGACCATGGATCGGTGAAAGCGATCAATCGATCCATGCGGTACGGTGACGTGACGGCAAGGATGGATGTGGCGATGACGCCGAGGCCGACGAACAGGAACACGTCGCGCAACCGGGCACCGGCGACGAACACCATCGCCAGCAGCGTAGCGGCGAGCACGACAGCGGCACCGAAGTCCGGCTCTGCCAACAACAGACCGCAGGCGATGCACAGGAGAACCATGGGCAGCAGGAAGCCCACAAAGCCCTCCCTGAGTTGTCGATTGCGACGGACCAGGTATCCGGCCATGTAAATCAGGAAGAATAGCCTGGCCGGTTCGGACACCTGCAGATTCATGACGCCCATGCGCACCCAGCGCGTGGCGCCATTGACGGTGTGACCGACGCCCGGGAGCAGCACAACGATCAGCAAGGCGAATGCCAGCAACAGGAACAGCGGCCCGAAACCCTGCCAGACCCGGATCGGCAGAAACAGGCACACGGTCGCACCGGCGATCCCGATCGCTGCTGCGACGAGCTGTCGCTCGAGATAGAAGAACGGGTCTTCAGTCACGGAGATCGATGCAGACGCCAGAATCACCAGACCCGCGCAGAGCAGCGTCAGCGCAATCCCCAGCAGGACGGGATCGAGGCGCAGCGGCGCCTTGAGGCGAACCGGAAACGGCATCGTAATGCTGTGGCCGCTCACGATCGCAACTCCCTGACGAGTTCGCAGAAGACATCTCCGCGACGGAGATAATTCACAAACTGATCGAAACTCGCACACGCCGGCGCAAGCAGTACGGTGTCACCCGTTACGGCCGCATCACGGCCGGCCTTCAGGGCTTCCTCGAGATCTGCAGCACGCAGAACCGGCGCCTTTCCTTTAAACGCCTGCGCCATCTCCTCGGCGTCCTCGCCGAACAGGACGACCGCTCGCAGCCGGTCGGCGACGGCACCGGCGAGCACATCGAAGTCACCGCCCTTACCTTGTCCGCCGGCCAGCAGCACAACCGGACCGGCAACGGACGTCACGGCTGCGATCGCTGCTCCGACGTTCGTCGCTTTGGAATCGTTGATGTAGCGAACACCGTCGAGGTCACGAACGAATTGCATGCGATGCGGCAGGCCTGAAAACGACTGCAGTAAATCGAGCGGCCGATCGAGATCGAGACCAAGCAGGTCGCATACGGCGAGCGCGGCCAGGGCATTCAGGTGGTTGTGGCGTCCGACCAGGGCGACGTCATCCGTCGGCATTAGCAGCTCGGCACCACGCGCAAGCCAGTCCTGACCATCCACGTGTCGAATGCCGAACTCGCCGTCCGCAGGCTCGTCATCGCCAAAGCTGCGAACGTCCTCGATGCCGGCAACGTGCCTGACCACAGCGGGGTCCTGGCGATAGACGACCGCAGCCTTCGCTTCGGCGAAGACCCGATACTTGGCCGCCACGTATTCGGATTCGCTGCCGTGCCAGTCCAGATGGTCCGGTGAAATGTTCAGCAGGACAGCAATGCTGGCGGGAAGATTACGTGTGCGCTGCAGCTGGAAACTCGACAGTTCAAGCACGTACACCGTCGGCGTTGCCTCCGCGAGAAGATCGAGCGCCGCATGCCCGAGGTTGCCGCCAGCCAGAGCACGGTGTCCTGCGGCGTTGCACATCTGCTCGACGAGCGTCGTTACCGTGCTCTTGCCGTTCGATCCGGTAATCGCCACAAATTCGACCGGCGCATCGGCGACGAACATTTCGATGTCACAGGTGATCTCCACGCCGGCAGCCCGCAGTTCGGCGAGACGATCGTCCGAATCGGGAATGCCGGGCGAGACGATCGCCCGCATGAGTCCGTCGCGGCGCTCCTGAGGCAGATCTCCCAGGATGACATCGGCGTCAGGAACTGTGTCATGCAGCTCAGCAAGCCCGGGCGGCGCGGTCCGCGTGTCGAAATACACGGCATCCCTGCCGGCACGCTTCAGGTACCGAGCAACGGACAGGCCCGTACCGCCGAGCCCGTAGACCAGCGTATCGGCCTGTTTCGTTCCGGAGTCGTTGACGGTGTGTGCGGCGGCGTTCATCGGATCTTCAGACTCGCAAGGCCGACGAGCACCAGAATGACGGTGATGATCCAGAACCGAACGATGACTTTCGGTTCCGCCCAACCCTTGAGCTCGAAATGATGATGCAGCGGCGCCATCTTGAAGACCCGCTTGCCGGTCAGTTTGAACGACGCGACCTGGATGATGACCGAGAGTGTCTCCATGACGAAGACGCCGCCCATGATCGCGAGCACGATTTCCTGGCGAACGATCACGGCAACGACGCCCAGTGCCGCGCCCAGGGACAGGGCTCCGATGTCACCCATGAATACCTGCGCGGGATAGGTGTTGAACCAGAGGAATCCGAGTCCCGCGCCCCCGAGCGACGCGCAGAACACCATGACCTCGCCGGTACCCGCCACGTAGGGAATGTCGAGATACTGCGCAAAATTGACGTTGCCGGTGACGTAGGCAAACACGCCGAGCGCACCACCGACCAGCACCGACGGCATGATTGCGAGTCCGTCCAGGCCGTCGGTCAGGTTGACTGCATTGCTGAAGCCAACGATGAAGAAAAAAGTAACGGCGATCTGCAGCATGCCAAGCGATAGAGCGAGATCCTTGAAATACGGGATGAGCAAAGACGTGCTTACGTCATCGACCGCCGTTACATAGAGAGCCACGGCCGCGAGGAGCGCGACCGTCGACTGCCAGAAGAGCTTTGACCGTGCCGACATGCCGGCAGGGTCCTGAAGAATGAGTTTCTTGTAGTCATCGACGTAGCCAATAACGCCGAATGCGAGGGTGACGAACAGGACCACCCAGATGAAGCGATTCTCGAGATCCGCCCAAAGCACCGTACTGACGACGATGGCTGTGAGAATCAGCGCACCGCCCATCGTCGGCGTCCCGGCTTTCGGCAAATGCGTCACAGGGCCGTCGCTTCGAACCGGCTGCCCCACCTGGTTTGTCGACAGCTTGCGGATAAGGCTCGGACCGACGGCGAAAGACAGCACCAGCGCAGTCAGCGCGCCGAGAATGGCGCGCAGGGTCAGGTAGTTGAATACGGCGAATCCTGATTCGTACTGGGCGAGATAATTGGTGAGATAGAGCAACACGGTCAGTGCACCTCACCGGAATCGACGCGAAGCGCGTCGAGGACGCGTTCCATACGCATCGAACGCGATCCTTTGACCAGGAGGTTTGCCGGCGCGTGTTTATCGAGCTCGTCCCGCAGGGCGTCGACGAGCGTCTCGACGTCGTCGAAAGCATTGCCGCCGGACCCGAAGCCAGCAACGACGTCCTGCGCGTGCCGGCCAACAGCAAATACCCGGGTGACACCGGATTCGCGAATTGCCTCGCCCGTGCTTCGATGCAGATCGTCAGCGTCATCGCCCAGCTCGGCCATGTCACCGAGAATCAGCCAGCCTTCCGCATCCTGGGCGCCGAGATAATCGGCCGCAGCCTGCACGCTCGTTGGATTCGCGTTGTAGCTGTCGTCGATCAGACGAACGCCGCCGGGGCCCGCTCCGTGGTTGAGACGACCCGATACCGGCGACACGGCATTCAAACCGCGCTGCACTTCCTCGGGGCTCAAATCCAGTCCGCGAGCGACTGCACCTGCGGCGGCCGCGTTCAACGCATTGTGCCGCCCGGGCAGGCCGAGGCGAATCGGCACTCGATGGCTTTCGAAGCAAAGCTCGAATTCGAGGCCATCCGGCTTGGGGCGAATGTCTTCCGCCCGAAAGTCCGCGTCGTCGCCGGTACCGAAGCTCAGCATCGGAATATCGGCGACCAGTTCGCGCCAGAAGTCGAAGTAATGATCGTCGGCGTTCAGAACGGCAAAACGCGGTCGCGGTGACGCCTGCAGAATCTCGCCCTTACCCCTGGCAACGCCGTCCAGGCTGCCGAAGCCCTCGAGATGCGCCGGTCCGGCGTTCGTGATGACGACAACGTGTGGCGCAACACGATCTGTCAGGTAGGCGATCTCGCCGATGTGGTTCGCACCCATCTCGATGACTGCGAACTCGTGCTCCGGCGCGAGCCGCAACAGCATCAGCGGCACACCGATCTCATTGTTCAGGTTGCCCGCGGTCGCGATCGTCGTTGCACGTTGCGACAGGCAACTGGCGATCATTTCCTTGAGCGTGGTCTTGCCGTTACTGCCAGTGAGACCGACGACCCGGGCCGGCATTCGTTCCCGCCATTCGGCGGCCAGGTCGCCCAACGCCGTCAGCGTGTCATCCACCCGGATCTGCGGAATGGCGCAGTCAACTGTCTTGCTCACGACGACACCGGCCGCGCCCTTGTCCGCCGCATCGGGAACAAAGCTGTGGCCGTCGAAATTTGGACCCTGCAAAGCGAAGTACAGTTCGTCCGATCGTAGCGACCGGGTATCCGTGCTGACGCCGCGAAAACGTCGCTCGGCACCGTCAAGGCTGCCTCGCATCGCATCAGCCGCATCGGAAAGCGCTGCCTCAATCATGCATCGCCTCCCGCAACTCGGCGCGCCCGAACCTCGAGATTGGCGCGCGCCGTCTGGCAGTCCGAAAAGTCCAGGCGGTTCTCACCAATCAGCTGATAGTCTTCATGGCCCTTGCCGGCAATCAGGATCGTATCTTCGGGACGGGCCTGACGGATCGCCCATGCAATTGCAGCACCCCGGTCCTCGATGACGCGGCGGTCACCAGTCATCGCCGCGTCGATCTCCGCGAGTATCGCCGCCGGATTCTCGCTGCGCGGATTGTCGTTGGTGACGACGGCGTGATCTGCAAGT
>CAZMEA010000076.1:0-10242 GCA_964565135.1 uncultured Woeseiaceae bacterium
GGTCGCGGAGCGGCGAGTTATCGAGTAGCGAGGTCGGCGTCCCCACGAAGGTGCCACCAAGCACGATCGCTCCGAGCCAGTGCAGACTGCTCCTGAACATGGTCCAGTTGTCGGCACGAAAGACATGCTCGCATTTGAAGTGACTCCAGACCCTGTTGAGCTCTGCGACCGCGACCCGGAAGCGTCGAGCCCGGCTTGCCAGTACGACGGAATTGACAGCACCAGCGGACGTACCGCTGATCACCGGAAACGGATTGGGTGCACCGTGCGGGAGCATGTCTGCAATCGCGCGCAGCACACCGACCTGGAAGGCCCCGCGCGCTCCCCCGCCAGGCAGCACCAGACCGGTTCGGACTCTGCTCGTTTGTATATCCATAGCCGCTGCGTATTATACGAATACCCGTTCCGGCAGCCTCACGTTTGTGCGGTTGCGCACGCGTCGGGATATCTCGAGGATCATGATCATGTTACGACCGATACAGCCTGCGTTGTTGCTCGTGTTCATGCTTGTTGCCGTAGGCCCGGCGCTCGCAGAGCAGCCGTCCGTTGGCGAACCGGCACCTGGCTTCGAGCTTACCGATCAAAACGGTAAGGTCCGCTCGCTCGAGGATTATCGAGATAACTGGGTAGCGCTGTATTTTTACCCCAAGGACGACACGCCAGGCTGCACGACAGAAGCGTGTGAGTTTCGGGACGATATCTTCAAGTATCGCCGCATGGGTTGCCAGGTACTGGGCGTCAGTCTCGATGACTCGGACTCGCACAGGGCCTTTGCGGAGAAGTACGGATTGCCGTTCCCGTTGCTCGCCGACACGGAAGGCACGACCGCGGAAGCTTACGGTGTGAAGACGCGGATGTTCGGTATGCTGGCCATGGCCAAGCGACAGACGTTTCTGATCGATCCGGACGGCAATATCGCGCGCCATTACGAGAAGGTCGATCCGGATACGCACTCTGCCGAATTGCTCGCCGACCTTGCGGAACTGACCGGACAGCGCCCGCAGTAGACCGGCTCGAGGGACGTGGCGCCAGCGGCGTCAGTGCAGTTTTCGGATCGCGTCGTCCAGACCGGAAATCGTTAGCGGAAACATCCGGTCGTCCATCAGCTCTCTGGTCAGCTTCACGGACGGCGTGTAGTCCCAGCGTTTTTGCGGCTCCGGGTTCAGCCAAACGGCCTTCGGATACACCTCCAGCAGCCGCTTGATCCAGACAGCGCCGGGCTCCTCGTTCCAGTGCTCAACGCTCCCGCCCGCATACACGATTTCATACGGGCTCATCGTCGCGTCGCCGACCAGTACAAGCTTGTAGTCCGGTCCGTACTTGTGGGTAATCTCACTCAAGGGTATGCGCTCGGCGTGTCGCCTTCGGTTGTCCTTCCACAGACTCTCGTAGATGAAGTTGTGAAAATAGAAATACTCGAGGTGTTTGAACTCGCTGCGCGCTGCCGAGAACATTTCCTCGCAGATCTTCACGTGGTCGTCCATTGAACCGCCCACATCGAGGCACAGGAGCACTTTAACCGCGTTGTGTCGCTCTGGAACCATGCGAATGTCGAGGAGCCCGGCATTACGGGCGGTTTTGTCGATGGTGTCATCGAGGTCGAGCTGATCTGCTGCACCTTCCCGTGCGAATTTGCGCAGCTTGCGAAGCGCCACTTTGATGTTGCGCGTACCCAGCTCGATGGAATCGTCGAGGTTTCGGTACTCGCGTCGCTCCCAGACTTTGACGCCCCGGCGATTGCCGGCGCTCGTCGGCCCGAAGCGCACGCCTTCCGGGTTGTAGCCGTGCGCCCCGAACGGCGATGTACCGGCCGTGCCGATCCACTTTCGCCCGCCCTCATGCCGGCCGTCCTGCTCGTCCAGCCGCTCTTTCAGCGCTTCCATCAGCGCGTCGAAGCCGCCCAGCGCCTCGATCCTCTCGCGTTCTTCGTCTGTCAGCAGCAGCTCGGCCTGCTGTCGGAGCCAGTCATCGGGTACGTCTGCCTGCAGGCTCGCAAACGCGTCTTCTATACCTTCGAAGTGCGCGGCGAATACCTTGTCGAAACGATCGAACAGGCTTTCATCCTTCACCATCGTGGCTCGAGCCAGGTAGTAGAAGTCATCGATGTTGTGGCCCGCAACGCCGGATTGCAGCGCACGAAGCAGGGTCAGGAGTTCGGTGATGGACGGTTTGAGGCCACCCGCACGCAGCATGAAGAAGAATCGAATCAGCACAGCGCTGCTCGCGTCGCAGTCTATTGGGACCGCGTTCGCCGATCGAGGAACACGAGCTGCTCGAAGAGGTGCACGTCCTGCTCGTTCTTGAGAAGAGCACCGTGCAATGGCGGAATTGTTTTGCGTGAATCCTGCTCGCGGAGTGCCTCCGGTGAAATATCCTCGGCAAGCAGCAGCTTGATCCAGTCCAAAAGCTCAGACGTAGACGGTTTCTTCTTCAGACCAGGCACGTCGCGGACCTTGTAGAAGACCTCGAGCGCTTCCTTGAGCAATGCTTTTTTGAGCCCGGGAAAGTGCACGTCCACGATGCGCGTCATTGTTTCCTCGTCAGGAAACTTGATGTAGTGAAAGAAGCAGCGTCGAAGGAAGGCATCCGGCAGTTCTTTTTCGTTGTTACTCGTAATGATGACAATCGGACGGTGCTTTGCAGCAACGAGCTCTTTTGTCTCGTAAACAAAGAACTCCATTCGGTCGAGTTCCTGCAACAGGTCGTTTGGAAACTCGATATCGGCCTTGTCGATTTCATCGATCAGCAGTACCGGCTGTTCATCCGAGGCGAACGCTTCCCAGATTTTGCCGCGAACGATGTAGTTACCAATGTCGTGGACTTTCTCTTCGCCGAGCTGTGAATCGCGTAAGCGGGCCACGGCGTCGTACTCGTACAAGCCCTGCTGGGCCTTCGTTGTCGACTTGATATGCCACTCGTGCAGGTCGCGTCCCAGCGCAGCGGCAACCTCATTGGCCAGCTGGGTCTTGCCGGTGCCCGGTTCGCCCTTGATCAGAATTGGTCGCTCGAGGGTAATCGCGGCGTTTACCGCCATCATCAGATCATCGGTTGCGACGTAGGTCTCGGTACCCGAGAAACGTTTCTCAGACATGTTGCCTCACAGTGTCAGGACCTGCGGCAGTATCGCCGGTCAAATAGTCACGCTCAAGATCGAACCGCAATCATCCCGCCGGCGTGAGCGTCAGGGAATGCGCAGGCGCACCGGGGAGGAACGGAGTCGGACGCCCGACCACCCAGTCGCTGTGCCCGTCCCGGTAGTGCGACGACAGCGGATGCCCGCTTTGGCCGCCCGGCATGTGCAAATAACCGCTGCCTTCAGCCCCGGGTGAAACGGCAAAGCGCTCGGACGCGCCGTACGTGCGCCCCTGTACGCGCGGCATGTCATTGTCACCCGGCAGCCGGTCGGCTGGAAGGTCGATGAACGGCGAGAGTGCTGGCACCGCCTGGCTCAGCGGATGGCTGAAGGCGGCCGTATTCTGTTCGCCCCAGGTCCGATTCTCGAGCCCATCGTCATAGTTATCCGCATAGAAGGCCAGCATCTCGTCAACGACACCGAGCAGCAAGGTTTGCCAATCCGTGTAGTCCGCCGTCAGCATATGTGCAGGTCGCTCTGTGACAAGCTGCCACAGCGGCTCCTCGAACTGGTTGCTGAGCTGCCGGGGCACCTTGTCGCCAAACCGCTCCACGACGGGGGTACTCAGCATATCGAATACACGATTGCGAACCGTGCGACGGAACCCGCGGACCAATCGATAGCCGACAGCGTCGGCTGTTGCTCGCGGTGTCCAGTCCTCTACCAGACGGCGAAATTCGGCTCGATCGGGATTCGCGGCGACGGCCTCTTCGTCAAGCAACTCGAGAAGCAGGTCCCGCCAGTGGCCAAGGAATACGGCGCGATCGTCGAGATGGATGGCAAGCATATCCTCGATTGAAAAACGCTCCTTGCTTAGCAGCGCGTCCCGAATCTGCTTCTGTCGAGCACCGAACGAGTAGCCGCCGTCGCCAATTTTTTGCAGATTCTCGCCGCTTGCGACTCGGGCGTTCGCGGTCCAGATTCGCCCCGACGGTGGATTGATGACTCGCGGAAATTCATCCGGCGAAAGCCAACCCTGCCAACCCCCTCCCGTGCTCCAGTCGCCGGGATGTCCGGCAGGCGCCGAGCCACGCACCGGTATCTGACCGGCGATTGTCCAGGCGATATTGCCCTCGGCATCGCCGACAACGAAGTTTTGCGGCGGGATCCCTGCGCGATTTGCCACGGCGACGGCCTCGGTCACATCTCTCGCCGTTTCAAGACCGATCGAGTTGAGGTTGACCGCCTCGGGATGATGAGCGACCCAGCTTACGGCGACCTGCCCCTCCGGATAGCGCGCACCTTCGAGCACCGGTCCCCACAGGGTTTCCCGAACGATGATCTGTTCGGAAGCACTGTTCTTGATGTCGATGGTTTCAACGACGGTAGTAAACCGTCGATCGCCTTCGGGCGTTCGGTAGCTGTCGGCCGACGCACCGGGGATTAAAACGATGGCATCGGTCCAGTCCGCGCGGCTATTTGTGAACGCCCAAGCAATGTGGCCGTTGCTACCAGCAATAACGAGCGGCGTGCCGGGGAGTGTGACACCGGATACTTCCATTTCCGAGGCACCATCAACCCGTAGCAGAGCCCGGTACCAGATGTTTGGCGCGTCAATGCCAAGGTGCATATCGTTGGCAACTATGGCGCGTCCATCGGCGGTGAGCTCGCCGCTGACCACCCAGTTGTTGCTGCCAAGAACCGAGCGCGCGATGTCCGCGGGCGATTCCTCGTAGGGACTGCGAACCTCTTTTGATCGCAGGTCAATGTCATCTTCGTCGGGCAATGCCGCTGCTTCAAACTGGCCGTCAGCCAGCGGTGCGTCCCAGGACGTGCCCGTCGGGTACATCCATCGGAATTGCGCGTCAGACATCGCCAGGCGTGCAAAGCCACGGCCGAGGTCGCGCTTCGCAGTCTCATCGTTAAGCTCGAGGAACATCGAGAAAAGCACAAGGAAAGAGTCTTCCGGCAGCCACGCTGCGGGTTCGGCATTGAGCAGAAGATACTCAAAGGGCTTTGCGCGCAGGCTGGAAAGTCCGGCGTTTACGCCTGCAGCATACGCCTCCATGGTGCGACGGTGGTTATCAGGCAGGTCCCGGATTGCGGCCTGTGCCCGATAGCGAAACCGATGCAAGCGATGGCGCTTGTCGATGTTCACAGCAGCACGCCCGACCATGGCCGAAAGTTCGCCCGCCGACTGACGACGCAACAGGTCCATTTGAAAGAAGCGGTCCTGCGCGTGGGCGAAGCCAGCCCCGAACGCGAGGTCTTGCCGATTCGTCGCGGTGATTGTCGGTATGCCGGCGCCGTCTCGATCGATCGTCACCCGCTCTTTGATTCCCGTCACCGCATAGTCGCCGGACAATTGCGGCAGGCTGGCACGAACGAACAGGTAAACGCCCGTGCCAGCGACGAGGCCAGCCAGGGCAATGGCGACTAGCAATCGCCGCAGTATCGTGATCATGAGAGAACGGCCGAAGGACGAGATCAGATATTACAACTGACTCGAACGATTTTCATCGAGTTCGTCCCGCCCTGAACGCCGGCAAGATCACCCTTGGTCAGCAACACGAGATCGCCCTCCTGAACGAGAGACTTGTCCAGAAGAACGGCGAAGACGTCCCGATACAGTGCGCGCATCTCTGTGGCATCCGACTGGTATAAAACGGGCGCGACGCCGCGGTACAAGGTCACCCGTCGGCGGGTCGATGCGTGTCGTGTAAAGGCGTAAATTGGAATGTCCGAGCGAATACGCGACATCCACAGCGTCGTCGAACCGGACTCGGTCAACGCGATTATCGCGCTCACGTCCATGTGATTCGCCGTGTACATGACGGCCATGGCAACCGCTTCGTCAATCGCATGGAAACGGTCTTCCAGCCGATGCGTCGTCGTCCGCACGCCGAGCGAATGCGCTTCCGCCCCACGACAGACATCGCTCATGGCGGAAACGACCTCGACGGGATACTGGCCAACCGCGGTTTCCGCGGACAGCATTACGGCATCGGTTCCATCCATGACCGCATTTGCGACGTCGGACACCTCTGCACGGGTCGGAATTGGATTGCTGATCATCGACTCCATCATCTGCGTTGCCGTGATCACGACCTTGTTGCTCTTGCGTGTTCGGCGAATGATGTGTTTCTGCATGCCGGTAAGCTCGGCATAGCCCATCTCTACGCCGAGATCACCTCGGGCAACCATGATGATGTCGGTCGCCTCGATGATCGAATCGATACAGGCGACTGCTTCGGTTCGCTCAATCTTGGCGACAATCAGCATGCGGCCGCCCGCCTCGGTCATCAGATCGCGCGCACGTATCACGTCATCTGCGGTACGAACGAAGGAAACAGCCAGGAAGTCGAGACCCAACTCCGCCGCGAAGCGAATGTCTTCACGATCCTTTTCGGTCAGTGCCGGCGCTGACAGCCCGCCACCTTTCAGGTTGATTCCTTTGTGATCCGACAGGATGCCGCCATTCAGAACAGTCGTGTGGACCCGGGTGCCGTCTATGGCGTCAACCGTCAGCGTGATCTGACCGTCGTTCAACAGGAGCGTATCGCCGGGTTTGACGTCCTTTGAAAGCTCCTCGTAAGCGACGCCCACACCTTTCTTGGAACCCTCCATGTCACCGAGTTCGGAATCGAGAAAGAAGGAGGCGCCGTTTTTCAGCTTGGCGCTTTTCTTCTTGAAACGCTTGACGCGAATCTTGGGACCCTGCAGGTCCCCCATGATGCCAACCTCCCGGCCGACTTCGGCCGAGATGGTGCGCAACAATTCGACGCGCTGACGCTGGTCGTCGCGATTGCCGTGCGAGAAGTTTATTCGGGCGACATCCAGGCCGGCGCGAATCACATCGCGCAGCACATCCGGGTCATCAGTGGCGGGCCCAAGCGTGGCCACAATCTTGGTTCTGCGGTGCATGGCGCGGATTATTGCATATCGGTGTCGCAACGAAAGTGACAATCCGGCTGCACCAAAAGGCAGCAAATTCACCACTCAGTCACATGAACGGTCCATAATGCTGCTATGCCCAACCGACGCCAGATACTGCAGGCCCTGATCGTCGCGGCGGCGGCGCCGCGAACGTTTGCCGGCCAGCCGATTACGCCGCGCTTCGGCCCGTTACGCCCGGACCCGGCGGAGATTCTTGACCTCCCCGAGGGCTTCAGTTACTCGGTCGTTTCCCGCGCCGGGGACCCGATGGATGACGGTCTTTTGGTGCCGCCGCGAGCTGATGGCATGGCAGCGTTCGACGCCGGAGACGGTCGCATCGCGCTGGTGCGTAATCATGAGAATCACCCGTCGCGACCCGGCGGCTTCGGCACGGCGCTTGAACGGCTGGGGGAGATCGATCCGGCGGTCGTTTATGACTACGGCAAGGGCCTGACGCCCGGCACCGGCGGGACGACAACCGTGATCTACGATCCGGCAGCCGGCGAAGTGCTGCGCCAGCACCTGAGCCTTGCCGGTACCGAGATCAACTGCGCCGGTGGCGCCACGCCCTGGGGCACGTGGCTCAGCTGCGAAGAGTGTTTCGAGGACCCCGGCGTTCGCCCGACGCGTGGCCGCGACATACATCGCGAGCGGCGCCACGGTTATGTTTTTGAAGTCCCCTGGCAGAGCGATGGCCCTGTGACGCCGAAGCCGCTTCGCGCCATGGGTCGGTTTGAGCACGAAGCCGCCGCGGTGAACCCCGCTTCCGGCATCGTCTACATGACCGAGGACAAACACGAGAGCCTCGTGTATCGCTACATCCCCGACGTGCCGGGAAACCTGGCGGCCGGCGGACGGCTTCAGGCAATGAAGATCGGGGGTCTGCCGTCGGCGGATACCCGCAACTGGGAAGCGTCCGCTTCAATGCCGCGCGACATCTGGTTCGACGTTGAGTGGCTCGACCTGGACAACCCGGATCCGGACGAGAACGACCTTCGGTTACGCGGCCACGCGCTGGGGGCCGCGCGCTTCGCACGTGGTGAGGGTCTGGCTTACGCGGACGGCAGCCTGTTTATGACCGCGACCATCGGCGGCCCCGCCAGACTCGGGCAGGTCTTCGAAATCGACCTGTCGCCAAACGACGGTAGCGCGTCGGAAGCGGCGCAGCCGACGCGCATTCGACTACTCGCCGAGTCCGACACCGACAGCATCATGGCGAATGCGGATAACCTGACGATGGGTCCGTGGGGTGACCTGGTTATCTGCGAAGATACGGTAGCGCACTGCGGTCTCGTTGGACTGACGCCCGACGGCACCGAGTATCACATCGCCGACAATCCTTACACGACCTCGGAGCTGGCCGGTGTCTGCTTTGCGCCCGACGGCCGAACGCTGTTCGTCAATATCCAGGACCGCGGCCTGACCCTGGCGATCCGGGGACCCTGGGAGCGCGCCGAGACCTAGTCGATCGCGCGACGCTCCAACATCGCGACCGCGGGCAACGTCTTGCCTTCGACAAATTCGAGAAACGCCCCACCACCGGTGGATATGTAGGAGATTCCACCGGCCACACCGTACTTGTCGATCGCAGCGAGGGTGTCACCGCCGCCCGCGATGGAAAACGCCGGGCTGCTGGCGATTGCTTCAGCGATTACACGCGTTCCTTCGCCGAACGCGTCGAATTCAAAGACGCCAACCGGGCCGTTCCAGATGATGGTGCCAGCCGCTTCGAGCAAACTCGCGAAACTGGCCGCCGTCTCCGGCCCGATGTCGAGGATCAGCTCGTCATCACCAACGGCGTCAACTCGGCGGATCGTCGCGGCCGCGTCAGCGCTGAACTCATCGGCGACAACCACGTCACTCGGCACCGGGATCGTCGCACGATCGCTGCTGTCGGCCGCCAGGCCGCGCGCGATATCGAGCATCTCGGCTTCGTGCAGCGACTTTCCCACTGGATTCCCGGCTGCCGCGATGAAGGTGTTTGCAATCCCGCCACCGACGATGAGCTGATCCACCTTCTCAGCCAATGCCTCGAGGACCGTGAGCTTGGTCGAGACCTTGGCCCCCCCGACGATCGCAACCACCGGCGTTGCCGGGGCCGTCATGGCCTTGTCGAGCGCGTCGAGTTCGCGCGCCAGCAAAGGGCCGGCACAGGCACGTGGAGCAAACTCGCCCACACCACAGGTACTCGCCTGGGCTCGATGCGCGGTGCCGAACGCGTCCATGACAAACACGTCACATAGCGCCGCCATTTTTTTGGCCAGAGCCGTGTCATTCGCTTTTTCGCCGTCGAGAAAGCGGACGTTTTCGAGCAAGACGATAGTCCCAGGCGCGACGTCCACACCGTCGATCCAATCCGTAACCAGCGGCACGTCACGACCCAGGAGCATCGCCAGGTGATCAGCGACGGGCTGCAGCGAAAACTCTGCGGCCGGCTGCCCCTCTGTCGGCCGACCAAGGTGGGACATGACCATAACCGTCGCGCCTGCAGCAAGCGCTGCCTGGAGCGTCGGCAGTGCCGCCTGAATGCGCACATCGCTGGTGATCCTTCCGTCCTTGATGGGAACGTTGAGGTCCTCGCGAATCAGCACGCGCTGACCCGCGAGATCGAGATCCTTCATACGCAACATGCGTCTGCCCCCGGTCGGGTTTGCTTCGCTTCTAGGCCGCGTTGTACAGCGCGATCGTCGTGTCCAGCATCCGGTTGGAGAAGCCCCACTCGTTGTCGTACCAGGAGATAACCTTGACCAGCGTGCCTTCCATCACCTTGGTCAGCGATGCGTCGTACACCGAGGATGCCGGGTTGTGATTGAAGTCAATGGATACGAGCGGCTCGTCGTTGTACGCGAGCACTCCCTTGAGCGGGCCTTCACTGGCTTCCTTGAGAATGGTGTTGATCTCGTCCACGCTGGTCGCGCGATCGGCAACAAAGCACAGATCAACCGCCGAGACGTTGATCGTGGGGACCCGCATGGAGAACCCGTCCAGTCGACCATTCAGCTCCGGCAGCACCAGCCCTACTGCCGCGGCGGCACCCGTCTTGGTCGGAATCTGCGACATCGTCGCCGAACGCGCGCGACGCAGGTCCTTATGGAACACGTCGGTCAGCACCTGGTCGTTTGTGTAGGCGTGAATCGTCGTCATGATGCCGTGCTTGACGCCGATGGTTTCATGCAGGGGCTTCACGAGCGGCGCGAGGCAGTTCGTCGTGCACGAGGCATTGGAGATGATGT
>CAZMEA010000077.1:0-5360 GCA_964565135.1 uncultured Woeseiaceae bacterium
GAACCGGTTCTACTGCCGCCTCGCGTTGGACAACGGGTTCTGGTACCGGGTCGAGCATGAGCGTGTAGGATCGCGCGAGGTTGGCCGTGTACGGACAATCGACGGCGAGAGCGATCGAGACCATTGGCTCGCGAACCGGGCTGACCCCTTCTATCAGGATACTGCCATCAACGATGGAAAGCCGCGCTTCCCTGATCGCTGGCAGGCCCGTGCCGCCACCGGCAGGACGCAGGAAAATACAGTAGTCGTGCAGCTGTTCGTTGGGGCTCAATGCGAACGCAATGCTCGCGCGCAATGGCTGTCCGAGGCCAGATCGAACATCGATATCGCTCAGCTGCAGTGCCATGGCGGGTGACGCAAGCAGGCTGCATGCACCGCCGGCAACAAGCGACGGTAGTAGGCGAGTGGATGTCGACACATGTTTCTGACGGGTGACGGACGGAGCCGCGTTTACTGCGGCCTGAGTGCGGCTGTTTTTCAAGGCTGGATACTCGACTACACGTAGATAAGGAATTTTAAGTGGTGCCAGGGATGATCAGAAGGGCGCGCTCGGCGGCTGGGCATGTGATCTGGCGCACACTTTCAAGTGGCTGCTGACACGGGCCAGATCGGGCGAATCAGGCCTCTGCCACAATCTCGAGTTTGTTGTGGAGCCCGCTGTTCGGGTCCTGCAGCACGACCTCGGGCTCGTGAACATAATGGCCCTGCATGTAGTTGATACCGAGCTGGAACAGCACGGCCATTGAGTTGGCATTCTCGACGCGCTCCGCAATCGTCTCGATGTCTCTCTTTGCTGCCTCTGCCACAACACCCTTTACCTTGTCCTGCATAGCCGTGTCGGACATCAGTGAATGCATTAGCTCACCGTCGATCTTGATAAAGTCGGGCCTCAGCAAATCCAGGATCTGGACGCGACCCTTGTCGACACCGTAGTGCTCCAGGGCAAAACGAACATTCACTTTTCGCAGCTCGGCCACGATGGTGCGTACCTGCTTGATGTATCGAGCGGCGTCTTTCTCTGCGATCTGCAGGCAGACGTGCTTGCCTGCAAGACCCTGCGAATTGAGTTCCGCGGTCAGCCAGTCGACCAGCGAGTTGTCACGGAGTGACTGGCCAGACAGGCGAACGAATACCGTGTCGACATCTTCCTTGACGGCATACCGGATCGATGCGCCGATCATCCACCGGTCTACGGTCTTTAGCAGGTTGTTTCGTTCGGCGGCCGGGAGAAACTCGGACGGCAGAAGCGGCTCGCCTTGCTCATCCATCATGCGAACCAGCATGTCGACCATTTTGCCGCCGTCGTTGCGCAGACCCGCGATGGGCAGCTGAGCGAGCCGGAATCGATTTTCCATTAGCGCCGACTTGATGCGCATCACCCAGATTTCGTCATGGCGGCGGAGTTTTGTATCGGCGTCCAGGATGTCGTTCGTCGCCACGCAGTTTCCGCCGTTGCTCTTTCCTTTCGCGTGCGCGTGCGCCGCGGCAGTCACAAAGTCGTTCATGTTTTCGAAGGCGCCACTGACAGGGCAAACACCGACGGTGCACGTGAAGTTCACCGACTTGCTGCCGATCTTGAAGTCCGTCCTGTGCACATGGTCGATTAGCTGCTGTGCCCAGACCTCGGCGTCGCCGCCGCTACCACGTTCAAGGAGGGCCATCAGCACGGTTCCTTCGAAACGACCGGCCACGTCCCGCGGATGCAGCCGTTGCCGCACGACCTCGGACATCTGAGCAAGGATTTCTTCGGATTCCAGCAAACCGACTTTCGCAGCCACTTTCGTGAATTCGTCAGGCTTGATGTAAACGAGGATGTGTACGCCGGACTTCGGCTTGCGTGCCAGTCGTTTGGTGATGCGTTCGATGAACTGCGCGCGATGGAAGAAGAGGGTGGTCGGATCGCGCTTCAACGCATCGTGAACGAGCTTGGTCGGCTCGACGGGCTCGACCCTGGGCGGCTTTATGCGAATCTGAACATGGTCGCCGTCGTCAAACTCCACCAGCTGAAAATCCAGAACGAGGTCTTCGACCTTGTTACCATCGAGACGCGCCTTGGCGTCGAGCTGCTCGCCGGGCTGCCACTTGTGCCGCGTCGTTGCAATGATGGCCCCTTTGATGGCTGCCTGGCTCTCGGCCTCGAAGTTGTCCATCAGCGGCAAGCCGATCACGTCGTCCTTTTTCTCGACCTGGAACAACTCCAACCATGCCCGGTTGACGTTGGTCAGTATCCCTTCCTGCACGTAGGCGATCGCGCTTGACGACCCCTCCATGTAGTCGAACAGCTGCTTCCGATACGTCGTTGCCGAATGCAGCGTCGAGTTCAGCGCGCGCTCTACCCGGCACGCCCGCAGCTCACGTGTTACAACGGCCTGTAGCCGCGCGGTATTGCCGGTGGACACGAGATCACTTGCGCCCTCGCGCATGGCCGCAAGAATGGCTTCCTCGGAGATATCGGCCTGCATAGCCAGCAGAGGAACTTCCGGCTGGTAGGCATCCTTGTGTTTGATGACCTGGCGGACCGAATCCGGGTAGCTGTCGCAGTTCAGGATGAGGAGTTCGACACGAGAATCGCGGAGCGCCGTTTCGAGCGCGTCCGGGGTCTTTATCCAAGCGCAGTGAGCGGCATGGCCGGCGTCGCGCAGTGTCTTGTTGACGAGTTCAACGTCATCCTGATCGGCGGTCAGGACGGCGATCGTCAGTGCCTGGTGATCGTTCAATCCGTTGCCCCAGTGCGCGTTGCAGATGCTGCGCACCGTCGTCCTCCATGGAATGCGGCATCTTATATAAGGTGCTCTGTTGCGTCGTCGCCGGCGCACCAAATTCGTGACCTGCGTCTATAAAACGAGAACGGCAACGTCGAGTACTTCCCGGTCTGAAGAAAAGCGCAGCACGGGGTCGAGTTTCGTGGTGCACGGGGAAGGGTTATGATGTGCCGCCTTTCGACGTCGCAGTTACCATAATCGGCGACTCAGGATTGGTGGACGCAAACCCACAACGGAAAAGCCATGGCGACCTACAGTACCAATGAGTTCCGCTCCGGACTCAGAATCATCATAGACGGCGACCCCTGCATCATCGTCGAGAACGAATTCGTCAAGCCGGGCAAGGGTCAGGCGTTCAATCGCGTTCGCATCAAGAATCTGAAAACAGGACGCACGGTCGAGAAGACCTTCAAGTCCGGTGAGAGCGTCGAGGCCGCCGACGTTGTGGATACGGAGATGCAATACCTCTACAACGACGGTGAATTCTGGCACTTCATGGCGCCGGACACCTTCGAGCAGTACGCGGCGGACGAGAACGCTGTGTCCGAAGCCAAGGTCTGGTTGAGCGAGCAGGACAACTGTCAGGTGACCCTCTGGAACAACGCTCCGCTCATCGTACTGCCGCCGAATTTCGTCGAACTGGAGATCACGGAAACCGACCCGGGCCTCAAAGGGGATACTGCGTCGGGTGGCGTCAAACCCGCAACGCTCTCGACCGGTGCCGTTGTGCGTGTGCCTTTGTTCGTCGAGCAGGGTGAAACCATCAAGGTCGATACCCGATCCGGCGAATACGTCTCGCGCGTCAAGTAGACGTCAGGCGCTCCATTCCTTCCGGCCCGAGCCGGTTCAGAAACTCATCGCACAGTCGCTCGATAGCGACCTGATCGCGTTCGTCGAATCTATCCAGGAACGGGCTGTCGATGTCGAGGACGCCGACTGTTTCGCCATCAATGTCCAGCGGGATCACAAGCTCGGATTTCGAGTCCGGGTCGCAGGCGATGTGTCCGGGAAACGCATGGACATCGGCGATACGTTGGGTTGCCTTTTCCGCAACGGCGGCGCCACAAACCCCGTCGCCGATGGCGATCCGCGTTGTCGCGGGTTTACCCTGAAACGGACCAAGCACAAGTTCGCCGTTCTTCATCAGGTAGAAGCCCAGCCAGTTGATGCGTGGAATCTGCTCGAACAGCAGCGCAACGAAATTGGCGCTGGTCGCGAGCGGATCAACATCGCTGGTGAGCAGGGCAGACAGCTGCGATTCGAGAAGCTCGTAATCAGGCTTGTCGGTCATTTCCTTGCCTCGAACGGAAATGTCAGCACGTCGCGGATATCGTCGCACCCCGCATTGAGCATGACCAGTCGATCAAAGCCTACCGCGACCCCGGCGCAGTCAGGCAGTCCCGCATCCAGGGCCGTCAGGAGCTGTTCGTCGACGGGTCTCGGCATCTCGGCGCGCCGTTCACGCTTCTCAAGGTCTTCAGTAAATCGCCGCCGTTGTTCAACTGCGTCTGTCAGCTCCACATAGCCGTTCGCAAGTTCGACTTCACCGAGAAAGATTTCGAAACGTTCCGCGACCGAAGCCTGGTCTGCAAGTCGGGCTAGCGCGGCCTGGCTGGCGGGATAGTGGTAGACAGTCGTTAGTCGATCGACGGCAAAGCCCGGAGCCACCCGCGTTGCCATCAACAGATCCAGCCACGCATCTTTATCCTTACCCAGAGCCTGTCGCAGCGAGTCATCCGCGTCGGCCAGCTCGGCCAGTTCATCGGTTTGCATCGTACACACGTCACAACCGAGCGCCTGGTGCATCGCGCTCCGGTAGCTGATGCGCTGTGCATCGGCCTGAAGTGAAAGTTGATCGAGTCCACAGCGAATGAACTGTTCAGTGTCCTCCATGATCTGATTCAACGCGAATCCGTGCCGATACCATTCCGCCATCGTGAATTCCGGTTGATGTCGGCGACCGGCTTCTCCGTCACGAAACACCTTCCCGAGGAAATAGATGTCCGGATAGCCGGCAGCGAGCAGTCGTTTCATCGCGTACTCGGGTGACGTGTGCAGAAATCTGGGCGCACCCGGCTCGAGGCTGAGTGCAAGCCGGACGCTTTCGATGTTCGGGTCTGATACGGCTGCCGAAGTAATGGAGGGAACGTCGACTTCCATCACGTCGGCGTCTGCAAAGTAGCGCCGTGCGTTCGCCAGCATGCGCGCACGTACTCGGGCCACGCTTTGGTCCGCGCGCGGTCGCCAGTTCATTCGGCGGCGGCCGACAGCCGCGTGCCAATTGCCTCGCCCATGCGAACCGTTTCTCCGGGTACGAGCCGGTCGTTCCATCGAACTGTTTCGGGCGGGAACAAAAGGATGACGGTCGATCCCATGTTGAACCAACCGAGCAGATCCCCGCGCTCGACATTTGGCGACACATCCGACTCGTGTCGCAAACGAGCCACCGTGCCGGCTGACGCCGGTCGCAGCTCGCCCGTCCACGGGGTCGTTATGCTGCCGACATTCAATGCGCCGACAAAGATGACCGCCATGGGCCCGTCCGTTGTGTCAAAGTGACAGATCAGCCGTTCGTTGCGCGCAAAGATTCCCTGTACC
>CAZMEA010000077.1:5460-10044 GCA_964565135.1 uncultured Woeseiaceae bacterium
CGCCTCGTCGACGGGTCGCGCGCCGTCACGCAGCTCGCGCGTGAAGAAGGCATTGAAGGATTCGTAGCCGTCCGGCACGGCGCGCGTCACTTCGGCGATGTTGACATCGTAGAGCGCAACAAAACGGCGAATCAGGAAGTCCTTGATCGGACCGACACGCACGCGCGTCAGCGAGTAGAACGCTCGCGTGATCCAGTATTTGGGCAACAGGTATTGCAGGGCGACGAACAGCCGTGCGCCAAGGTCGTTCATAGCCTAGTTTCCTTCCACCTGGATGCGCGTTTCGAGACTGGAGCGCACAACCAGCTCGCCACCGGATACGTCGCGAATGAAGAGCGTTATCGGATCGCCAAGCGCAAGCTCGCCTACAGGTTCCATCAGCATTATGTGCCGCGCGCCTTCGCGAAGTTCCACCGCGCCAGCAGGCGGTATTGTCAGGGTCGGCAGCGGCCGCATTCGATACACATCCCCCGACAGCGTCGTTTCATGCAGCTCGGCAGCGGTGAATTGCGGGCTGGCGATCTCTGAGATGACCAGCGGCTCCGGCGTGTTATTCGCAATCGCCAGGTACGCCACCGACATGGACGATCCGGGCAGCGGGGCGTATATGCGAACGTCCGACACCTCCACCGGCGGGCCGGTTTCACTGCTGCAGCCGGATGCGAGCAGCAGGACTGTGATGCAATAGGCGAATCTGTTCACAGGCGACGCAGAAGCCCGGGCCAGTCTGCGACGATGGACTCGACAGCATGCGGCGCACGGAACAGGGCTGCGAACTCCGCTTGCTCGTTGATGACGAGAACGGCCGACATATGTTCTACGTCATATCCGTCGTCTGTTTGAGGTCGCGCATGAAAGACGCCCAGCGGTTCTGTCAGGACATTGAGCGAGTCAAGGTCGCCGCGGACGCCGTACACGCCATCGCCGAAGGCGTTGACGTATTCCGCGAGAGTCTCGGTGTCATCGCGGGCCGGATCGACGCTCACGAAAACAATCTCCGGGACGACCTCGGCGCCTGCGTCTTCAAGGCGACGGCGAACGACCGACAGCTGTTGCAGCGTAACCGGACAGATGTCCGGGCACTGCGTGAAGCCGAAGAAGACGAGGCTGACCTGACCGGCGAGCTCGCCCCGGGTGAACGCTTCGCCGTCGTGGCCCGTCAGGGCAAAGTCGGGCAGTGGCAGCGGCGCGGGCAAGACCGTCGCAACCTCGGGGCCGGCGGGTTCCAGGCGCGCAAGCATAAGGGCGATGCCGGCGGCTCCGAGCAGGCCGACCATGGCCGCGAGAAGTAACGAAACCCGACCCGACATCCGATGTCTTTTTCCAACCGCACTCATAGCGCCGCGATTCTATATCAGAGTCCGTAGCCCTGCTGACGCTTCGCAGGCTGCCCGGTGGTACAGTGCGCGCACTTGTCATCCCCGGAATGAGCAATCGTGGCAGAGTCAACGACGGTCGAAGCGCTGATCCGCGCCGTCGCCGCGCAGTTCGAATCCGCCGATCTGACCTACGGTCATGGCACGGACGCGCCCATCGACGAAGCGGCGTGGTTGGTGTTCGCTGTCCTGGGCCTCGACCACGCTGATGCGGAAGCCGCCTACGGTCAGCCCGTTGCAGAAGGTCCGCGCAACGAGGTCGCGACACTGGCGCGCCGGCGCGTCGAGGAGCGATGCCCGGTGGGCTATCTCATCAATGAGGCATGGTTCTGCGGACTGCGTTTCTACGTGGACGAGCGAGTCCTGATCCCGCGTTCGCCAATCGCGGAATTGATTGCGGATGGCTTCGAGCCCTGGCTTCGTCCCGGCCGAGTCCGGCGAATCGCCGATCTCGGGACCGGCAGCGGCTGCATTGCGATCGCCTGCGCGCTGGCGTTTCCCGAGGCCCAGGTTGACGCGATCGATATTTCGGATGGTGCACTTGAGGTCGCGGCCGTGAACGTCGATGCGTACGAACTTCGCGACCGTGTCCGGCTGATTCAGTCCGATTTCTTTGCAGCACTGTCATCCGTCGAGGGCGCCACGTACGACCTCATCGTTTCCAATCCGCCTTACGTCGATCGGGAAGATATGTCGGCGCTTGCGGAGGAGTTTCGCCACGAGCCGGAGCTGGGTCTCGCATCTGGTGATGACGGTCTGGATTCGACGATAACGATCCTGCATCATGCAGCCGAATTCCTGTCTGATTCGGGAGTATTGATCGTCGAAGTAGGTAACAGCCAGGCGGCGCTTGAGCAACGACTACCCGACGTCCCGTTTGTCTGGCTGGAATTCGCACACGGCGGTCAGGGTGTGTTTCTGATTACCAGGGACGAACTCACCGCTCATCGAGACGCATTCGCCGCAGAGGCGCGAAAACGACATGTCGGGTAATACTTTCGGACGCGTATTTACGGTCACGACTTTTGGCGAAAGCCACGGGGTCGCGCTCGGCTGCGTCGTGGACGGGTGCCCTCCGGGAATGGAGCTCGAGGAGTCCGACATTCAGGCGGATCTGGAGCGCCGTCGGCCCGGCAAGTCGCGACACACGACGCAACGCCGTGAGCCGGATGCCGTGCGTATCCTGTCCGGTGTTTTCGAAGGCCGCACGACCGGTACGCCGATCGGGTTGTTGATCGAGAATACGGATCAGCGCTCGAAAGACTACGGCAACATCAAGGACAAGTTTCGTCCCGGACACGCCGACTACACCTATCATCAGAAATACGGCATTCGCGACTATCGCGGCGGCGGGCGATCGTCTGCGCGGGAAACGACGATGCGCGTGGCAGCCGGTGCGATTGCGCGCAAGTACCTGCGCGAGCGCGCCGGAATCGAGATCCGCGGCTATCTGTCGCAGCTGGGCGATATCTCGCTTGACGCGGTCGACCTCGAGGCGGTCGACGACAACCCATTTTTTTGTGCCGATCCCTCGCGCCTCGATGAGCTTGCCGCGTTCATGGATGCGCTGCGCGCTGACGGGGATTCGATCGGCGCAAAGATCAGCATTCTTGCCCGAGGTGTTCCGCCGGGACTCGGCGAGCCTGTCTTCGACAAACTGGAAGCGGACATCGCTCACGGCCTGATGAGCATCAATGCCGTCAAAGGCGTGGAACTCGGTGCCGGCTTCGCCGCCGTTTCGCAGCGCGGCAGTCAGCATCGCGACGAGCTGACGCCGGACGGCTTTTCCAAGAACGATGCCGGCGGCACGCTCGGCGGTATCTCATCAGGGCAGGACATCCTGGCCAGCATCGCGTTGAAGCCCACGTCGAGTATTTCTGTGCCGGGGAAAACCATCGACAAATCCGGTGAATCCGCGGAAATCGTGACCAAGGGACGGCATGATCCGTGCGTTGGCCTTCGCGCGACACCGATTGCCGAGGCCATGATGGCGCTGGTGCTGATGGATCACTATCTGAGGAATCGCGCCCAGAACGCCGATGTCGTCACCGACACGCCGACCATTGCCGCCAAGACCGGCACGTCGGCGACCGACTAATACGCAAATTTTTTGCAGGAGCCCATTGGTATGTCCAGGACTTTTGACGTTGCTGTTGCGGGTGCAACCGGCGCTGTCGGCCAGACGATGTTGTCGATCCTGGCTGAGCGAAAGTTTCCCGTCGGCAAGGTGTACGCCTTGGCGAGCGAGCGATCCGTTGGCAACACCGTCGAGTTCGGCCAGCGCTCCCTGACCGTCGAGAATCTCGCGGACTTCGATTTCTCAAAGGCGCAGATCGGCCTGTTCTCGCCGGGTGCCTCGGTGAGTGATATTCACGCACCGCGCGCTGCCGAAGCGGGCTGCGTCGTGGTCGATAACACCTCGCGGTTTCGTTATGAGGACGACATCCCGCTGGTGGTGCCGGAAGTGAATCCGGAGCGGATCGCGGACTACAAGGCGCGCGGCATCATTGCCAATCCGAATTGTTCGACCATCCAGCTGGTGGTCGCGTTGAAGCCCATCTACGACGCTGCCGGGATCGAGCGAATCAACGTGGCAACCTATCAGTCCGTATCCGGCGCCGGGCAGAGTGCCATCGAAGAGCTGGCGCGGCAGACGGCCGCATTGCTGAACGGACGACCGCTGGAACTGGACGAAAACACGGCGCAAATTGCATTTAATGCGGTACCGCACATCGATGTTTTTATGGATAACGGGTACACGAAGGAAGAAATGAAAATCGTCTGGGAGACGCAAAAGATCCTGGGGGATTCATCGATTGCCGTGAACGCGACGGCCGCCCGGATCCCGGTTTTCTACGGGCACTCGGAAGCTGTCCATATTGAGACAGAGCGCAAACTTTCGGCGCCGGAAGTGTGCGATATTTTACAGAATGCACCCGGAATCGAGCTGTTTGCCGGTGAGGGCAGGGCCAGTTACCCGACAGCCGTCAGCGATTCATCCGGCAAAGACCCGGTTTTCGTGGGCAGGGTGCGCGAGGACATTAGTCACCCGCGCGGTATTGATCTGTGGGTAGTGGCCGACAATATTCGTAAGGGCGCCGCTCTAAATAGCGTCCAAATAGCTGAAATATTGGCGAAAAGCTATCTATAGGCTATAGTCCGACAACTGGCGCTAGGGCATCAATTCGGCAAATTTTGGGTTCCAGCT
>CAZMEA010000078.1:0-9896 GCA_964565135.1 uncultured Woeseiaceae bacterium
CTCGAAACCTTCCAGGTAAACACCATCCGGCAGCAATACCGTGAAGCTTGCGTCTGCGAGGTCACCGGCTGACGCAAAAACGAGATTGACCGTACGTGCTTCCTCTAGCGACATCGTTATGGCCGGGATACCTGCGGGTGCGTCTGCGGGCGTCTCCGGCTGCAGCAACACGAGCGTGACGGCAAACAGCGCCAGTGCGGCGGCAACCGCCGAGCCAAAGCCTTTCAGCCAGTAACGTTGTCGAGTGTCTTTCGCACCTGCCACTGATGCCTTCGCGACGGCCGCAGTGAAGAAGGCATCGTCGGGCATCGGCACATCCTGTGCGCCGAACGAGGCCAGCCCGGCTTTCAGCGATCGCGCCCTTGCTACGGCGGCAGCACAGGCGTCGCATCCGGCGACATGCGCATTGACGGCCGATCGCTCGTCGGCGGCGAGCCGGTCGTCGATGATGTCGTCTATGCGGGCTGTCAGGGATTCACAGTTCATTTTCGGGGGCCTCAAAGAGCTACACGACGCGACGGGTCAAATGGTTCCCTCTGCCTCGAGAATTTCTCGCAGCCTGGCCCTGGCGCGGTGCAGCCGGGACTTGATCGTGCCGAGTGGAGTGCCCGTAATATCCTGTATCTCCTCGAGTTTATAGCCCTCGGCATCGTGCAGGAGTACGACAGTACGGTGCTCATCGCTTAGCTTTGAGAGCGCTGACTGCAGGGCGTCGAAGTTGCCTTCGTCCGTATCGGGCCGAGGGTCCGGCAGGGATTCGATGCTTTCCCCGACAAGCTGACCCTCGTCGACATCAACCAGGCGTCGGCGGGCGTAACGGCGCTGGTTGTCGATGAACTGGTTGTACAGGACCCGGTTTAGCCAGGGGCCGGGGTCCCGGAGCGCCGCGAGTTCATCGAGCCTGGTGTAAAGCCTGGTCAGGACGTCCTGGAACAGGTCTTCGGCTTCGGGTCGCGAATGCGTCAGCCGATAGGCGAAGCGAAACAGCCGGGGCATGTGCGGTTGCAGCAGCCGCTCGAACAGTTTCGCCTGGTTTTGCTCGTACGCGTCCATACTGCCTATAGCAGTCTAGGAACCGATAAGGGTGCTTCAAGCAGGACTCGCCGAAACTGAGAACCCGCCCCGAAAAAGATCGGATTTCGTTCCTGCGGACGCGCAGTTTATTGCTGTACGAGCTCCACGCGTCGATTGCGTTCGCGGCCGGATTCGGCGGCGTTATTGAACACCGGAGACAGCGGTCCCACACCGTGCGGCTCAAGGCGCTCGCGATCGATCCCATAACGGCTGACCAACGCGTCTACGACGCTGCGGGCGCGATCGGCGGACAGATTGCGATTGTAGGCGAACGCACCGGTCGAGTCGGTGTGGCCGACAACGTAGAAGGCGCCGTCAGGAAGGCTCGCAAGGTAGGTTGCGACGGCCGCGAGAGCGCCGTCGGATTTCGGCATCAGGGTCGCCTTGTCATGCTCGAAAAACAGTCCGTCGAGTACGACGCGCCCGTATTCCTCGATGTCATTGCCGATAGCTTCCGGGTCGACAACAACGAGCCCGGTCTCGGCTGCCGCGACCTCGACAATATCGATGAGCGCACCGACATAGTCGGCGGCATGCTGTTCGACATTGATGACGACATAAACGTTGCCGGCCGCTCGCTCTTTGTGCGCAACCAGCGCGGCGGCGCCGCCGGAGGACGACGTTCCGGCGAACATCGTGGTGACTTCTCCGGGTTTTGACGTGACGTTCTCGCGAAACAGCACCTCCGCCCACTGTCGACTGCCGGGCCCCGTACCGCGCCTGTCTGCCGATACGCCGTCGAGCAGGATCTCGAAGTCCTGATCCCGCAGGGATTCGAGATAATTCAGATATATCTCGGAGAAGGTGCGCTCTTCGCCGCGGTAGCGATAGAAGGTTCGCGTGACCCGGCCCTGTGTATCAATCCAGTCCCCAATAGTGCGATAACCGGTAACGGGACCTGTCGGAACCCGGTAGGGCTGGTAATTCTCGATGTGCTGCCAGGGTATGTCCTGACCAGGATAGCGGCTGATGAGCGGGTGCTCGATGACGCCGTCGGTGTCCTGGGCATTGGCAGACATAGCCAACACGATAGAAAGGACGAAGAGGATTCTGATCGGGCCTGATTCCATGGCAGCTCTCGGGTTAGCCATCGTCCCTGTCAGTGTAACCAGACCTTAAGCCGGTACCAACGGGATCGTCACCGTGGTATCGGTATCAAAAGCGTCGCGCGTCGTCGCAGGTGTTTCGATGATCCCGTGTACTGCCGCATCATGGAGCGTATTGCGCTCACGGTTGTAGATGTGCAGATGCGGACGTGTATCTATGTCGTAAAAGGTTGGGCCGTCCGATACCGGCAATGCCTGAATAACACGCATTGCGGCGAGCTCGGACAACAGTGCAACAGTGCGCTCGTTGGTTACGGGCGTATCTTGCAGGTTCAACAAACAGGTGACCTCGTCCTGCGTCAAATGCTCTCCAGCGTGACGAAACAATAGCTCGGCAATTGTGTGCTGCTCACAGGTCAGGCGAACATCGAGTCGTCGCAATCGACGTTCCAGCGGACAGAAACGACGCCTCAACTGCCGCTGGTTGGCCACCGGCGTCGACTTCCTTTCACACAGCAGGGCGGTTTGTGCCTTAATGTCTTCCGATGCCGCAAGCATCGCGAGCCGCTTGACGAGATCCTTGCACACTGAACACTCAACGCCAGCTGGTAGTGTTGCCGGTAGCAGCCCACAGTTCAGCAGGCGTCTGGCAACGGTACCTTGCCAGTGAACGAATTCAGTACCGTCCGAGGCGTCAACGACGCGGAGCCTCGGAATCGGCGCGCGTTCAATCTTCAGGCGGTATCGCCGAGCCTGGTGGGGTGCAGTGGAGTCTGGCGGCAAAGGACTTATCATGTCTACAAATGCGAACAATTCTCATTTGCATTATAACCCCCCTGCCTGGGCCGTCAACCGCCCGGCATTATCGTCCCTGCCGGCCTGATTCAACCTCTGCAGCCAGCAAGCCGAGGAGCTGCGGGCTCGCTTCGCCGGTGACTTCCATGCCCCGCTCGGCCTGGAATTGCGATATCGCAATTGCCGTGTACAGGTTGCTCGAGCCGCCGCTGCCCGTGTCGTAACCGAGCGCCTGAAGATGGTTGCCCACTGATTCTTCGACGCTCGAGCCCATCAGGTCGGCGCTGCTACCTGCGCCAGCCGCCGCTCCCGAGACGCTGGCCGCAGCAGCACCGGCCGGCGCGCCAGCTGCGCCGCCAGGGGTTCCACCGCCATACTGTGACAGCATGTCGCCCATGCCCATGTTTTCCAGCATCTGGCGCTGCTCATCCGTCATACCGGCCATCGCGTCCTGGTACTGTTGCATGGCTGCCGCGATTTCCGGATCGGAAGCGCCCGGTGCGCCTGAGGCGCCCGACATCGCCTCCGACATCTGCTGATTCAGGTCGGAGACCTCGTAGTTCGACGGCAGCGTCAGCGGACGGCTGCACCAGTCCGATGGCAAATCACGCACGCGGATGTTTGCAATCGTCGTCTCGGAGTCGCCTCTGGCTGAGACGCGGCCCATCACCCGCGACGTCGTGGTCTGCTCGATCTTGATCGGTACGCCGTACTGCAGCAGGCCGACCAAGTTGTTGATCATCCCACCCATGAACGATGTGCCTCCGGAGTCCGGACTAAACCGGGTCGTGAGGTTTTCGTAGAACGAACGCACGATATCGATGCCCGGCGCATCCGGAGCAATCCAGGCTTCGCCAGCGCTTTCGACGGCAACAAGATTCCCAAGTTGCTGCGGACCGATGGCACCGGACGCGACGTCCCCTTCGTTCATTGTCAGGATTTCGCCCAGGTCGGAGTCACCCAGCCCGCTGGTGTACTTGAAGCTGAACTTTTCCGTGTCATAGCCATTGACCGTTGAAGGAGGGCCAACGAGCGTCATCTGGATCTGGTCGCTCCAGCCTCGACCGATCGTTTGACTGAGCTGATCAAGCTGTGAGGTCATCTCCATCATGACGGCCTCCTGTTTGACCAGGTCTGCAGCCAGCATCTGCGCCGTGTCCGCCCCTTCCGGCATGTTGATCACAAGCGCGTTGGTCGATTGACCGGGACCGTTCGGCCCCTGCACCCGAGTCTCCATCGTCATTCGACACGACGAATAGGTAATGGTGAAGAACTCCGGCTTTACGTCCGGCTCCGGTGCGTTGCAAAGCTGTTCCCGTGCTTTCTCGACGTCATCCTCGATATCGCCCATTGACGGCATGTCCGGGTGATACTGAATGGCCTGGAACGGGACGCCGACACCGGCCTCATTGATGGATTGCTGTATACCTCCGAGCAACGTATTGAATTGACCGCCGATGAGGTCCCAGTTCTGGCAGATGTCCTCGACCGTCATTTGAGGCCCGGAGTTAAGACCCGGAAAGCCACCTCCCATTCCGGTCTCTGTCGCGGAGTCTGTTTGCACGCCCGTCATTATGACGAGCTGATCGCCGAGAGCGCCGGATCCCGCGCCCAAAAGGAGTGTTCCTGCAAAAGCAGTCAATACAGACACATGGCGGGACGAGTCGCGTGAGCTTGGTGCGTTCATCAGGGCGGTCCTTGGTCGGAATTCAGAGTTTGTGGGTCTACATCGACGGGTTTTGGCATTCCTCGATATCGCTGGTTTGCAGGCCGAGGTCTTTCGCTGCCCGATTCCAGTCCTTGGCAGTCGCGTCTGCGTTGTAGATGTCTCGCGAAGTCTCAGCGATGTCGCCCGCGATACCGCCGCCGCCGTAACGCACGGCTGTATTCGTCACGGCCTTCATCAGCGAGCCGAAGCCGCGCTTCTTTTTCTTTTTTGATTGGGCCGCGGCTATTTTCTCCTGCAGACACGCCTGTTGCGCGGCCTGTAGAGCAGCGGGATCGGGCCGAGCTGCCATCGCTGGCGCTGCCTGGCCGGGCGCATTTCCTGCGTTCATCCGCGCTTTGATGATGCCGGCAAGCTGTGGGCTGGGTTCGCCGTTAATCTCCAGACTGTTTTCTGCCTGAAACTTGGAAATGGCCACAATCGTTTCCGTGGACAATTCCCCCTGAATGTTGCCCGGGTCGTAGCCGAGCATCATCAGATCCTTCTGGATGATTTGCGTCAGTTCGTCAGCGAATGCGACGGTCGTAAGACACGCGGCTGACAATAGAAAGACGGCTACCGCTCTTCTGAACATGGTCAGTTTCCCCCGAATTTTCGGAAGCCTGACTGCCATTCTTGTTGTTACGGCGTTTTCGTCAGGCAAAAAGTTGAGCACTTGGTAACGCCGGCCGGCATTACTATCTGGCTACAAGATCCCAACATAGCGCAAGGGATTTGTCGGTATCAACCGTGCTGAGGCTTGAAAACGGCGTCGGAACGCACTCAGGCGCGGTGCAAGCACGCCCGGCAACTCGCCGAAAAAACGGTCGAAACTAAAAGCCCAGCCGGATGATGAAGTAGTGGTCGACGAGCAGTGCGGCGAACAGGAACATCAGGTACGAGATCGAGTACCGGAATACCTGCATCGGTAGCTCGATCGATTCGTCCTTCTGCATACGCAGTGCATACCAGAGGAAGCGGCCGCCAAGGCCGATCGCGGTGGCCAGGTAGATCAGTCCGCTCATGCCCGACAGGTATGGCAGTACTGTGATCAATACCAGGAGCACGGTGTAGTACAGAATGTACTGACGCGTGAACTTCACGCCGTGGGTGACCGGCAGCATTGGAATGTTCACCCGGGCGTAGTCGTCTTTCTTGGCAATTGCCAGCGCCCAGAAGTGCGGCGGCGTCCAGACGAACACAATCAGAAACAGGAGGAGGGCATCGCTGTGAATCTCGCCAGTGATTGTGGTCCAGCCAAGGATCGGCGGCGCTGCGCCCGCGGCCCCGCCAATGACGATGTTCTGCGGCGTCGCCCGTTTCAGATAAACCGTGTAGATAACGGCGTAGCCGATCAGTGAGGCAAACGTCAGGATCGCCGTCAGCGGATTGACAATGAACCAAAGCATCAGCATCGACAGGACGCACAGCAGAAACGCGAACATGAACGCCTGCGTTTCGGAGACCCGACCCTGCGGTAACGGTCGCGCCCGAGTCCGAGACATGTTGATGTCGATCCGGGCATCGAGAACGTGATTGATGACCGCTGCCGACGAGGCAGCGAGGCCAATGCCCAGCGAACCAACGATCATCAGCGTGACCGACGGCAGTCCCGGCACGGCAAGGAACATGCCCACCATCGCGGTGAACACGATCAACAGGACGACCCGCGGCTTGGTCAGTTCGTAGTAGTCACGCCAATCCAGTGGCGTCTGCAGGCTCTCGGTGCGCACAAATCCCCCGTCTAGACCGCTGTGCTTATCCAATTCTCGAGAGATCGAGCAGGTGCTCGATGTCTCCAACCATGTCCTCGGGCGCGAGTTCTGCGGTGAAGTACATCACCAGGTTGCCGACCGGATCGATCAGGAAAAGCCCGCCGGGCGCCAGGTCCATTGGTCGCTTGCGGTCCAAATATCCCCCCAGACCGCTGTTCTTCGTAGCGATGAGCCCCTCGTGCTCACCGTCGGACAGCACTTTATCCGGGGCCTCGGTCCCGTGCAAGAAGACCCGGATCAACCGTGTCATATCGCGACCCAACATGAGCCTTGACTGCCGCATACGGTAAAGCGCGTCCGCGCAGGCCGCGTCGCAGGTGCCGTCGTTCGCGTAAATCAGCAGCCAGTGCCCTTCGCTGCGGCCATCCGTCAGGGAACCGAGAAGCCCCTCGCCGAGATCGTCCTCAACATTGACGATCGGCTGCAGCAACCGGCCGGCGTTGGTGCGCCCTTCGGGGTGCAGTGCGCCGCCGGCGTAGTAATAGAGTGCCGCCCCACCCAGTGGGCCAAAGAACAGCAGGGCGATAAACACGAGCTTGAGACGCCCGCGCGGCTGTTCAGTATTCACGATGTGCTTCTCCGTTTCTTCCATTGCCAACCGGCGACAACGATGACGGCCAACGCCATCGCAAACCACTGGAAGGCGTAGCCGTAGTGCGTCGACGGGCCCGATACCACCGGCGCCCAGTTGCGCTCAAAGCCCCGGTCATCGGCCGGGTCCATGAGCAGGACGACCGGTTCGACGTCGCGATCGAGTTCGCGCGCGACCTCGTCAATCGTCGGGTAGACGGCACGACGCGGCCATTCGTCGCCGCTGTCTGCAAACCCGTCACCGCCGCGTATCGCTACTCTTGGCAAGTTACCGATGCGACCTCTTATGACACTGTCGGACGGATCGAGTTCGAGGCTCACCTCGCCCTCGTCGACGAGCCGCTTATCGACCCAGCCACGATTCACCAGGACCAGTGGCAGGTTTCGCGACACCTCGAAGGGGGTGATGACGAAAAAGCCAAGTCGCGCTTCGCGAACAATGTTGTCGATGAGAACCTGCTTATCGGGCAGGAATCGTCCGCGCGCCTCCGCCCACTGGTACAGGACCGGTTCGTCGATATCGCCCCATGGTACGGCGGGCGCATCGTCGGCGAACATCGCCGACAGTTCGTTTTTTTCTGCCGCCCGATCGAGCTGCCAGTTGCCGAGGGACACGAAGGTCACGAACGCAATGATACCGGCGACGGGCGGCACGTATCGTTGCAGCAGCGGGTGCATCCTGGAATTTTCGTTCACGATATACTGCAGCGCTCTCTTCAGGAACGGTTGCTGAAATGAAACTTCTTGTCCTCGTCATGCTGCTGGCTATCATCGCCAGCCTCGCATCCGGACTCTTCTTCCTGGGCAAGGATAACCAGGGGTCGCCGCGCGTCCTGAAAGCATTGAAACTCCGGGTCGCCCTGTCGGTAACCCTGGTCGGCTTTCTCGTGACGGCGTACTTTCTCGGCTGGATTCAGCCGGCGACGTTCACGCCCTGAAGAGAGCGTGACGTCGCTTCGCGTTCGCTACATCCAGTAAACGAATACGTACAGGCCGAGCCAGACGACGTCGACGAAGTGCCAGTACCACGCAGCGGCTTCGAAGCCGAAGTGATCGCGCGGCGTAAAGTGGCCACGAATCGCCCGGAACCAGATTACCGTCAGCATGATGGCCCCGATCGTCACGTGCATGCCGTGGAATCCGGTCAGCATGAAGAACGTCGAGCCGTAGATCCCTGACGTCATTTTCAGGTTCATTTCCTGGTAGGCGTGGATGTACTCCTCCGCCTGCAGGAACACAAAGACGTAACCCAGGAGGAACGTCGCCGCCAGGAAGATGTACAGCGGCAGGCGCTTGCCTTCCTGAATCGCGTGGTGTGCGATCGTGATGGTGACACTGCTGGTCAGCAGGATCGCCGTATTGATCAGCGGCAGCCCGAACGGCCCCATCGCTTCGTACTCACCACCGACGTTTGCCGGACCATTCGTCGGCCAGGAATTCTCGAAACCGCCCCAGAGCAGGAAGTTGGTGAAGAAGTTGTTGCTTTCACCGCCTAGCCACGGAACCGACATGTTCCTCGCATAGAACAGGGCGCCGAAGAAGGCGAGAAAGAACATCACTTCCGAGAAGATGAACCAGAACATCCCCTGGCGGAACGACTTGTCCACCTGGACGTTGTACTTCCCGCCGATGCTCTCGCCGATAACGTCGGCAAACCAGCCGGACACCATGAATACAATGACGGCAACGCCGGCCATCATGACCCAGAAGCCGGGCGCGCTGCCGTTCAGCCAGACAGATACGCCCACCATGAGCAGCAAAAGTCCGACAGCACCGACGATGGGCCAGTGACTGTCGTGAGGTACGTAATAGCGGTTATCCGCGTGTTCCATGATCGTCTCGTGTCGCGTTGATCGCGAAAAAAATCAAAAGTCGGCCTAGTGGGAACTCGCCCTTCCCATTCGGGCCGTGTCGAAAAACGTGTATGACAACGTCAGCGTGTCGATGTAGTCGGGCAGGTCCGAATCGACGATGAACCGAACCGGCATCTTCTTGGTCTCGCCCGGCTCGAACACCTGCTGGTCAAAGCAGAAGCAGTCGAGCTTCTTGAACATCTTTGCCGCAATCGCCGGGGCGACGCTCGGAATCGCCTGGGCCACCAGCTTTCGCTTGCTCGTATTGCGCGCATAGAAAAACGCTTCGTGCAGGTTGCCCGGCTGAATGGTCATGCTGTCCAGCTCGGCGGTGAACTCGAACGGCGCGTACTGATTTACCGTCGTCACGAACTCGAGGCGCACGTCCCGATCGACGGCGACGCTCTCGGCAACCAGCGACGCGGGCGCGGCCGTACTGTCCGTCTTGCCGCCAAGCCCTGTTACCTCGCAAAAGACATCGTAAAGCGGTGGTAGCACGACCAGCGCGAACGCCAGCATGCCGCCGGCGAACAGCACCAGACTGCCGACCAGCTTGCGATTCTCCAGTTTGCGCGCGTCGCGATTCATATCAGGCGTTCAGCACACCCACGAGGATAAAGCCGATGTAGAACGCGAGCGCGACGGCGACCAGCATCATCGTGCTGCGACGGATCTTCGCGCTCTGCTCGGTGTCGGGGGCGCTCATTCGAAGCCCTTGTACGTCGGCAGCGAGGTCGGCGGCTCATCGAACGTGTGGTACGGCGCCGGTGACGGTACCGTCCACTCCAGTCCGCGCGGTCGTTCCCATACCTCGTCGGTGGCCTTCTCGCCAACCTTGCGCATGCACTGGATGACGATAGCGACAAACAACAGCTGCGACAGTCCGAAACCGAATGCACCCACACTCGCGATCATGTTGAAGTCCGCGAACTGGGTCGAGTAATCAGGTATGCGACGTGGCATGCCTGCGAGCCCCAGGAAGTGCATCGGGAAGAAGGTGACGTTGACGAAGATCGTCGACATCCAGAAGTGAATCTGGCCGAGCTTCTCGTTGTAC
>CAZMEA010000079.1:0-9809 GCA_964565135.1 uncultured Woeseiaceae bacterium
GCTGCGCCTGTACGTCCAGTACCCAGCTTTGCGGAGGCACCAGGTTGGCGTTGGTCACGTTTGTTTGGTCATCATTGACGTCGACTGACGCGATGAAGTCGAAGAAACGCAGTTGGCCCACGCGTCGTTCGAGCTGTACGGACAGGTCGAGCTTGTCATTTGCGGCCCAGTTGAGCGAGATAAAGCCTTTCGGGCGTACGAAATCGCGAGTCTGGCCCTGTGCGCCCGTTTGGCTGATTTCCGAGAATTCGGCCCCCAGCGAGTACTGCACCTGCAGATTCGGGCTGAGTGCGCGGCTGTAGCTCGTGGTCAGTTCGGCCCTGTCTTCCTCGACGCGCGATGAGACCCCGGTAAGGTCGCCCGGTACCAGTACACCATTGTCGTCGCGGACCTGCAGGCTGCCGTCGATGTCGAGATAGTTCTGTGTGCCTTCCAGGGCCCACTGCCAATCGCCGCCCAGCGCCTGGTAGGTGTATTCAGCTCTCAGGACCGTTTCTCCCTCCTCGGCGGTGCGCTTGAACAGCGAGCCCGTGGGTGGCCGGCCATCGGCGAAATCGGTGCGGACGTTGTCTTCGGTCGGGCTGTCCTCATAGCGATGCAGGCCGATGAATTTGAGCCGTCCGCCGCCAAGGGCAAATTCGTAATCGGCACCGAGTTCGAAATTGAATTCGTCTTCGGTCTGAATCAGATCACGCGTCCGGGCAACATCACCGAACGGGTTCCGGTTGGAAATCTCCTCGTTCTCCCGAATATTCCCGTTAACTTCGCCTGAGAGGTTCAGCACGTTCCCGGACTGCATTATGCGTGTCAGAGAACCGGCTATTCCGGGTCGGTCACGCTGTTCAACCGAGCTTTCGTCGCGCAGATCGAGAAGCTCGCCGGCGCCGCTGGTTACGAACTCCGGACCGGACGAGCCGAAGTTCATCTGGTCGTTGCTGATATTCAGCGTCCACTCAGTGAACTCGTTGCCACCGGAGAATGAGACGGACCCTTCTCGCCACTGATTCGGGACTTCATCGGTACGCAGTCGTGCCGAGTACAGAAACCGGCCGGTGATACCGCCGCCGCTCTCGGTGACCACGTTCAGCACCTGGCCGGACAGTCCGCCGATATCGAGACTCGCCCCGTCGAGAATCTCCAGTCGAACGACATCGGCGGCGGGAATACGGCCCAGCACCTGGACCGGTCCGTTGGATTTGCCGGAGATTCGCCGGCCGTTGACCAGGATATTCGTATCCGCCTGGCCGAATCCTCGTTCCGACTCGCCCTCGTTGATCGGGAATCCCGGCACCTGGCTCGCCATGTCCAGCGCGGTGCGCGGTGCGAAGCGCGAGAAAGACTCGGGCGCGAAGATCTCCCGGACCGCCGGGTTGATTGCCTCATCCTGCGCGACAGCTGTCGCGGAGGACATGCACAGTGCCAGCCAGACCAGTCTTCCTGTCGAAAGGCGATTACGGCGATCGGGTCTCATGTCCGAAGATGACTGCATGGCTGTTTGGTGGCGCTCGGGTACTAAAGGGCTTTGCGATCAAAACACGACGAATGAATCGCCTAGGACTCAGAGGCCCTTGGCGACAAAGAGTTCAATACGGTGCTGCCAGATGCGCGATCTGTCGACCGACGCGATCACGGTCAGGCTCAGTCGCGGCTGGAAAAGAACGCGATTGATTCCTCAAGCAATCGGTCGGGGAGTTCTTCCGGAATGTAATGTCCACAGGGCAGAGCCATTCCGGAGACGTCAGTCGCGACTCTGTTCCATTCGTCCAGCGGTGAGAAGCATTTGGCGATTACGCCCTGCTCGCCCCAAAGCACCCGTATCGGGCACTCAACCTTTACGCCGTTTGCGCGATCGTCTTTGTCGTGCTGCAGGTCGATGCCGGCGCTGGCCCGATAATCCTCGCACATGCCAGTCGCCGTGCCCGGCAGTCTCAGACACCGCAGGTACTCTGCGAACGCTGCTTCGGTGAACGGATTGAGTCCGGCGCTTCGACTGCCCATGACTGACTCGAGGTATTGCTGCGGATTCGCCTCGATCAGGGATTCCGGCAGCGGCGCTGGCCGAATCAGAAAGAACCAGTGCCAGTAGGCCCGCGCAAAGGCTTCGTTGGTCTGCTCATACATTGCCAGCGTGGGTGCGATATCGAGCAGGATCATGCGATCGACGGCGTTCGGAAAGTCAACCGCCAACCGGTGTGCGACCCGCGCGCCACGATCGTGTGCGAGAACCATAAAGTGCTCGAATCCGAGACTTTGCATCAACTCGCGCTGATCGCGCGCCATTTCGCGTTTCGCGTACTGACTGCCGCCGTCGCTTGCGGGTGGCTTATCGGTGTCGCCATAGCCCCGGAGGTCAGCGGCGACCACCGTGAACCGGCTTGCCAGCGGTTCGGCGACGCGATGCCAAATGACGTGCGTTTGCGGATGCCCGTGCAGCAGCAACAGTCCGGGACCCTTTCCGCCGACACGGCAGCGAACGTTTATTCCGTTAACGCGTACGTCTTTTGACTCGAATCCTGCGAACACGCCGCCACTCACTACCCTGACTCCGGGGTAGTCGATGATACGACGGAAATGAGGCAGCCGGAGCTGCCAGGTTCAATGCAGGCCAGGCATTCTTTTGCAGCAACGAAAAAGGGCGCGAACCTGTGTCCGCGCCCTCCTCGCTTTGCTTAACTGTGACGCCTAGTTGCCGAAACGCCAGCCCAGGGTCAGGCTGTAAACGATGGGATCAATCTCGACCGTCTCGAGCGGTGCACCGTCCAGTCGCGCGTCCGTCTCAATGTTGATCCAGCGAACGTCGAGGTTGGCGAACATATTGTCTGAGAAGTCCCAGTCCGCTCCAACCTGGGCCGCAATGCCAAACGACTCTTCGAGGTCCAGGTTTGTCCCGGCCAGCGGTCCGGTGGTTTCTTCATCGAAGAAGAGCGTGAAGTTCAGTCCGGCGCCGACGTACGGTCTGATCGCAGAGTTGGTGTCGAAGTGGTACTGCACACTCAGCGTCGGCGGCAAGTGCTTCGTTTCGCCGACACGTGTGCCGCCGGCAGCCAGTTTGATGTCGTGGGTGAATGGCGTCGCTGCCAGAAGTTCGATACCGATGTTATCGGTCATCATATACGTCGCGTTGAAGACGGCGGCGGTGCCGGAATCTACAGAGGCAATGTCTCCATTGTCCGATTTGGGGTCTACGTTCCCCACACCGACCCGAACGATCCAGTCCCCGGCTTCCTGTGCGTGAGCAGTCGCACCCAACATCGAACCGAGCCCGATCACGGTGGCGAGAACGACCGTCTTGCGGATATTCATTTCCCTTACTCCCTTAAACGTGTTGACAGATAACTACGGCTTTCTGGCGGCCGGGAGTATTGTCGAGGGCCAGCAACCCAGGGACATCCGTGTGATTACGTATGACAGCGCCGTATCAAAACGTATTTTTGCGGGCTAGCTGTCAGCAATGTGAACTGGGACGAAAAAAAGCGGGCCCGGTATTCGCCGGACCCGCCGTTGCAATGCGCTTCCAGGCAATCAGGTGTCAGTCGTCGAACTCGATTTCAGCGGCGTCCAACGTGCCTTCCATGCAGTACATGTCGCCATCAAAGCTCTCTGCCGCGACAATCGAGCCCACTTGCAGCGCAGCGAAGAACTCCGCCCGACCGATGCCGGAGAAGTCGTCATCTGTTTCGAAGTCTTCCTCTTCGATCATGTCGGTCAAGACGGTGACGCCAAGAATGTCGATGCTGAACGATGCCGCATCACCGGCAATGGACTCAACGGGGCCGCGCAACTCACAGGCCATTTCATCGTTAAAGGCTGCGGTGGCCTCGCGATCGACGGAGGTCCAGATGACGCCGCCATCACCGGCGTAGCCCTCGGCGTCGATTCGGTCGCCAATCTGCAGTCGACTGATGAACTCCGCGGGCGTCAGGTCGTCATCGTCCCCGTTTCCTGCATAGTCTTCCACGCTGCTTCCGCCATCGGGCGTGATCGTAATTCCAAGCCGAGTTGTGAAGCTGCCGGCATCCGTGTCGATACTGGCTACATTGTCTTCGGTGCTTACGTTTTCGTCCTCTTCGAGTTCGAAATCTTCAATCACAAGAATGCCGTTCGCATCGAACTCACCCTCGATCTCGACGATCTGTCCGACAACACCGACGTAGGCCGATGCGTCGCGAACCGGGATTGTGATGCCGTTGATCGTAATCGTGTTCGGCTCACTGTCCGTATCTACGGCCTGAAGTACGCCTTCGACCTCGAATTCGTCCTCGTAATCGTCGTCACCGTCATCGTCGATATCGAAGTCGTCCTCCGCTTCGATCTCAACGGCTACGTAGTCGTCGCCGACAATGTCAGCCTCAACCTCTACATAGCGTCCGATGAGTTCATCATTCAGTAGCAGTCCATCGTCGAATTCCGTGCCCGAGTCGATCAGGAATAGAACGCCGGCAACTGTAAGGCTCGAGTTGTCGTCGGCAATAGCTTCGACGAAGCCCTTGATTTCGATCTCGTCGTCATTGACGTCCGGGCGGCCTACTTCCGGATCGTTGCCGTCATCATCGAGCTCCCGATCGACCCGGCTTGCAAGGAAGCCACCTTCCGTCGGATAGCCGCTGATCTCAACGACCATGCCAACAGCCAGATCGCGGATATCGATGCCTGGCTCTCCGTCGTTATTGCCGACATCGTCATCGTAAACGGTGTTTCCGTCGACCGTAATATCGAGGCCGTTGACCACGATCACACCGATGGACGGATCGTCCCCATCCGGCAGGATGGCTTCGATCGGGCCCTCAACGTCGTCGTCGTATTCAATTCGCTGTGCGACTCTGGCGCCGTTCGTGTCCTCTGCCCTGACAAACACTTTCATGCCGAGCGCCAGCGCACTGTCATCGCCCCGTACCTCACCCTCGTCTTCCAAGTTGACAACGGTGTTGCCATCTACGGCGTAGCGAACGCCGTTGACGTACACACTGCCAAAGCCTGTCACGGTACCAACTACATTGACGGTGCTCGGCAATGCGGGATTGCTGAACCCGGGTCCGGGTCCCGATGCATCCGATCCGCCGCCACACGCAACCACCACAGCCGCGGCGGCCGGCGCCAGAACCCCATTCTTCAGTTTCGCTCTGTCCATCTCCATGTCCTCTCAGTCAGTCCATTGCAAGACGCCGCCTCTGCGGCAGTGGTCGACCCAAGCGCTGTCCAGCACCTTTCGACCGGTGCAGAGTAGTAAAAAGCCATTATTGAGTCAATATGTCTCAAATGAGAGACAATTCGCGCTATGGACGCACAAAAAAAGGCCGACTGACACGATGTCAGCCGGCCTGGTTACTACGCGTAAGGTCTTGAATTACACCTGGTTACCCAGCGGCAATACCCGTTTTCGGACACCTGTAGCGGCGGTCAGGGCATTCGACAGCGCCGGGCCCAGCGGTGGCACCCCGGGCTCCCCGACGCCTGTCGGAGACTCGTCAGATTCGACAATGTGCACCTCAACGTCCGGCATCTCGTTCATCCGCAGGACGCGGTAGCCGTCGTAATTGTCCTGGTCGACGTGGCCGTCAGTCAGCGAGATCTCGCCATGCACGATTCCGGCAAGAGCGAAACCAATGCCGCCTTCAATCTGTGCGCGAATAGTGTCCGGATTCACGGCGATGCCGCAGTCGACGGCGCAGACAACACGCTCGGCCTTCCAGGTACCGTCTTCACGCAAGCGAATCTCGGCGACCTGAGCAACGTAGCTGCCAAAGGAATGGTGAACCGCTATCCCGCGATGAATGCCCTCCGCGGCCGGCTTGTCCCATCCTGCCTTCTCTGCGACCAGGTTGAGTACGCCAAGATGTCTTGGATGGGCACTCAGCAGCTCCTGGCGGAACTCGACGGGATCACGGCCTGCCATTCGCGCCAGGTCGTCGACGACCGTTTCCACGACGAACGCGGTATGCGTATGCCCGACTGAACGCCACCAAAGCACGGGCACATTCACGTCTGTCGTGGTCAGGCGTACGGCGAAGTTCGGCACGCTGTAGGGCATGTCATCGACCCCCTCGACGGACGTTGCATCGATACCGTCGCTGCTCAGCACCGCTTCGAAAGGCGTTCCGGCCATGATCGACTGACCGACCACGTGATGCGACCAGGCCAGAGGATTGCCATTGGCATCGATACCAGCCTGGACCTTGTGAACGTACATCGGCCGGTATTTGCCGCCGTGCATGTCGTCTTCGCGTGACCACTGCACGCGAACCGGGACGCCTTCGCCCAGGGCCTTCACAATAGAAGCGACTTCGACGATCACGTCCGAGTCGGGTGCGGCCCGGCGGCCGAAAAAGCCGCCCGTCATCATCACGTGCAGGATGACCTGCCCGGCATCTATGCCAAGGATGTCCGCGGCAACCGCCTGGTACTGGTCCGGCATCTGGTGCCCCGCCCAGATCTCCAGCTGGCCGTCCTGGTAACGTGCAACCGCGTTCAGCGGCTCCATTGCCGCGTGTGCGAGAAACGGGAATTCGAAGTCGGCATCGAGGGTTTTGTCCGCGTCGTCCATGGCTCGCATCGCATCGCCGACGCCGTGCACAGCGACGCCTTCGCCATTGACGGCAGCGTCCTTGTACATCGCTATCAGTTCGGCTGTGCCGCGTTTCTCGGCCTCGCTCTCGTCCCATTCGACCCTCAACGCGTCTCGGCCCTTGAGCGCTTCCCAGTAGCTCTTTGCTACGACGGCAACCCCACGCGGCGTTTCGACGACGTCGACCACACCCTGCATGGCTTTGACCGGTTCGGCGTCAAACCCGGCTACCTTTCCGCCGAAGCGCGGCGGCCGTTTGAGAACGGCGGTGAGCATGCCGGGAAGCTGCACGTCGATTGTGTAGTCCTGCTGCCCCCGGGTCTTGTCGGCCGTATCGCGGCGCCGAACCTCGTCGTTACCTATGTACCTCCATGCCTCGCGTGGTTTGAGGGTTATCTCGGCCGGCACCGGCAGGCCGGCTGCGTCGGCGACAAAGTCACCGAACCGGCCCTCACGACCCGAAGGATGTGACACGACGCCCCGATCGATTCGAATCTCTTCCGCGGCGACGCTCCACTGCTGTGCCGCTGCCTCGACGAGCATGTGTCGAGCGATGGCGCCGGCTTCACGATAACGTTGCCAGGAGCTGACCATGGCGGTGGATCCGCCGGTTAGCTGAAAAGCACCGCCCATCGCCTTGTTGCCATAGAAGTCGGGATTGCCCGAGGCACCCTCGACCGACATCTGTTCCCAGTCGGCGTCGAGCTCTTCGGCAATCAGGGTTGCCAGCCCGCTGTAGATGCCCTGCCCGCCTTCCATATGCGCACTCAAAACCGTCACCGTATGATCGGGACTGATGCGCAGATAGGCCTGAAACGGGTTTGTCGTGTCGGATGTTGCGTCCTGTGCCGCGGCGGGACGAAAGCCGATCGTAAGCGACCCGGCAACAGCGGCACTCGCCGCAATGAAGCTTCGCCGTGACAGAGTGGCTGCCTGTTGTTGCAGTCTACGCATTGGCTTCACTCCTCATCTCGTCGGCTGCTTTATGAATCGCCTTGCGGATTCGCACGTAGGTTGCGCAGCGGCAGATGTTTCCCGTCATCGCGGTGTCGATGTCCGCGTCGGTCGGCGACGCGTTTTGTTCCAACAATGCAGCGGCGGCCATGATCTGGCCGGACTGGCAGTAACCGCACTGCGGTACGTCGAGGTCCGTCCAGGCTTTCTGAACGGCTTCTGCAGCACGGCCGGAAACGCCCTCGATCGTCGTGATCTCGGCGTTCTGCGCCGCCGAGACGGGCAGTACGCAAGACCGCGTGGGCGACCCGTTTAGATAGACCGTGCAGGCGCCGCACTGCGCCCGACCGCAGCCGAACTTCGTGCCGGTCATCTGCAGGTGATCGCGGATTACCCAGAGGAGCGGCGTGTCCGGCGCAACGTCGATGTCGCGCGATTCGCCGTTGATGACGAGCTTTATCATTGAGGTCTCCAGGAAGAACTTAGGGGCGTCGCCGTCAGCAGCCTGCGCAGTGGTGGCTCTGGCGACGCGGGAAGTGATGATTGTACGCCGTCACAGCGGTCCGGAAAATGACACTCAGGTTTAACGAACGTGGAATTCGCATGAAATTTCCCTACCGTATGGTCGATGTTTTTTCTGATACCCCGTTTCTCGGCAACCCCGTTGCCGTTGTTCTCGGCGCCGATGACATCCCGACGGAAACCATGCAAACGATTACGCGATGGATGAACCTGTCGGAGACGACTTTTTTGACCACGCCATCGGCACCGGGTGCGGATTACGGGGTACGGATATTCACACTGGACCGGGAACTGCCCTTCGCCGGACACCCGACGCTGGGCAGCTGTGCCGCGTGGCTGTCGACCCTCGACACGGCGTCGGATGCGACGGAATACGTGCAGGAATGTAAGGCTGGATTGATTAGGATCCGCCGCAATGGGGACCGCTTTGCGTTTGCGGCGCCACCACTGCTGCGCACTGGCCGGCCCGAATCGTCCAAGATCCAGGAAGTCTGTGACTTTCTGCGTATCGACGCTGACTCGATCGCCGACATCGCCTGGATCGACAATGGCCCTGGCTGGCTGGGCGTCCGGTTGGCGAGCGCAGAGGACGTCCTTGCGGTGAAACCGGCGGCGAGTCATCCGAAACGTATCGAGGTCGGACTGGTCGGGCCTTGGGAAGGTCGTGGCGATGCGGATTACGAAATTCGAGCCCTGTTCTCCGGCCAGCGCGGCGTCGTCCTCGAAGATCCTGTGACCGGCAGTCTCAACGCTGCCGTCGCTCAGTGGCTACTCAGTACGGGACAGGTGGCCGGCAACTACGTTGCGGCGCAGGGCCGGGTCGTGGGCCGCGATGGTCGTATCGAAGTAACCGCGGACGGTGCCGACCTTTGGATCGGCGGCACCGCCCGCGTTATCGTCAGTGGCGAGATCGACGTGTGATCAACAGATCAGAAGTCGTATCGGAAACCCGCCTGCAACGAACGGCCCGGCAGCGGCACCAGGTCCTTCAGCGGTGACGTGTGCTGCCTTGCGTCCTGGTCGCCCAGGTTGCGTCCCTTGATGAAGAAGAACAGGCCGGTTTCCGGCATCGAATACGAGAACTCTGCATTCACCAGCGTGTAGCCGTCGGTTGCCAGCTCATTCGCAGCCGTCTTCGACTGATCCTCGTGTGTGATGCTCTCCAGACCAAAGTCCATGTTGCCCATGCGATAGTGCAAGCCGAGGCCATAGCGCAACGGCGTCAGCTGCGGCAGGTACGCACCGGAGCGCGATTCCTCACCGTGCACGTAATCGCTGAAGATCCGAACGTGCAGATGCCTCTCGCCCGCGTCGAAGATCTCGAAACGGCCTTCGGCTTCGTAGCCGTAGAGTTCTGCATCCGTCTGACGGAACTCGAACGCATCGAACTCGACCTCCTCGGTCTCCCCGTCGATGGTGATGGAGTCTCGACCGGTGGGCGACAGCGCAATGTAGTCGTCCACGTCGTTTGAGAACAACGTCACCGTCCAGTCGAAGCGTTCCGTGTTGCCGCGGATCGTCACGTCGATGTTGCTCGACGTCTCCTTGCTGAGTATTGCAGCGTTCGGATCGCCGCCATCCAGGATGGCCTGCGTCACCGAACCGATCTCGAAACGCTGCACGGCAACGTGGGGACCCAACGCAAACAGTTCTGTCGCGTTTGGATGTCGTTCCGTCAGCGAGTAACGGGCCGAGACAGACATCTGATCGCTGAATGACCAAATGGCACCCGCCGCAAATCCGAACGCATCGTCATCATAGGAGACGTTCA
>CAZMEA010000080.1:0-9714 GCA_964565135.1 uncultured Woeseiaceae bacterium
GTTGTGGGGGTCGGAGGTTCAAATCCTCTCGCCCCGACCAATTTTAAAGAAGGTATCTTCTATTCGGCTGAGGCGATCGGACTGATTGCTACTGATAGAAGGCATAAGAACCGTCCGCACCTTTCGTCCACTGACAACCCCCTCGTTGTCGCCGAACTCCCCATACCCTCGATTGCTACGAAGAAACTGATTGCTACTGATCGAAGCGAGCAGTGTCGGCGCACCCGATATTCCACTGACTGCCCCCTCGATGTCGCTGATACTTCTATAAAGATTTCGTTTCTGCGATCGGACTGATTGCTACTGATAGAAGGCATCAGAACTATCCACATCAATCCTTAGCTGATTGCCCCCTCGTTGTCGTTTCCGCCGGATGACCCCAACCGCAGCTCGCCGGTTGCGCGCTAAAGATCCACTCGCATGATCCGTGAGTGGTTCCGTCTGGCACCGCGAGCGCATTGCCCATCATCACTCCTGAGAAGTATCCTGTGACGGTCTCATTGGCTTTCGGGGGAACGCCATGAATCTCAGTCGCCGTGATGCGCTGCGAAATCTAGCTTATTCAACCGCGCTGTTTGGTTTGCCCGTATCCGGTATTGCCGGTACAACGAAGGCGCTGCCTGCAGACAGTCTGGCATCCAGAGAGCCTGACGAGTACTGGCGTCAGATTCGGCGGGAGCAGTTTCTGATGCCGGAAGAACGCGCGTTTCTGAATACGGGCAGTCTTGGCGTCGCGCCACGACCGGTCGTCGACGCCGTCAAGGCATACCTGGACAAGTCGGCCGGTTTGCACATTGACGAAGGATACCCACGCTGGGGCTACGAAACTCTGGACGAGGAGCGGGAGACGCTGGCGGCGTTTGTTGGCTGTAGTAAGGATGAGCTCGCCATCGTCCACAATGCGACTGAAGCCATGGCGATCATTGCCGGCGGTATGCCGCTCGAGCACGGCGATGAAGTGCTGATTACAAACCAGGAACACCCCAGCGGTCGGGACCCATGGCGAGTCAGAGAGGCCAAAGGCGAAATCACAGTCCGCACGGTCGATTTGCCGCTGCCCCCCGAGTCTGCAGAGCAACTGTTCGATACGGTCATTGCCGCGATTGGGCCCAGGACGCGTGTTCTCAGCTTTAGCGGTATTACGAGTCCGACGGGGCTCTTGATGCCGATTCGGGAAATCTGTGACGCAGCGCGGGCCCGAGGTGTCGTGACGGTTGTCGATGCGGCGCACATGACCGGGCAGGTTGACTACGCCATCCGGGATATGGGCTGCGACTATTTTGCCGGCAGCCCGCACAAGTGGCTGTTCGCACCGGCCGGTAGCGGCTTGCTCTACATCCGCGAGGAGCGCCTGGATGTGCATTATCCGGTAATCGCCACGGCTCGGTGGGACGACTATTCCATGAAGGCAGCCCGGTTTATGCGCTTTGGCACGAACAATCGCGCGATCGTCGAAGGCCTCATGGCCGGGCTCGCGTTCGCCAAAGCCATCGGGCCAGAACGTATCTACGCACGGATCCATGAATTGGCCAGGGAAACCTATGACCGAGCGTCAGAACTGGATTACGTGAGCCTCCTGACGCCAAGTGATGATCGCCTTTACGGTTCGCTGGTCACGTTCGAGATCAACCTCCCGGAATCCCGATTGGCCCGGCTCTGGCAGCTGTGCGATGAACGCCTGATCTGGACGACCGGCAATGCCCGCTTACGAATGTCGAGTCATATCCATACGCGCCGTGAGGACATCGACCTGTTCTTCGACACTCTGGCTGAGGCAGCCGCCTGAGCCTTAGTCGGCGTCGCGGAACTTCTTGATGACCCAGGCGTAGCCGGATTCGGCCAGCCACTCTCCGCGTTGCTGACGAAACTCGGCGGTATTACGCACGCCATACCCATCCATGATCCGGTTGTACATGTTGAAGAGGGCGCAAATCATCACGGTATAGTGGAAGCCGTCCTCGCCCCAACCGGCGTCGAAGATCGCATCAGCATCTGCCTGCGTCATCTTCGACGGCGTCTCGGTCAGCTTTTTCACATACCGCAGGACCGGTTTCATACGCTCGTCGACAGGTGCGCTGTCGATGTCTTCCAGGAGGTTCTCAAGCAGACCCTGGTCGACACCGAAAGCCTCCGCAGTGGCACGGTGAGTGTTGTAGCAGAATGTGCAGCTGTTCGTTCCCGAGGCGAATGCGGCGATCAGCTCACGTTCTTCGTTAGAAAACGGCGCGACGCCGGTTCGCATCACTACCTCGGTCATCTCGGTAAGCGGAATAGCCTGGTCCGGGTACCGCCCCATGACCGTACCGACCGCTTCGTCCTCCACCGGGACGGAATTCACAAACGCCATAGTCTAGCCCTCTGATCGACTACCAATGATGCCATGCCATCTGCCGGAGCTGGAATCGGCAGAGGAAAGTAACCTATGCTGATTCGATGATTAGTATGGGCACGTTGCAAGAGCTTTACGACCAGGAGCACTCGCTCGGCCTTTACTGCATCCACTGTGATCGTTGGGAGACTGCCGATCTTGCGAAACTGGTCTCACAAGGATTTGGCAACCGCTCCGTTGTCCATACCCGCTTTCGATGCCGCGACTGTGGCGAACCGGCAGAAAAACAGCTCAGACCGCCTGTCCCGGTTACATCGGCAGCGGCGGCGTACATCTAGATCGAACGAACCCATCGAACCCTGGCAAACTCATCGATGTTTGCCAATCTCCCAATCCGTGTTGCCGAGGTGCTTATTGGCGGATTCGATCGGCAGGTCTTCAAGTGCCGAACCCATTGAGTCGTTCCAGCGGTTGAGGTAACCGAACAGAGCGACTACGGCAGTGATCTCGACGATGTCGTCATCGGACCAGTGCTTGTGCAGGTCTTCGGCGATCTCATCGGTGACGCCGTTCGGAACTTCGGCCGCTGCATAGGCGAAAGCCAGCGCCGCTTTTTCGGCCTCCGTAAAGTGCGGGCTGTCTTTGAAGTTCCAAACATCGTTCAACCGTTCTTCCGTGGAACCGAAACGCTCCGACCCGAGAATGGTGTGCGCCTGGCAGTAACGACAGCCGGATACGTAACTGGTGACGTAGCCAATGAGTCTCTTGAACTCGGGTGTCACATCGCCATGACACTGCATGACAGCGATGTTTAGCTCCGTGAAGGCGCGGGCAACGTCTGGCCTTCGCGCCATCGTGCGGACGCTGTTCGGTATTACGCCCAACGGACCTTTGAAGAACTGCACGAATTCTCGCAGTTCAGCATCCATCTGCTCTTCTTCGAGGGGTGCTACAACAGGCATGACGATGTCTCCGATTGGGTCAGCTGCCGGGCCGTATCTGGCGGCTCAGCCGATTGAAGGACTTTTGGCTGCGTTGATGGGACTGGAGGCCGCAAGCTTGCGATCCTCGATACCGAGCAGAATGGGTTCGGCGGAATCCCGGTAGATGTTTACCTTCGCGTTATAGGCGGTGCGCTCCAGGCCGTGCTTGTCACGGATGCACAGCCTGCGGATATCGAATTCGCCACTTTCCAGTCGCTCGCCAGTGAGATAACACTTGATTGCTGACACCCGTTCACCGGAGAGCTCCAGACCGCTCAGCTTCGAAAGATTGCCCTGGGCACGCTGCAGGAAGGCGACGGCATCCAGGTTCAGCTGCGATATTTCGTGCTGATCGGCCTCCTGGCGGGGCAGTTCGGCGAAAAAGTCACCGACCAGGATCTGGCCCGGCATCGCGGCTTCAATCATTCGCGCGAGTTCGATAGTGACGTCACCAACGATGAAGTTGTGAATCGTGGGGTTCAGGCCTTCCGCCTGATAAAACTCGTAGCAGCTGCCAACGTGAAAACAGGCGCGAAGCTTCGGCACGGATTTTGATACCGACTTGCTTTGCGCAATTGCGTTATCCGCAAGAACGATGTGCATGAAGTGGTACAGGTTTACATTCGCTTCCAGGCCCTGGTCGCGATTCCAGATGTAGAAACCATCGCCACTGGACGATCGTGCGAAGTTAATGCCGACGTCCAGTTCCAGCATCTTTGCATGCGCGGAATTGAGCGAATAAGAGAGGCTGTTCAGCTGGGTCATCTGCTCGAACGGCGTCAGCAGGCTGAAGCCGACGATATCGAACAGGGTAACGGCACGGCTCGCGACGTAGTTGATGCCGTACCGTCTGATCATGCGCTCGATGATTTCTGTTTCGACCGGGTGCCCGGTGAGCGCCTGACGCAGCGGAAGATAGCGCGGCTCTACGTTGAGCAGGCGACAGACCTTGTGCATCTGATCAACGCTCAGCTTGCGGTTTCCGGAAATCAATTCGGTGACAAATCGAGCAGACACCCGACCGGGCATGCGCGGATCATCGGACGAGGAGGCGGTGTACTCGGCTATCGCGTAATGCGGTACGACCAGTATCAGCATGCCGTCGTCGATCGGCGCCCAGCTGAGAATCGTGTTCTGGCCCAGTGACCACTCCCTGTGCAGACACTGTTCCATATGCACAAGGTTGCTGCGCTGCTTCAGCCCCATCTCGTTGGCGAGGCCGGCCAGCTGGTCCAGGTACGGCGAATAGTTGGCTATTCGGCGAATGCCCGATTGCGATAGGTCGTCGAGTTCCATGCAGTGCCCAAGTCGCGCCTTCCCCGGTTCGGTGCCAGAAGATTCACCGATTGGCGCTGTTGCCGGCGCGCCAGTTGCGGCCGGAATCCATCATCGCCAAAGTAATCAACTACACGTAACATCGCAAGTGGGCGTAGAGAAACAACGCCGGATCTGCTTTGCAATGAGTAATACCTTTTCCCCACCACCACCTGTATCGCTGGAGTCCGCGCGAGCGCTTCGCGAGGACATCCAGCAATGGATCATTCGCACCCCGGTACTTCGGGCGGTCGGGCTCGAAGACGAGCTCGGCGGCGAAACGCAGGTGTCAGCCAAGCTCGAATTCCTGCAGCAAACGGGCACCTTCAAAGCCCGCGGCGCTCTGGCTAACGTCGCCCGACTCAGTCCGGCAGAACGCCGGACTGGTGTGACCGCGGTAAGCGCGGGGAACCATGCAATCGCGGTTTCTTACGCAGCAAGTGTTTTCGACATCAACGCCAAGGTGGTCATGTTGTCCAGCGCGAGCCCCTTGCGGGTCGAGAAGTGTCGCGCCTACGGCGCGGAAGTTGTCCTGGTCGACGATGTTCACGGCGCGTTCCGGGTCGCCGAACAGATTCGGGAATCTGAGGGAAGAGCGTTCATTCATCCTTTTGACGGTGAGGGTGTAACCCTTGGCACGGCAACGCTCGGGATAGAGATCTGCGAGCAGATCCCCGGTTTCGACATACTGCTTGTCCCCGTTGGTGGGGGTGGGCTGTGCAGCGGAATCGCGCTGGCCGCGAAGCGACTGAATCCATCTGCAATCGTGATCGGCGTCGAGCCCAACGGCGCAGACACGATGTCCCGAAGTTTTGCGGCGGGCGAGCCGCAATCCATCGATCGGGTTGACACCATTGCCGACAGCCTGGGCGCTCCCTACGCAATGCCATACTCGTTTGGGGTGTGTCACGAGAACGTCGACGAGATCGTTCGCGTCTCCGACGATGAGCTGCGCGCCGCTATGCGCCTCCTCTTTCAGAAACAAAAGATTTCGGTCGAGCCCGCCTGTGCGGCAACGACGGCCGCACTTTTTGGACCTGTCCGGTCTATGGCTGCAGACAAACATGTCGCGCTCGTAATGTGCGGCAGCAACGTCGATTGGTTGACCTATGTCGAACACGCGGAGCTTTGATGCAGACGCTAGTTGAAGAATTAAAGACTATCGTTGGGCCCGGGAGATGGACTGACGATGCCGATGCCCTCGAGCCAAACCTGACGGAGTGGCGGGGCACCTGGCGCGGTCGGACGCCGTTGATGGTTTCACCGTCAACCGCCAGCGAGGTGTCGGGCATTGTTCGCGCATGCCGCGCTGCCGGCGTCGCGATCGTACCTCAGGGTGGCAATACGGGTCTTTGCGGCGGGGCTATTCCGGATCCCTCGGGCGAACAGATCCTTTTGTCCCTGTCCCGCATGAACAGCATTCGGGCAATCTCGCCGGACGACTATTCAGTTATTGCAGAAGCCGGTTGCGTACTTGCCGATCTGCAGAGCGCCGCTGACGAGGCAGGACGATTTTTTGCGCTCAGCCTGGCGGCGGAAGGCAGTTGCCAGATCGGCGGTAATCTTTCGACGAACGCGGGAGGCACGAACGTGCTTCGCTACGGCACGGCGAGAGATCACGTTCTCGGTCTGGAAGTGGTCTTGCCGAATGGGGACATCATCAGCAGCCTGCGCACGTTGCGAAAAGACACGGCCGGCTATGATCTCAAACAGCTCTTCATCGGCGCCGAAGGCACGCTCGGAATCATTACTGCCGCGAGCCTGAAACTGTTTCCGAAACCTGCGAACCGACAGGTTGCGATGTTGGCGGTCTCCGGAGCCCAGGACGGCGTGCGACTGTTTGGCGAACTGCGCGAGCGTCTGGCCGACCAGATGCAGGCATTCGAGTTGATGTCGGCCTTGTCACTGGAGATGGTGTGCCGACACATTCCCGATTCGAAACTGCCGTTTGATGCGGGGTATCCGTGGTACGTGCTGCTGGATACAGCGGTGCCGGAGAAAGGGGTGCAATCCTTCGAAGACGTGCTGATGGCGATGATCGAAAGCGGGCGGATCGCCGATGCAGTTATAGCGAAGAACGACACCGAGGCACAACAGTTCTGGCGCCTGCGACATTCCATTTCGGAAGCACAAAAACATGAGGGTGCGAGCCTGAAGCACGATGTCTCGGTGCCCGTCGGCGAGGTTGCCAGATTCATTGAGGCCGGGTCAGCGGCCGTCGAACAGACGGTGCCTGGAAGCCGAATCGTGGCGTTCGGCCACGTCGGCGATGGTAACGTTCACTTCAACGTGTCACAGCCTGTCGATGCGGTTGCTGACGAGTTTCTCGCGGCGCGGTCTCGAATGGCGGATGCCGTGTACGCCGTCGTTGAGAGCTTCGGCGGGAGCATCAGCGCAGAACATGGCGTCGGTGTCCTGAAGCGGGACGCACTGCGGCGGCACCGCAGTGCCGCTGAAATGTCACTGATGCGGACCATCAAGCAAGCTCTGGATCCGGATAATCTGATGAACCCGGGCAAGGTCCTCTGAAGGCGTCTCGTTTGGCGTATATTCTGGAATTTGATGACCAGTTCCATCGTTCTGGCGCCGTTTGACGCTAAAATAATAAGAGTTTGTCGCTAATTCGATTCCCCGCGCGCGACGCAGTCCGTCCGCCATCGAGACCCGTATGACCACCGAAACCCGCAAAACAGCCAAGGGTTACACGGAGCAGCTTTCAGATTTTGAAAGCCAGTTACGGCATACGCTGGATGATCAGTCACTGCAGCAAGGTGTATTTCGAGCAATTCGGGACCTTCTGCAAAGTCATCAGCAGAGCGAAAGTGACATTCGGCAGATTCTGAATGATCGATACGAATCCGGACAGTTGCGAAAGGAAACGATGCTGGTGGTGCAGCAGATGCTCGACCGGGTTACGGACGAATTCGACGAGACGCTTCCGGACGCTGATGAGGACGATGAGTCAGAGCACGTCCGCACGACGATACTGCCTTCCAAAGCTGCCGCTAAGCGCAAGCCGCAGCCACGGCAACAGCTGCAGGCGGGATCCGTATTGCGGGACCGGTTTCTGCTGCAGCACAAGGTTGCGGGCGGCAGCATGGGAGAGGTTTATAAAGCGCTCGACAGGCGGATGGCAGAAGTCGAGGGTGCCGAACCCTGGGTCGCCATAAAGGTACTCAACGTCCGCTTGTCGCAGAACGCGGCTGCGTTGCGTGCGATTCAGCAGGAAGCCGCAAAAGGTCGTTCGCTGACGCATCCGAACATTGTCCGGTTTATCGACTTTGACCGGGAAGACGAACTGTATTTCATGGTGATGGAATGGCTCGACGGCAAGTCGTTGGCCGCCATCCTGGATCATCCCGAGTCGCGTCAACTGCCGCTCGAGAAAGTCATCGATATCGTGGACCAGCTCGCCAATGCGCTGGAATATGCACATCGGCGTGGTGTGATTCACGCAGACGTCAAACCGGGCAACGTCATGTTGACGTCGGCGGGAGACGTCAAACTTATCGACTTCGGCATCGCGCGCGTTCGACAAAGCGATACGAAGCGGCGTGCGGAGCAGGATCCACAGATTCCTGGCGCTGCTACCCCTGCGTATTCGAGTATGCAGGTGCTCACCGGGGAAGAGCCGGTTCCAGCGGATGATGTCTTTTCCCTCGCGTGTCTGACGTATCGTCTCGTGGCCGGCTACCGGGTGTTTGGCCCGCGAAATGCGGCTGAAGCGGCGGCGGAAGGGATGGCCGCACAGCGTCCACAGGGTCTTTCCGAGCCACAATGGCGAGTGTTGAAGAAGGCGCTTTCATTTTCGCGAGTGACACGGTTTAGCTCGGCCCGAGAGTTTGTAGACGACTTTATTCGTGCCTCCAAAGGTGCGGAGGTGATCCAGGCCGCCGAACCGCTGGCCGACGAACAGGCTCCGGTTGCTTCGGGGGGTGGTTTCGGACGCGCGCTCCTTGCGGTGGCAGGCATTGTCGTGCTCGCTGCAGTTGCGGTTACCCAGACGGACATTCTGCAACGGCTGGATGTGGAGAGCAGGCTGAATGCACTCATGGGGCGGGGAACGGTTGCCGAGTCGCCTGGCGTCGCGTCAGTCGAGGCGACAGATCCGGAACCCGTTGTTACGTCTCAGGAACTGTCGACCAGCGATCAGCCTGAATCCGTAACGACTCTTGACAGTCGCCAGACAGATCCCGATGTCAGAATTGAGTCACCGGTGGAAAGCCCTGCCGAACCGCCTTCCGAGGTCGCCGCGGAACCGGGACTCGTACCCAGTGGAATGCCTCTGGCAGAGGAGTTTCCGGAAGACTCGCCGGCGTTGGATAACACACCGGTCTTCGACACGTCGCGCAAGGAGCCAACGCATGCTGTTCGCTTGCTCGCGGACGAAGGCCCGGTACCCATTCTGTCCGTTGTGCTTCGTGAAGACGGAGGCGGAGCCGTTCTCGACATAGAAAGAACGTCACGGATTGACGAGGAGATGATCGTTGCGATCGAAGAACGAAGATTCGACGGCAATGGCTCGCCCTGGGAATCCGGTCAGTACCAGATCGCGGGGGATGGGTCAGTCAGCTTTGCCCCAAACCAGGCGGTTGCGCAGCTCGAGCTATCGATGACGTCGGATCCACTTCGTGAGCCGGACCGCCGCGCAGAGCTGCGGCTGAGGGACGCATTGGATGGGGCAGAACTTGCGGTCATCGATTTGACCCTGGAAGACGACGATCAGAGAATTTTCGAAGAACGGCTGGCCCCCAACACGGTGGGCTTTGCGGTAAGCCAGGTGTCTGTGGCCGAGGGCGAGACTGCGGCGCAAATCGACCTGGTGCGGTACAAGCCTGATCAGACGACCCTGCGTGTCGCATTTGACGTGTTGGACGTAACGGCCACGAGCGACGTGGACTATTTTGCCCCGGCGTCGAGAACCGTGACGTTCGATCCGGGGCAGCGATCGGCTCGAATCCTGATTCCGCTCGTGCAGGATACGAATCGTGAGGCCGATGAGGCGTTCTTGCTGGAGCTCATTGGTATCTCAGACACCGCAGATGGCGATATTTTTCGGCGCATCGCGGTTATGATCAGGGACGACGA
>CAZMEA010000081.1:0-9584 GCA_964565135.1 uncultured Woeseiaceae bacterium
TCAGCTTCTACGGCGATCACGACACGATCAGCCTCGGCCACGACGCCCTGGATCGCGGCGTCTTCGCGCGCGGTGCCATCGAAGCCTCGCTCTGGCTGCATTCGTTGACCGACGCAAGCGGTCACTACACGATCGACGACTTCATCACCGCGAAGCTCGGGCAGGCGCCGGGCGCGGCGACTAGATAAGCTCTAACGCCGACATCGCCTGACGAATTCGGGCGCGGGTCACGTCGCTCAGAGGGGTAATCGGCAGTCGGCAGTCCGGTCCACAGTGGCCCAGCAATGACACGGCGTATTTCGCTCCGGCGGGACTTGGCTCTGCGAACATTGCCATGTGCAGTGGCAGCAGACGGTCCTGAATCGTCGCTGCCGTCGCGTAGTCGCCTTCGGCACACGCCCGCTGCATGTCGGCACACAGCATCGGTGCAACGTTTGCGGTCACGGAGATACACCCGGTGCCACCCGATACGTTGTAGGCCACTGCGGTCGCGTCCTCCCCGGACAGGAACGCGAACGGTCGGCTGATCTGCTGTCGTTCAAGCAAGGGCCTGGTCAAGTCTCCCGTCGCGTCCTTGACGCCGACGACCCGAGGTAACTCGGCAATTGCCGCGAGCGTCTCGGGCAGTATGTCGACGACGGCTCGCGGCGGTATGTTGTACACGATGATCGGCAGTTCGGTAGCGTCATGAACCATGCGAAAGTGCTGGTAAAGCCCGTCCTGGTTCGGTCGGACGTAGTAGCCGGCAACGTGCAGCGCCGCATCAGCACCGGATTCTGCAGCGTAGTTGCTGTACAGGATGGCTTCATGCGGATTGTTCGATCCGGCGCCGGCAACGACAGGAATTCGACCCGCTGTTTCTTCGACCACGATATCGACAACCTTGCGATGCTCGGCTTCGCTGAGGGTGGCCGACTCCCCGGTGGTGCCGACCGGCACGAGTCCGTCTGTCCCTTGTTCGATGTGCCAGTTGACGAGCCTGCGCAGTGCCGGCTCATCGACTCCCCGGTCGTTGAACGGGGTCACCAGCGCAACCAGCGACCCGCGGATACTCTCTCCATTCATTCGATCTCTCCGAAAAAGAAAAACCCCGGCACATCTCGCGATGTCCGAGGTTTTGTTGATCAAGCTCTGTGTCGACTAGACGCGCTCAGCACCGCTCCCCGAACTGGAAGAGTCCGGTTTTTTGTTCTTTCGTTTTGCTGAGGGCGAAGTATTCATGCTTGGAGCATGCCGTCCCCGCTGCGACGAGTCAACGAAGTCGGGTTTGTGAACGCCGTTGAGGTCGATGGGTTGTACAGCTTGCTGTAGGATTCGCCGTCCGAGTGGGGACGCACTGTTTCGGGGGAAACACGATGATCTACGACAGCATTCTGGAGACGATCGGCAACACGCCAGTCGTCAAACTGCAGCGCATGGCGCCTGACCACGTCACGATGTACGTCAAGGTCGAGGCCTTCAATCCGATCGGTTCCGTCAAGGACCGGCTTGCGTTCGCCATAATCGACGACGCCGAGAAGAGTGGCGCCCTGAAGCCAGGCCAGACTGTCGTGGAAGCGACGTCGGGCAACACCGGAATTGCGCTGGCCATGGTGTGTGCTGCCAAGGGTTATCCGTTCGTTGCAACCATGGTCGAGACCTTCTCCGTCGAGCGCCGCAAGATCATGCGCGCGCTGGGCGCGAAGGTCATCCTGACACCGGGTGCCGAACGCGGCAGCGGCATGGTCAAACGAGCGGCTGAGCTTGCCGAGAAACACGGCTGGTTTCTGGCCAGCCAGTTCACGAACCCCGCAAACCCGGCGTTTCATCGGCAGACGACCGGTCCCGAAATCCTCCGGGACTTTGCCGGCAAACGGCTCGACTACTGGGTCAGCGGCTGGGGAACGGGCGGTACGATGACCGGCGCAGGCGAAGTCCTGAAGCTCGCCCGACCGGACGTAAAGATCGTAACGACGGAACCTGCCGAAGCCAGACTGCTTGCCGGCGACGACTGGAAGCCGCACAAGATCCAGGGTTGGACGCCCGATTTCATTCCGGAGGTTCTGAACCGGGAGATCTTTGACGAAAACATTCCGGTCACCGACGAGGAAAGCCGGGACGTCGCTCGCAGGCTCAGCGCGGAAGAAGGCATCTTTTCGGGTATCTCGGGTGGCGGCACGCTCGCTGCCGCGCTGAAGGTTGCCGAGAATGCAGACCCGGGCTCCGTGATTCTTACGATGCTGCCGGATACCGGCGAACGCTATCTCGGCGCGTACCTGTTCGATGACGTCGAGGAAGGCTCTGACGACGAATGGCTGGCGTCGCTCGACGCAGCCTGACGCATCGGGAACGAAAGGCGCCGGCGGTTAGCCGGCGTCTTCTGCGATAACGTGGAAGCCTGAATCTTCCTGGCGCCAGTAGAGCCGCTTGGTCAGTGAGACGCTGCCACTGTCGGAGACCAGGGTCTGACGGAAGCGCGCCAGGTAGAGCGTCGGATCTTCCGGATCCCGCAGCAGCATCAGCTCGTCAACATCGACATTCGTCACGGGATTGGCCGAGAGACTTGCGGCTCTGAATCGTGCCCATTCCGGCTTGCTCATCCCGCGCGCCACGAAATCGCTGTGGTAATGCGCCAGGTGGGCATGGAGATCGCCGTCTTCGAGACTCATTCGCCAGCCTTCGACGGCGTCGGCCAACGCGAGTCGCAGCTCTGCGATGCGCTCGTGCGACGACCACTCCATGCGTCGCGCCACGATGACCGGCATCGAATGCATGACCAGATTCGGTTTGAGGCTCAGCAGCTCGGCGTTGGGCAACGCGAGACAGCCATCGGTATCCAGCGGCGGACGCACAGGCGTCGCCGGGTGAACGCCGTGTAGCCAGATGCCGTGGCCGGTCCGCGCCTGCCGGCGGTCCCAGGCGTTTGGATAGTCGAGGACAAACGCGGCCGCGCCATACTTGGGATCCATGCGCCGCGTATCCAGTTCCTCGGTCATGAAGTAGATACCCAACGGCGTCTTTCGATCGCCGCTACGCTGTTTGCCAACGCCACGTGTTCCGACCGACATGTATCGACGCGACACTACCGGGTACGTCGACGCATCGTTTGCGACATGCACGAGTTCGGACGCAGCGGCGTTCGCAATCAGAACGCCGTCGACACTGTCGGGTACCTGAATCAGGTACGCGGGCGCGCGATCGCCGCCAGCATCCAGCGGCAAGTGCATTTCCTCGTCGGCACCGACCGGGGTGACGGCGATGACGAGCAACGCGAAGACCGAAAAACTCAGGCGCATTTGATGGTCAATACTCCCAGACGAGTTCTAGTCTAGCTCACACGCGAATTCGTGGTCACGACGCAGGTCGTAGAAGTGTTCCGCGGTTCAGCACCTGGCCGGCGGCGTCGCACGCCTGCGCGGCGGCGACCAGAACGGGCCTTCGACAACGCGTGCCTCGGCCATCACGCGCGACCAGTGCATCTCGCGCTGGTAATAGATCTCGACCCACAGCGTGTCGCCAGGGGCCCCGTAGCGAGCATCGACGGTACCGAGGGCGATATTCTGCTTGCAGATCGGCGACCAGGTGGCCGACGTTGTAAAACCGATCTCCTGCCGGTTCCCACGGCGCCGGGCATAAATGTAGGCATTGTGCGCCGGCTTGTTGCCATCAATATCGAGTCGCACCAGGCGCCAGCGGGATCCCGTTCGCATCTCCTCGGCCAGGGCCTTGCGGCCATTGAAGTTCGGCTTGGTGAAGTGCACCAGCCAGCCTAAGTCGAGTTCGAACGGACTTCGCGTTCTGCCCGTCCGCACGGTGCACTTGGCCGGCAGGAAGTCTGCTTCAGCCTGAATGAAGCCGGCCTCGATTCGCGCGAGCTGCAGCGCGTCACCGCCGATCGCCCGGATGCCGTACGGAGCGCCCGCTGCAAACAACCGATCCCACCAGTCGGCAGCATCATTCGGCCGCATCCAGAGTTCGTAGCCGAGATCGCCGGTAAAGCCCGTGCGCGATACCGTCAGCGGCTGGCCATCGACTTCGACGTGGATCAGCTGAAACGGCTTTAGCCCGTCGATGCCATCAATGCCCAGCGCCGACAGCACGCTAAACGACGTCGGACCCTGCAGAGCCAGGGCGGCAACATCCGCCGTTTCATCGACGACGTCGACATCGAAGCCAATCGCGGAATCTACGAGCCAGTCAAGGTGGCGTTCCTGTGAGCACAGGCGATACTCGCCGTCGTGCAGGTGGAACACGGTGCCGTCGTCCAGGACCTGACCCTGGTCGTTACACCAGACGGCGTAGGCAACCCGACCGGCGGCGACCTTGGTCATGTCGCGGGTCACAAGCCGATCAATGTACGCCAGTGCGTCGGGGCCCGTAATCCGGTACTTCGTCATCGGCGTAAGATCGAACACGGCAGCGGAGTTGCGAATGGCGAAGTATTCGATCTCTGCGTCATACAGGGCATCGGGTACCGTATAGCCTTTCCACTCATGCCACCGGTTCAGCGTGTCGAGAGCGACCTGCCTGTCGCGGAAGGGTGACTGCAGACGCCCCTGAGGAACCTCGATTACCGCCATCGAAACCGCTCCCGTGAAAGAATTTCGTTCGCCGCATTGCGGCCAGGCGCGCCGCTGATGCCTCCGCCCGGATGTGCCCCGGCCCCGCACAACCAGAGGCCGTCGAGCGGCATTCGATACTGCGCTGCCCCGGCAACGGGGCGGACGAACAGGAATTGATCAAAGGCCAGTTCGACGTGATGCCAGTGCCCCCCTGACATTCGAAACTCCTGCTCGAGATCCGCGGGCGTGAGCAGCTCGCTTGCGATGATTCGATCCTCGAGGTCGGGCATGCATCGACCGAGTACCTCGAGCACACATTGCGTGAATCCGGCCCGCGCTTCGCCCGTCCAGCCGCCCTTCAGCGCGTAGGGTGCGTATTGCACCACGGCCGACAGCACGTGTTTTCCGTTAGGCGCCAGGGACGGATCCGTCGTCGTTTCGAAGGAAAGCTCTATAACGGGCTCGGTCGAGTACTCCCCGTACTTGGCCGGATTGAAAGCCCGCTCGACGTACGCATCGTCGGGCGCGATCACCAGTCGGTTCGCCATTTCGTCCCGCCCCAGTCCCGGCACGGTCGGCAACGCGTCGAGCGCCAGATGCAGTTTGGCGACGTTTCCGTGGCCACGCAGATTGTTTACGCGATGCACGAAGCGCGTTTCAAAGTGCTTCGCGCCGACGAGATCGAGAACCGTCGTTTTCGGGTCCGCACTCGAGATCACCGTATAACTTTCAATAGTGTCACCGGCGGAGGTGCGCACGCCGGTGACCCGCCCGTTCTCGACGACAATCGAGTCGACGTTCACGCCCGTTCGTACATCGACCCCCGAACCTGTCGCCGCGTCTTCCATCGCCCGGGTCAGCGCGCCCATGCCCCCATTCAATCGACGCATCTCGCCTTTGCGGCCCGCCAGTCGGTAGAGATAGGTCAGAAGAGATGTCGGTGAACGGGGTCCCAGGTGTGTACCGAGAACCGCGTCTGTGGCGAGGCCGCCGCGCAGCAGCGGGCTTGCGAACCGTTCGACGAGCTCGTCACGAATATTCATGCCGATCATGCGCAGCAACTCACGCATCTCCGCGCGTCCGAGGCGCCGCACATCGAAGCCGAGCTTCAGCAGCTTGAGCATGTCTCTTCGTCCGCCCCCACCGAGCCGAGCCGGACTCGAATTCAGGTGCCGCGCCAGAAGGTCCGCAAAGCGCGTCGTTTGTCGATGAAAGCGTCTATACTCGGCGGCGTCCTCAGCCGTCACACCCTCGACGGTATCGCCGCGATACGTCACGTGCTTGCCATCCGGCGCCAGAACGACGGTGCTCAACGGATCGCTCATCGAAGGTTGTGTCAGGCGCATCGCACGCTCAACCTCGGGCTGCAGCTGGTAGAGGTAGTGCGCACACGCGGACGTGCGAAAACCGTCCGCGAATTCTCGCGTGATAGCGGCGCCGCCAACGGCGTCTTTACCTTCGAGCAGCAGTACGGACTGGCCTTTCTGGGCTAGCAAGGTCGCACAAACCAACCCGTTATGACCGGCACCAATGATGATGGCGTCGAAGCGTTCAGTCATCGCCGAAGTTCTCAGGCACCGTGTTACGCCGCCGCAGGTCCCTCAGAATCTCGCGAGCGGCGTTCGCCCCGGGCGCAGCCATGACCCCACCGCCCGGGTGTGTACTCGACCCGCACATGTACAGCTTGTCGACCGGAGTCCGATACTGGGCGAAACCGGGCACCGGTCGATTGAACAGCAACTGATCCATGGTCAGTTCCCCATGAAAGATATTGCCCTCGGTGATGCCTATCTCGGCCTCGATGTCCTGGGGTGTTCTGATCTCGGCGTGCAAGATCAGATCCTTGAAGTCGGGGCTGTAGTTGGCGATCTGCTCGATCACCGTGTTGCCGAAGGCCGTCTTTTCGTCACTCGTCCAGGCCCGTCCATCGATCTCGTACGGACAGTACTGCACAAAGCAGCTCATCATGTGTTTGCCGGGCGGTGCCATGGTCGGGTCGACCAGGGTCGGAATGACCATGTCCATATAGGGATCCTGCGACCAGGTCCCTGCCTTCCAGTCGTCGTATGCCCGTTCCATTCGCTCGAGCGAATCGATGAAGTGCATGTCGCTGGTGTATAGCGAACTGCCTTCAGGCAAGGCCGGGAAGGTCGGCAATCCATCGAGCGCAATGTTCAGCTTGCCCGATGATCCGCGTATCTTGAAATTCGCCACGCGGCGGCGAAAACCCGGATCGAGATCGCTGGCGTCCATGCAGGTAAGGAACGTTCGTTTGACATCCATCGCCGACACGACCAGGCGGGCGCGAATCTCGTCACCGTTGTCGAGGCCGACGCCCGTCGCCTTGCCGTCGACCACGCGGATCTTTTCGACGCCGGACTCCGTTCGAAGCTCGCCGCCGTAGTTCTGAAATGCCCCGGCGATAGCGTTCGAGACGGCGCCCATTCCGCCGCGCGCATAGCCCCAGGATCCGATATTGCCGTCCACGTCGCCCATGTAGTGGTGCAACAGCACGTACGCGGTACCCGGCGAGTGAACGCCCAGCGCCGTACCGATGATGCCGCTGTCCGATTTGGCCGCCTTGATGACGTCAGTTTCGAAGTATTCGCCGAGATAGTCGGCGACGCTCATCGTCCAGAAACGCAGCGTCTCGTAGATCCGGTCCTCCCCCATCTCCAGAAACCGTCCGCCGAGCGACAGCAGCTCGAGCAGGTCTCGCGGATGAAAAGAGGTGGGATCCGGTGGCGTTCGCAGCAGGAAGTCCCGGATCAACCGGCACTGTCGCTGGGTATCGGCCGCGTAGCGCTCGTAAGCGTCAGCATCGTACCGAGAGTGTCGAGCCATCTCGCGATGCGCGGCTTCCCGATCGTAGTACGCGCCGAAATAGTCGCCGTTTTCCATGAAGGTGACGTTGCCGCCGTATGGAGTGACCTGCAGTCCGTAGCGGTGCAGTTCCAGCGCCCGGTAGATCTCCGGGCGCAGGAGACTGCAGACGTAGGAACAGTTGGAGTAGATCCAGTCCTTGTGCAGTTCCCGGCTTACCGCAGCGCCACCGATGTAGTCATTCTTCTCGACGCAGACGACGTCCAGCCCGGCTTTGGCGAGGAACGCGGCGTTCGTCAGGCCGTTGTGGCCAGCGCCGATAACAACGACGTCATAGGTCTTCATCGCGGCGTTCGAGTGACGGGCATAGCGCAGCTAATGTCGGGGAGACCGCGAGTTTTGTCCACATTCTCAACAGCTTATTTCACATCATGAGGCCGGGTGAGGCGCCGGTTTGGGCGGCGAAGCCGATTTTGTGCACCGGCATCTTGACACCCCCGAAACCTGTGCATATATTCGCATCTTCATATCTTCAGAGTTTCGCAGATATGAATCTTTGTAGATATGCAGGTTTGCAGATTACGTCACCTCGGGGGAGTCACTGACGCCATGCCAAATCGCCAAGCCGTCGCCAAAGAGCTCGCGGAAGTGTTCAAGCTGATCGCGCATCCCGATCGTATCCGCGTTATCGAAGAGCTTCGAGTCGACGAAAAAGACGTGAATACCCTGGTCGAAACCCTTTCGCTGCCCGGCCCCCGTGTCTCCCAGCACCTGAGCCTGCTGAAGGCTCACCGCGTCGTCGAAGAACGCCGCGACGGTCGACGTCACTACTACCGCCTTACCCAGCCCGAGATCGCCGAGTGGATCATCGAGGGCCTCGCTTTCATCGAGGGACGCTTGAGCATAAGCGCAACCGCCATCAAGTCGGCGCGCCGCCTGTGGACCTCGGAACCCAAGAAAAGTGCTTCCAACTGAGGAAGGAGAGAGAAATGCCTAGTTTTGCAGCTGGTGTCGTCCGCTTTCAGAACGACGTTTATCCCGAGAAAAAAGAGCTGTTCGAGAAGCTCAGCAAGGGCCAGTCGCCCGAGGCGCTGTTCATAACGTGCTCGGACTCGCGCATCGAAACAGCAATGATCACGCAGACGGATCCCGGTGAACTGTTCATCTGCCGCAATGCCGGCAACATCGTGCCACCGCATGTGACGTTTACCGGTGGCATGACGGCATCGATCGAGTTTGCTGTCGCAGCCCTCAACGTGCCGCACATCGTCATTTGCGGTCACACCGAGTGCGGCGCCATGAAAGGTGCAATGAACCCGGAGGGTCTCGATGCCTTGCCGCACGTCAAGGAATGGCTGAGCTATTCCAAAGCGGCGGTGGCCGTGGTCGACGAGCTCGCCCCGGACGGCGATGATGACGAACGCATGAAGCTGCTGCTCGAGCAGAACGTGATTCTGCAGCTCCAGCATCTGAAGACGCATCCAAGCGTCGCCCGTCGCCTCGCCAAAGGTGACCTGAATCTCCATGGCTGGGTTTACGACATCAAGACCGGTGGCGTTAGCGCCTTCGACGAAGATGCCAACCAGTTCGTATCGGTCGAAAAACGCTACGCAGACGAAGTTGCCAAAGTCGTTGGCAAGCACGACTGCGCGGCCTGATCTGGTTCCATTTCAGGAGCACGGAAATGAAATTTGACTTGTCCAACCTTCGCGGCGACATCTACGGCGGCCTGACAGCCGGCGTGGTGGCACTGCCGCTGGCACTCGCGTTCGGCGAAGCATCGGGCGCGGGCCCGATCGCCGGTCTGTGGGGTGCGATTTTTGTAGGCTTCTTTGCCTCTCTGTTTGGCGGCACGGGCGCCCAGATTTCGGGCCCGACAGGCCCGATGGTTGTTGTCTTTGCGGGCGTTTTCGCTGCGTTGAGCGGCAATCCTGCGCTGGTCTTCGCTGCCGTTGTTCTCGCCGGTGTGCTGCAGATCCTCTTCGGCATCCTGCGTTTCGGTGACTACATCCGGCTGGTGCCCTACCCGGTCATCTCAGGATTCATGAGCGGTATTGGCTGCATCATTATCGCGCTTCAGGTGTCACGCCTGTTCGGCCACGAGCCGGAGGGCGGCGGCACAATCCCGGCGCTGACTGCGATTCCGTCGGCGGTGATGGACCCGAACATGGCGGCGCTGACGATCGGCGTCGTGACGCTGGGCGTGCTGTTCTTCTGGCC
>CAZMEA010000082.1:0-9556 GCA_964565135.1 uncultured Woeseiaceae bacterium
TGACGATCACAGCGGCCGTCTTTGTCGGTATCAGCCTGCTGCTCGACATACGCAGTGAGGGCAGCTATCTGCTGCTGTTCCTCGTCGCGCTGGTCGGCGCAATCAGCCTGATTTCGCTGGGGCTGCTGGTCGCCTCCCGGGTCACCAGCGAGGAACTTGCCGGCGGACTGCTGAATCTCGCCACCTGGCCAATGATGCTGCTTTCCGGCGTCTGGTTTTCTCTGGAAGCTGCCGACAGCTGGGTTCGATCCCTGGCCGGCATCTTTCCACTGACGCACATTCTGGAGTCGGCGCGTGCCATCATGCTCGACGGTGCCGGGTTTGGTGATATCGCCCCGGATCTGTTCGCGCTTGCGGCTATGAGCGCGGTGTTTCTCGCGGCCAGCGCGTTCATGTTTCGCTGGCGCGCCGTCTGACGACGAAACACATCCATGCATCCTTCGCTTATCGACATTGGCGCCAATCTGACGCACGACAGCTTCGACGATGATCGCGAGGAGGTTATCGCCCGTGCACGTGCCGCCGGCGTGGACATGTTCATCCTGACCGGCAGCAGTGAAGCCGGCAGCCGACAGGCACTGGAACTTGCACAAACTCAGCCGGACATTTATCGCTCGACGGCGGGCGTGCATCCGCATCACGCCAGCGAGTACGACGACGGGGTGGACGCCACCCTGCGCGAGCTGCTCCAGGATCCGTTGGTCTGCTCCGTTGGTGAGTGCGGCCTCGACTACTTTCGAAACTTTTCGCCGGCGGACCGACAGAAGGACGCATTCGAACGACAGCTGACGATCGCGGCTGACGTTGGCAAGCCTGTTTTCCTGCATCAGCGCGACGCACATGACGACTTCCTGGCGATCCTCGCGCCGTTTTCGGATCGCATAACCGCCGGCGTCGCACACTGCTTCACCGGCACCGGCGCAATGCTCGATGCGTACCTGGACATGGGTCTCTACATCGGCATCACCGGCTGGATATGCGACGAACGTCGCGGCGCACATCTCAAAGAGATCGTCGGGCGAATTCCCAAAGACAGGCTGATGATCGAAACCGACGCGCCCTACCTGTTACCGCGAACCCTGCGGCCGAAGCCAAAGTCACGACGAAACGAACCGGTCCACCTTGTCGAGGTGCTCCGCGTCGTGGCTGAAGCGCGTGGCGAAAGTGAAACTGAGTTGGCGGAGCTGACAACCGCGAACGCGCGGCGCTTCTTCGCGATCGACTGAACCGGGCTTATGCGTCTGCCGGGCGGGCGGCCTGTGAGACTGCGTCCCAGTGCGGTTTGAAGGCCTCGATCTTCGCCGTTGCAGACAGCTTGTCGAGCTCACCAAACTCGCCAAGCAGGTCATCGAGCGTGGTTACCAGGCCGGGAACGCCCTTCGTGAACTCGGCGCCATCCAGGAACAGAATCCGGCCCGTCACGGGGATCTGCCGGACGATCTGACGCACGGCCGCGATACGATCGAACATGCGTGGCTGCGGATTGCTGAACGTAAAACGTCGATCGCTCGCAATGACCGTCCAGTCCTGCATCTTGTCGCTACCGAAGACGATGCCCTGCACGTCTTTGACTTCGACGATGAGCAAACCCTCTGCGGTGAGCAAAACGTGATCGAGGTGAATCTCGCCGTCATCGGCCTTGGGGATGATGACGTTGCTCATGTACTCGTAGGAAATCGACTTGACGACTTCCTCAACCGAGCGATCGTGCCGACGTCGATGCCGATAGCCGAGCCACAGCAGTAGCAACACGACAACGATCAGCGGCAGTACGTAGGCGCCGCCGGGTAAGGCGATCCACTCAGCCACTGCCTGACTCGCGATCGAAGCCGCCGGACAGCGCGGCATCGAGTGCTTCGAGCGTGGGTGCGATACTGACGGCGCGCGTCGGTCGCTCGAGAATCTCGGCCAGCGCCGGCGGCACGTCGACCGTCTCGCCGATAAGTGGCTCAACAATGGACTCGAACTTCGCCGCGTGCGCCGTCGCCACCAGAATCCAGTCCTCGTCCCGCCGCTCGGCCGGCAATCTCGAGTACGCGTGAAACGCGGTAGCCGTATGCGGACAGATATCCATACCCAGATCGGCGTGTTGCTCGCGAATCTGCGCTTCGATGTCGTTATCGGCAACGCTGACCGAACTGATCAGCCCGCGCAGCTCGTCCTGCTCGCCGTGCACCTTGCGCAGGCGCTCCATGTTGCTCGGGTTGCCAACATCCATCGCCGTGGCCAGGGTCTGTACGCTGGCACGCGGCAGCCAGTCAGCACCTTCCAGGTAGTCGGAGATCAGCCTGTTCGCATTGGTGGCAAGCACGATGTCGCCGATGGGCAGACCCATGTCGCGGGCGAGTATGCAGGCCAGCGCATTGCCGAGATTGCCGGTCGGAATGATGTAGTTCGGTCGCCGACCTCGCTCTCGGTAGTGCGCAAGGCTCGACCAGGCGTAGTAGGTGCTCTGCGGTAGCAGGCGACCGATGTTGATGCTGTTCGCCGAACTGAAGTGGTACCGCGAGCCGAGGTCCGCATCGACGAACGCGCTCTTTACGAGCGTCTGGCAATCGTCGAACGACCCCTCAACTTCAAGCGACAGGACGTTATCGCTCCAGCATGTGAGCTGCCGCTCCTGCCGGGCCGAAACACGACCTTTCGGAAAGAGAATGGCAACCCGAATACCCGGCCGTTGGTCGAAGGCAGCAGCGACAGCGCCACCAGTATCCCCGGACGTCGCAACCAGGATGATCAAGGGCTCGTCGTCCACCTGGTGCAGTCTGCTCATGCAGGCTGCGAGAAACCCGGCACCGACATCCTTGAACGCAGCGGTCGGGCCGTGAAACAGCTCCAGCAGCCATGCAGGACCTCGGTCCCAGCCAAGCGGTACCGACGGAATCGGAAAGTGCAGCGTCTCGGCGAGGATGCTCGACAGCTCTGACTCCAGTCGAGTGTCGGCAACGTAGGGCCCAAGTAAAACCGACGCCGCGCCGATGAGATCCTGCGCATCCGCAAAATCGTCAATTGAGAACGTTGGCAAGGTTTCAGGTACGAACAAGCCACCGTCGTCAGCAATCCCCTTGAGCAGCGCGTCTTCGAGACCGACGCTCTGATCACCGCGCGTGCTGCGAAAGATCATGTCGCTGACTCCACCGTTGCACCGGGGGCGGACAAGGAGCTTATCCAGCTTTCACAATCATAGCCGTTGTTTCGGCAGGCCTGTTGCATGGCGACGCTGATATTCTCGGCCATGCGTGTCGGGCAAATCGCAAATATGCTCGGGCCGCTACCCGAAAGGGACACGCCCAGCGCGCCGGCACTCATCGCTGCTTCCTTGACGTCGTCGAAACACGGCACGGCGCCCTTGCGCTGCGGCTCAATGATCACATCCTTGAGCGTCTCACCCAGCAACTCGTGATCGTTGCGGGCCAGCGCCACGATGAAGCCGGCAAGATAGCCCTGCTGCGTCAGCCACTGTTCCATCGAGTAGCCGGTGGCCAGCTTGCGACGCGCCTCGGCTGTGCTAACGAGAAGATCCGGATGCAGCAGCACACTGCTGAGGTCGTCGGGCGTGTCCAGTCGCAAGAGCCGTGGATGCAGCACCGGCGGACTCAGAATCATGCCGCCGAGCAGGCTTGGCGCAACGTTGTCGGCATGCAAGGTGCCACTCGCGAGCTTCTCGCCGGCGAGCGCGTAGTCCAGCAGGTCCTCGACAGGCAACGGCTTGTCAAGGAGCGCGTTGACGGCAACGCAACCGGCGACCGCAGAGGCAGCGGAGCTGCCCATACCGGACGCCAGCGGGATGCCCTTGTGGACGGTCATCTCCACACCGCCGTTGTCGCCGTGCGCTGCCCACAGTGCAGCCGCGGCTACACCGGCCGTATTCTGGGAGGTGTCGGCCGACAGGATGGGATGCACCTCGCCGTCCAAACCGTAGACGTCGGTGATGACGACGCCGTCGACGTCCGAGCGCCAGGCCGTCACCCGATCACCTGCACCTTCCAGCGCCAGGCCAAGCATGTCGAAGCCAACGCCGACGTTGCCAATGGACGCCGGGGCAAAGGCCGTCGCGCGCGCGTTTGCCGCCATCTAGTCGAACCCGTCCAGATGCTGCGCGAGTTCCAGCAGGTCCCCGAACACGCCGCCGGCAGTCACCTCCGGACCGGCACCCGGACCCTGAACGACCAGGCGGTTCTGCGCGTAACGATCGGACTTGAAGCGGACGATATTGTCGGTGAGTTGCACGTGACTCAGTGCACTGTCTGCCGGAACCTCACGCAGTCCAACAGACAGCATGCCGTCTTCATCCAGCGCCGCAACGTAGCGCAGACTGCACCCTGCCTCGCGGGCCTTCGTGTACATCGCGAGCATCTGGTCGTCGTAGCGCGCCAGTCCCTCGAGGAAGCCGTCGATGTCCAGCTCACGAAGATCTTCGGGGATCAGGTTCTCGACCGGAAAGTCGCCGATCTCGACCGGCACCCCGAGCTCGCGGGCCAGTATCGTCAGCTTTCGCGCGACGTCCATGCCGGACAAATCGTCGCGAGGATCGGGTTCCGTGTAGCCACTGGCTCGGGCATCGCGGACGATGTCGGAAAACGGACGTGATCCGTCAAACACGTTAAACAGATAGGCCAGCGTCCCGGAAAAGATGCCGTCGATGGAGTGAATTCTGTCACCGGTATCCAAGAGCTTTCGCAGGGTTCCGATGATGGGCAGCGCTGCACCAACCGTCGTTTCATAGAAATAGTGGGTGCCGCCGCGCTGCGCCGACTCCTGCAACGTCCGGTAGTAATCGGTCGGACCGCTGAACGCCTTCTTGTTGGCAGTCACCACGTGAATGCCGCGCTCCAGCCAGCCCGCGTAGCGATTCGCGATGTCTTCGCTCGCCGTGCAATCGATGATGACGGCGTGTGGCAGATGATCCGCGTGCACGTGCCGCTCGAACGCGTCGATATCGAAGTCGACGGCGTCACTGGCCATCGCATCCTTCCAGTTGGTCAGATCAATGCGCCGGTCGCCCAGCAGCATGGTTCGCGATCGACCGATCGCCCGAATGCGCAGATCGAGGTTGAACTTCTCACGCAGCCACGCAGTGCGACTCTCGATCTGCGACAGCAATTCGCCGCCCACCGTTCCCGGGCCGAGCAAGCCGATCGAAACAGTCTTGGCGGAGAGATAGAAGCCGGAGTGCACAGCGCGCAGCGCCCGCTCCGCGCTCGCCGTATCCACGACGGCAGAGATGTTGCGCTCCGAGGAGCCCTGCGCGATGGCCCGAACGTTGACACCGGCCGCGCCAAGCGTGCTGAAAAAACGTCCGGCGACGCCCGGCAGGCCGACCATGTTGTCGCCGACGACGGCGAGAATACTTTGGCCGGTCTCCACTTCGACGCGCTGGATCTGCCCGGCTTCAAGCTCCTCCGCGAATGCTGCGGAGATGACCCGCTTGGCCAGGTCGGCCAGTTCCTCGGGCACTGCAACGCAGATGGAGTGCTCCGAACTGGCCTGAGAAATCAGGGTCACGGATACGCCGGCGCTTCGCAGAGACGCGAACAGACGGTCCGCGGTACCGGGAACGCCGATCATACCGGCGCCCTCCACGTTCACGATGGCAAGATGATCGACCGTCGTGACGCCCTTGATAGCATCGTCCGCATGGCCGCGAGCAGAGATTCGGCTGCCGCCCGCATCCGGATTGAACGTGTTGCGAATGAAGATGGGAATGCTCTTCATCACCGCCGGACCCATGGTCTGCGGGTGAATGACCTTGGCGCCAAAGTACGCAAGGTCCATTGCTTCGTCGTACGTGAGGGACTCAATGATCTGCGCTTCCGGTATGCGTCGCGGATCGCCGCTTAGCACACCGTCAACATCCGTCCAGATCGTCAGCGCCTCGGCGTCAGTCAGTGCCGCCAATATCGCCGCCGAGTAATCGCTGCCGTTTCGGCCCAGCGTCGTGGGCAGTCCGTCCTCATCGAGCGCATTGAATCCGGTTACGACGACGACGCCGTCAAAGTCGGCAGGAAGGTGCCCCTGCCACAGGCGCTCGGTGCTCTCCCAGCGCACCTGGGGACCAAGCTCGCCATGATTGACGACGACGAGCTCACGGGCGTCGATCCACCTGCCGGCTTGCTCCTTGCCCAGCAGCTCGCTCAGATAGGCAGCAAGCAGCCGTGCAGACCACACCTCACCATGACCGGCGATGGTTTCCCTGCGTCGCTGCGAAGCGACTTTCAGGCGGGCGATCTCAGTGAGCTGGACAGCAATTTTTTCGGCGTCGGCGGTCCAGGCATCGAGCAGGTCTACCCGGGCGTCGGGTGAGACCAGTGCGCGTGCTGCTTCGCCATAGCGTTCGCCGATGGCATCGAGTGACTGCTTCCAGTTACCACCGCCGTCCTGCGCGTCGATGCTCAGCTGGAGCATCTGGTTGGTGGCGCCGCTCATCGCCGAGACAACGACGCCGAGATTGACGCCAGGCTCCGCTTGGCGCGCTGCCTGAACGATGGAAGCTACCTGACGAAAACAGTCGGCGTCGGCCAGACTGGTGCCGCCGAATTTATGGACTTTCCAGCTACTCACTGGCGCTCGATCCGCAAAAGGCGCCAATGATAGCGGCAGATTGGAAACGCGTCGCCTGTTTCTTTCGAAATCAGTGTGATGCGTGAAAAGGTGGTGGGGGCACCAGGGCTCGAACCTGGGACCAGCGGCTTAAAAGGCCGATGCTCTACCAACTGAGCTATACCCCCGCACGCGGGAAGACGCGGGATGATACCGGACGTTTGCAAAATGACAAGCCGATGACACGGCTGGGTGAACGATCAGTGACCCTCGTCAGCCATCCGCTTGAGACGCTGGTCGGCCAGTCGTGCCGCGGTCGTGTCGGGATGGTCGGCCTGAACCTCTGACAGAGCGACACGTGCCGCCGGCCAGTCTTCGAGTTCGTAGTAGCAGTAGCCGATCTTCAGCAGCGCATCCGGGACCTTACGTGACCGCGGATACCGATCGAGCACCGCCTGAAACTCCGTTTGAGCGCGTTCGAATTCATCGAGGACGTAATAGGATTCCGCGAGCCAGTACTGTGCATTGTCAGCCAGCTGACTGTCCGGATAAGTCGACAGGAACTGTGCAAACGCCGTCGCCGCCTGTTCGTAGCGCTGCTCTTTCAACAGCTCGAACGCCGCCTGGTAGTTCTGCTGATCGGTGCCGCCGGGCACCGGCAGGTCGTCGTCACCATTGTCTGATGTCGCTGCCGCAACGCCGGCAACCAGCTGACCCAGTCGGGTCTCGAGGGACTGCAGTCGATCGTCGAGATCGGCATACAGCGCACGCTGCCGTTCACCGGCACCCTGCCCTTCGTACTCGGCCTGTTCGACGCGCCCCTGCAGTTCAGCAGACCGGCGCTGCAGCTCGTCGACCTGCAAGGTCAGCTCGACGAGGCTTCCGTTCGCCAGGATCCGCTCGACCGCCTCCAGTCGCCGTTCCAGACTCTGGACGCGCAAGAGCGTCGGGTCGTCTTCCGCCGGCATCATGCTGCACGCGCCAACCAGGGCTGACGCGAGTAAGCCCAGGCAGATTTGCCGGGTAGGCGTAGACATCAATCGCAGGCTCACGATCTAGTTGATGTAGACGATTTCCACCCGGCGGTTCAGCGCATAGGCATCTTCGTCACTGCCAATCGATGCCGGGCGCTCTTCGCCAAAACTGACCGTGGAGATCTGCGCTGCCGTCGCGCCCTGGATCATGAGCATGCGGCGTACGGCCTGCGAACGCCGTTCGCCAAGGCCAATGTTGTACTCGCGTGAACCGCGTTCGTCAGCATGGCCCTCGAGACGAATTCGCATCCGCGAATCACTCGCCAGCTGCTGCGCGTGTCGCGCCAGCAGGTCGCCATACTCCGAACGGAGCTCGGACTGATCGAAGTCGAAGTAGATGACCGACATCAGGTCATCCTGCATCCCGTCGTCGCCGAAGAATTCGCCGGCGCCCATACCGTCGTCGTCAAAGCCTGACGAACTCGCAGAACCGGAATCCATGTCCGCCGTGCTGTCGTACACCGGATCAGGATCGGGGATATCATTGCTGGCACACGCGCCGAGCGCAACGGTCGCTGCTGCGACAATTACAAGTCTTACTGTGTTCATGAGGTCACTCCAGGTGACTCGGTTGCCCAACCGAAGGTTAAAATAATACTTTCTATTTCAGCGAATTAAAACGTCTATTTAAAACAGTTATAACTCAATATCGCGGGAACGGTGACCAGACCGGTTCTCGCACATCACCGGATCCCGACGCGAGCTGCTGGCGAACGAGCCCATCGGCCGTTACCGTTTCGAGCACGCCGTTTCGTGCTTCACGCGTCGCGTAGATTAAGGTGTCGCTGTTCGGCGCGAAGCTCGGCGACTCGTCCTGTCTGCCAGCCGACAGCACGAGAAGATCCTGACTCGCAACATCCATCACCGCGATCCGGTAATTGCCCCTGTCCAGGTGCACCATCGCCAGTTTGGTGCCGTCTGGTGACAGTCTTGGTCGCGCATTATAACTGCCTTCGAACGTCACGCGCTCGGGGCTGCCGCCCGCTACGGCGACGCGATACACCTGCGGCCCGCCACTGCGATCGGACGTAAAGTAAATGTAACGACCATCCGGTGACCAGGACCCTTCGGTATCGATCGCCCGATTCGTCGTCAGACGCTTGAGCTGGCGGTCGGCAAGATCCAGCACGTGAATATCGAGATTTCCGTCAGCACCGCCCAGGGTCAGCACCAGTTGCCGCCCGTCGGGCGAAAAGGCCGGCGCTCCGTTAATGCCTGGACGACTGGACACCTTCACCCGGTTGCCCGTGCGTAACGTCTGTACGAAGACGGAGGAGACGCTGTCCTCGAAGGAAACGTAGGCAATCCGGCGACTATCCGGTGACCATGCCGGCGACATGATCGGGTCCGGCGACTGCATGATGATGCGTTCGTTCTCTCCGTCCGCGTCGGCGACGACCAGCGAATACAGGCGGCTGTCCGCCTGCCCCTCCACGGTCACGTACGCAACACGCGTCGCAAAGACACCTTTGATATCCGTCAGCTTCTCGAAAATCATGTCGGCCAGACGATGCGCGGCCTGGCGCATCGTGCCGCGACTCGCCGGCATTCGGTAGCCGACCAGCTGCTCGCGCCCAAACACATCAAAGAGCTGGAACTGCAGGTTGTACGCGTTGTCGCCAGTTTGCGTTACCCGTCCGACAACCAGTGCCTCGATACCGAGAATCGACCAGTCGTCGAAGTCGACTTCCACACCGGTCGTGGGCGTCTGCAACATATTCTGCCGCTCGGTCGGCGCAAATCGGCCGCTGCGCTCGAGATCGGCGGCAATCACGGCGGCCACGTCGAGCGGGGCCTCTGCCGTCTGCCCGTCAAAGCCAAACGGCACGACGGCGATCGGTGTCTGCTTACCGACGCCCTGCGTAATTCGAATCGTCAGTTCGGCGTGCGCCGGCAGTGTCGCAAAGAGCGACAAGCCCAGCATAAGCGCGACCGCGCGAAAAATGTGTCCTCGCATGAGAAGTCTCGTTTGCCCAAACGCC
>CAZMEA010000083.1:0-9399 GCA_964565135.1 uncultured Woeseiaceae bacterium
GCTGGCTGGATGACTGGTTGTTCGATGCCTGCTGCATGCGTTCCAGTCGCTGGCGAAGTTCTTCGGCCTCACGGCGCAGAAGGTCCTGCTGCCAGCGTTCCGCCGGTGTCGGCTGCTGTTGACGGTTCAGGCGATTTGCCAGCTGTTCCTGGCGGCGCGCGAGTTCCTCGAGCTCGTTACCGATCTCGTCCAACTGCTGCTGCGGCGCATCCGGCGTGGCTCTGCTGCCGGTTTCGTACTGGTTCTTCTCGAGGTCCATCTCAAGCTCGAACATGTCGGTGAGATCACGGCCGGCCTGGCCGCCGCCACCGCCGCGGTTGTTGGCCTGCATGGAGACGTTGATGTCGGTGAAGACGGCCTCTGCGCGGAGCAGATACTGCAGTGCCTCCTGTTCCGGCAGGATGGCCTGCTCGAGGTCGATCTCCGCGAGCCGTTCTGATGCCGGCACCATCGCCTCGGCGGCGAGGTCCAGGTTCTCGATGAACTCAGCGATCTTTTCATCGCTGGAATCCAGCATGCGTGCCCGGGTTCGCTGTGCCAGCGTCTGCGCCTGTTCACGCAGCGTTGCCTGAAGGCGTGAAAGCAGTGCGGCGTTGTTCGGCACGTACGAATCGTCTTCGCGCTTGTCTTCCTGTTGCTCGCGAATCAGGTTCCACGTCGACACGATGATTTCGCGCTGTCGCTGCGAGATTTCATTTTGCGGCTGCCCGCCACCCTGCTGACCGCCGCCGGACATTTGTGACTGCGAGTAGCGCTTGTCGAACGGCTGCACGTCGACGAAGAAGATATCGGTACGTGCAGAGTTCTCCCGGTCTTCGGCAACCGCGTAGTAAGAGACCAGGTCGCCCGGCACCAGGTCGATCGGTGGTTGCTCGTCATCGAGCAGGGACTCCAGATAAAAGATGTGCTCGGCTTCCGCAGCCTCTGATCCGGCCGGCAGTTCGACGGTCTTCCACTCGCCACCGTTGACGGAGTACAGCAGTGACAGGGATTCGACGCGGAAGTCGTCCTGCACGCTGATCCTGGCCGTGACCTCCTCGATGGGGCTGGCGCTCCAGTCGCGTCCCGGCTTCGCGAACTCGATGTCCGGCGCTTCGTCTTCGAGCACGCTGATGAAGTAGTCGTCGGTCAGGCGAATACGTTCCCCGCCGACGATGGCGGCGACGTAATACTGGCCGTCTTCCTCCACCGTGAATGACGCCGTCCCCGACACGCCATCGATGTCGAGCTCGATTTCCTCGTCATCGACGATCAGCACGCCCGGCGTCAGCGCATCGCTTGCGGAAATGTCGACGGTAACTTCCGTCTCGGCGATCGTGCGAACGTCGCCACCCGGGTCGCGAGTTTCAGGTTCCCGGCCTGTCCAATCCGGGAAGGTATAGGTATTCGTCAGGCGATCGACGTTGGGCAGGTCGACGACCGCGACCTGAAACGTCTCGCTGCGGACGTCGGCGGCCGATACGTAGTAGTCGAGTGGCTCGCGAACGGAAAAGAACGTGAACTCGAAACCGTCGTCCCGGCGCGCCATCGACACCCGCTGCCACTCGTCGTCGCCGAAACGTGCGTGCACAAAAGCCTCGCTGGGCGAAAAGCCCTGCGCCTCAGCCCGGACCCGAACCGTGCCGCCAGCCCGAATACCGTCGTTGCCGGGCGAGACCTCGATGCTTTGGGGTGGCAGAACGCCAGGAAACGCCCAACCCAGCCACAGGTGACGTACGCCGTATCCGTAGTTACCCGGCCCGGCAATGCCGAGAACCAGCAGCGCCAGGAGCGCTGCGCCGGCGATGCTCGCAGCCAGCGTGATTTCCTTCGGCGGTACTGTTTCTTCCGGCGGGTGCTCGGCCGCAATCTTTGCGGCATCTTCGGCCAGCAGTTCGCGCAGCGGATGGCCGTCCTCGGTCATCTCGGCGTAGGTGGTGATTCGTCCGCCGAAGGCCGGAGCCCTGGCTTCAACGTCGCTGATACCGCGTTCTTCAATGCGTCGGTTGGGCAACACGATCATCGCGATCGCTATTCCCGCAATCGCGGCAATCAGGATCAGTCTTGACGCGATCATCAGATCGTTCGGGAAACCAGAGCGAATGGCGATGCTGACAGTGACCAGCGTAATGGTCAGGGCGACGACCGCGATCGCAGCGAGTCCGCGCGAGATGGTCAGCCGCCGAAGCCTCTCCTGAATCAGGCCAAGGTAGCGGTCGATCGCTTCTGTCGATCTCATCAGGCGGCCCTCATTCGGGTTGCGATATGCACGTTGCCGAGTGCCGATTCGGCGATGACGAACAACGCAAGTAACAGCAACAGCCACGGCCAAAGTTCGAGCGGATCGCCTGTGGTTTCGGCAACCACATCCGAGTCGCTGCTGCTCGTGAACGTGGCGTCTCGCCAGCGCTCGATGACTTCGGGTCCGATCGTTGCCAGATCGGACTCACGCTGATCGACGTTGGCGGCAATCAACGATTCGCCCTCGGCAGTATAGACCGCGTAGATCCCCGCTTTCTCCAAACGAATGGTTCTGGCATCCCGGGTTGCGGCAAGCGAGAGCAGGTTCTCGCCATCCGGATCAACGACCTGTCCCGCGCCGGCTGCCGAGAGCGACAGCAGTTCGCCAGCCGTGTAGCTGCCGAACGCATCGATTCGCCCGGACAGGTAGTCCGCTGCTTCAATGACGAAGCTGACGAAGACCGGGTGCACCGGCAGGTCGCTCCACTGGTTGTCGATCGCCGATAACATCAGCAGCAGCCGCCCCTCGCCGAGACGCTCTTCGATGAGTAGCGGCGCGCCGCTGTCCAGTCGCAGCAGCACGGCCGGGTTCCCGTTGAGATCGACGCCGACGCTGCGGGACACGCGAACGCGATGCCAGCCTTCCGTATTGCGCAGCGCCGGATGCTGATCGTCGACGCTGCCGATGCGTCGGAACGCCTCGATACCGCTGCCGAGATCGGCGGGCGTCAGCGGACGGTCGCTGACGGGCAAACGATCGATACCGCTGGAGGCATCACCGAGAAAGGCCAATACACGGCCGCCACTTTCCGCGTACTCGGCTACGGCGTCCGCTGTTACGGCGTCGAGAGAACCAAGGTCATCGATGACGATCCAGCTCGAGCGGCTCAGCACGCGAGGATCGAAATCACCCGGAACCAGCGGCTGCGCCGTAAACCCGGCGGTTGGCATCGCCTCCAGGGCCGCAGACAGGTAGGTCACGGTCAGTCCCTGCGGATTCCGCGTGATGATCGGTACCGGCAGCGGCGGATCGTTCCGTACGACCAGGAATGCGTTGTTGTCGACATCGAGATCGTCGTCCGTGTCGAGCCGAACCTCGACCCGATTGTCACCGGGTTGGAAGTCGATCGAATCAAATTGAACGCTGTACTGTCCCTGGCCGCCGACGGTTCGCACGCCGACGAGCTCGCCGTTGACGCGCAATTCGACGTCGGCCATGCGTTCGGGCAGGCCGGTATTGACGACGCTGACCTCGACACCGTCGGCCGTCTCGCGCAGCTGACCGATGGACCAATTGACGGGCATGCCCGTGCCCGCAACGCCGGGCACCAGACTCGCGACGTTGGCCGGTATCACGTCGGCAAACTGCGCCGGCATCGCACTCGCCTGGTAGTCACTGATGAAGTGCAGGCGCACCGGGGCAGGCAGGCGTTCGGCCACCCCTTCGGCCGCGGCCATGACCTGGCCGAAGTCCATGCGTCCCGCTCCGGGCGACAGGTTCGCCAGCGCATTGGTGTGGGTAGCGACATCGGTTGACGCCGGACGCAGTTCGCGTACGCGGCTGTCGGCGACCAAAACCAGGAGGAGGGCGCCCGAGGGCGCATCGTCCAGCGCCGTCTCAGCGAGATCGACCGCCTGTTCAAAAACGCCTGAACGTCCCATCGATGCCGACGCATCCAGAACGACAAGCGTGCTGCCGGCGCCCGCGGTCGCGGCAACGTTGGTTGGCGGGCGCTCGATGAACGGCTTCGCGAAGGCGAATGCCAACAAAAGTAAGACTGCGATACGGAATGCCAGCAGCAGGTAGTACTTGAGCTGTCGCTGCACGTGCACCTGCTCCTCGGTGGTCTCGAGCAACATGGCCGAACTGAACGGCTGTCGCGTGGAGCTCTGCGTTTTCAGGCGGTGCAGCCAGATCGGCAGCGCGATCGACAAAGCGCCAAGCAGGAACATTGGTGCAAGAAGACTCATGGTTATTGCCGCCGCTGTCGGAACAGAAGGTAGTTACGCAACGCCCGGTCGAGGCTATCGCCGGTGTTCAGAAGGACGTGGTCCGCGCCGGTTCCCGACGCGGCCGTGGCGATGGTCTTCACGTGTTCACGGATTCGCCGCGGATATTCTTCCGCCATGAACGACGGCGCGACCTCGACCGCCTCGCCGGTTTCGACATCCTCGAGCAGCACGTTCTCTTTAAACGACGGCGCCAGCTCCTGCGTGTCCAGGATCTGGAAAAGGACAACGTCCTGGCCTTGCCACGCGAGTGGCCGCACACCCTCGAGCAGCTTTTCGGCGTCGCAGTAGAAGTCGGAAATGACCGCGACCAGACCACGACGTGACATCTGTTCGCGAAACTTTTCGAACGGCCGGTTGAAAATTGTTCCGGCCCCCGGAGTCGCGTCGTCGATGCTGTGCATTACACCCTGCAGTTTGCCAGCCCGTGACGACGGCGGACGAAAGTCGCGAATGGTCTCGTCGAACACCATGCAGCCTACGGCGTCGTGCTGGCGGGCGGCCAGGAATGCAAGGCTCGCAGCGAGGAACTGTCCGTAGCGGAGCTTGCTCACCGGCGGTCCGCCAAAGCCCATCGACGCACTGGCGTCCAGCAGGATCATCAGGTGCGAATTTGTCTCTCCGAGAAATCGCTTGATGTAGGTTCGGCCCGTGCGTGCATACACGTTCCAGTCAATGAAGCGCGGATCGTCGCCCTCGTTGTAGGCGCGATACTCAGCAAATTCCTGACTGAAGCCGAAGGTCGGCGATCGATGCAGGCCAATCAGGGTTCCCTCGACAACGGATCGGGCGACGAGGTCGAGATTCTTCAGCCCGGCGAGCACGGCCGGCTGCAGCAGCCGGCGTGCACCTTCGCGTTCGGCGCCCAGCGACAAGCGTCAGCTCCGTACCGCGTCGAGCATTGCGTTCAGGACGTCGTCGACCGACATACCTTCCGACTCGGCGAAGTAGTTACACAGCACGCGATGCCGGAGTACGGGCAGCGCCATGGCCCGGATGTCCTCCTCGGTCACGTGATAGCGACCGGCCAACAGCGCCCGCGCCTTCGCGGCGAGGTTGAGAAACATCGTTGCGCGCACGCTGGCGCCAAAATTCACGAATTTCTTGACGACCTCCGGCGCATTGTCTTCCGACGGTCGAGTCGCCCGCACGAGATCGACGGCGTAACGATTGACGGATTCAGCCACCGGTACCTGCCTGACCAGCCACTGGAAGCGCAGGATGTCCTCGGCGCTGGTGACGGGCTTTACTTCGGGCAGGTCGACACGCGTCGTAAAGCGGTCGACAACGGCGAGTTCCTCGTCGGCACTGAGGTAGTCGAGCAAGACGTTGAACAGGAAGCGGTCGAGCTGCGCTTCGGGTAACGGGTACGTGCCTTCGAGCTCGATCGGGTTCTGCGTTGCGAGGACGAAAAACGGCGGTTCGAGTTTGTGAATTTCGCCACGCACCGTGACCGATTTTTCCTGCATCGCTTCGAGGAGCGCCGCCTGCGTTTTGGGCGGTGTACGGTTGATCTCGTCGGCCAGCAGGACGTTCGTGAAGATCGGGCCCTGTACGAATGTCCACGAGCGATGACCGGTTGCGGTGTCCTCCTCGATGATGTCGGTACCGGTAACGTCCGTCGGCATGAGGTCGGGCGTGAACTGAATACGATTGAACTTGAGGCCAAGGGCGTCGGCCATCGTTCTGACGAGCAGGGTCTTTGCCGTTCCGGGCATGCCGGTGATCAGGCAGTGACCGCCGACCAGCAGTGTCACCAACAGGCTTTCCACCACCTCGGACTGGCCGATGATGACCTTGCCGATTTCGGTGCGAAGATGATCGCTCGCAACGTGAAACTTCTCGACCAGTTCGCGGGTTTCTTCGGTGTCGAACGCTTGTGTGTCACTCATAGTGTCTGCCTTGCAGGTTGATTCCCGTTATTCATTGTCATTGCTGCCGCCGCGCATGACGTCGAGCAGCAGTCGCTGCGCATCCCGGTAGCCGGGCGCAACGTCGAGTGCCAGCAGCAGGTTGTCACGAGTTGCGTCGTCGTTTCCGAGCGCGCGGTGCGCTCTCGCGATGTTGAAGTAGGCGCTGGCCTTGTCAAAGGTGCCCTGGGCCAGAACGATTTCGTAGGACTGCAGAGCGTCCTCGGCCCGGCCCGTGTCCAGGTATAGCCGGCCGAGCTCTGCATGCAGCTCGTTGTCCAGCGGCTGCACCATCGCCACCGTGGTCAGCACATCGATGGCGGCCACAGGGTCATCGCGCGCGACGAGTATCGACGCGTAGCGCTTCAGTGCGCCCGGCTCGTAGCCGCCCAGCTCGTAGAACGTGCGCAGCGCTGAGCGTGCCTCTTCGTCGCGATCGGTTTCTTCAAAGGCCTTCGCGAGCATCAGGTACGGACTGTCGGGTTCGACGTAGGTCGGGTGTAATTCGACAAGCCGATTCGCAGCATCCTCCAGCGCAACCCAGTCAGATGCCGACATCGCGCGTGCCGCTTCGGTTTGCACGGCCTGCCAGTCGTCGAGTGCGGCCAGGATGCTGCCATGCTCGATGTCGAGGTACAGGTCGAATTCGCGATCGAAGGCAGGACCGCTCAGCGCCAGTACGTGTTCGATCGCTTCGACGGTGTTCGCGCCGTCGCGAAACTCGCGCAGCATGGCGGCCAGCTTGTCCTCGCCAAAGCGCTCGTCGATGAACTGGCAAATCAGCCCTGCCTGCATGTACGAAACGATGACCTGGTTTTCGTAGGTCGGTCGAATAAAGCCCTGGTCGAGTGTGGCGATTGGCAGGAACTTGTCGTCGCGCATTGCCGCGTACACCGGAATCGGCACCTTCACACCCGGTGTTGGTCCGGAGCGCCACTCCTCGAAGACGGACACGCCTTCGCTGAACCAGCGGGGGACGAGGTGATCCGTCGCTTCGAGCGTGAACACGTGCGCCAGCTCGTGCCACAGCGTCGTGCCCCACTGGAACTGGTCCGTACTGCGCGCGGCCGGTGAATCCATCGCGACGACGTAGCCGAACGTTGCGCCGAGAATACCGATGCCGGGCATGCCGGCCGTGCGTACCGCAAAGTCCTCATGATCGGGGTACATCTCGATGATCACCGGTTCCCGCAGTTCGAACTCATAGCGCTGCGTGAATTCCACGATGCTTCGGCGCGTCAGGTCGACGGCGTAGGGTGCAATCGCCGCCGTTTCGTCCTCGTGCAGGCGCAGGACGATCGGTACCTCGCCGTCTGCCGCCGGGCCGTCGGGAAACTGAATCAGCGAGAAGTTGCTGAAGGAGTCGAGCAGCCGGAGAGTATTGACGGCGACGGGGCTGAACGGATCGATGTCGTGCGCTGTTTCCAGGGCTCGGCGTGCACGATTGACCTGATTGTCGCGCAGCAGGTTCACGCCGAGTTCGATGTGCGCCGCCGCATGTCCCGGCTCGACGTCTACCGCCTTCTGATACAGATCAATGGCGTCGCGATAGCGCCGCGAGATGACGTAGAAGTGCGCCGGCACGGCGTGTATGTCACCCCAGCGCGGGTTGTACGCCAACGCCTGCGCCGGCCACTCGCTGTTGCGGTTGCCATCGACGAGATCCAGCGCGGCGCGCAGGGCGTACGGTTCGAGTGGCGGCCAGTCGTTTTCTTCGATGAGCGCTTCGGCTCTGCCGAGATTGTGTCGGGCCTCCTCGAGGTCATCGTTCTCCAGAGCAACGCGTGCGACCAGCAGCCATGCGCCGGTTCGGGCGCCGGGGTGCATCGTGCTGTTCGTCAGCAGTGGCTCCAGATAGGTGTTGGCCGCCTCGTCGAAGCCACCGACGAGTACGCGAGCCGCGCCCAGCAGGGCAAACGCGTACTGGGCGTCGAGTGCCAGCGCCTCGCGATAAATGTTCATCGCCTCGGCGTCCTGGTGCGAGTCGGCGTACAGATCGCCCCAGCGCGTCAGGATCGCCGGGTCTTCGGGAGACGTTTTGCTGGCGGCCTGGAACAGCCGGTTCGCGGCGTGCAGGTCGCCGAGCGCCCACGCGGCTTCCGCGCGCACGGCGGCCGGTGCGGAAGACGCCAGTACGTCGCCGAAGCAGGCGGCCGCAGCGTCGTCCCCACGCCAGTCCAGTTCGTCGCAGGCCAAAAGCGCGTCGTGTTCGACGGCACCGTAGTGAATTGACCGCGCTTCAGTCTGTACGGATACCGTCAGGACGAGCAGGCACAGGACGCGGCGCACGTTCATGGGTTCGCCAGCTCCGCCTCGCGGCGCTCGATGGCTTCTTCGGCCTCGGCCAGTTCGAGCATGACGCCCAGGAGCTCTCGCTGATAGTCGTCCGGCGCGCGTTCATCGCGCGACAGCCTGAGGCTCTCGAGCCGTGCGGCAATTTCGTCGCGGTTTTCGACCAGCGACGTCAGGCGGGCATCGCCACTTTGCGTGCGCGCCGCCGTCAGCCTGGCCAGCGAAAATCGTGCCGCGCGGTCGCCGTCGAGTCGCGCGTGCTCGGTCGCGAGATTGCCCGCGGCTTCGAAGGACTCCGCGACCATCCGATCGGCGAAGTTGAACGCTTCCTGCGCGGTGACGATTTCGTTCTTGTCGACATCGGCTGCCGGGTCGCTCAGCGCGAGCGCGAAGTACTCGCCGAAGCGAGTCGCATGTCGTTCGACACCGCTGCGCGTGGCCGTAATGACGACGCGTGACTCCGCCTGCCAAAGGTCGGCGGCGGCGCCGCTCGCGCTGCTGGTGTTGACGACAATCTGGTTGCCGCTCGGAATCGCATCGAACGCGGTGAGCAAATCCTGATCGGTCAGGTCGGGGCCGGCGATATTGAACTTGTATTCCTCGTCGTCGAACGAACCGTGGCCGACCAGGTAGACGTGCAGCTGATCGCGCGAGCTCATGGAATCACCCAGTGTCGCGAGAAACTCGAGCACGGCGGCGCGGTTTGCTTCCTCGCCGCGGAACACCCGGACCGCGGGCTGCGGTTGCAGGGTTTCGACGGCCGCCTCGATGGCGGCGACCTGTTCCGTGAATGCCGACCGGTAGGTATCGTTGCCGCCCAGGCCCTGAACGATCACGACGGTTGACTCGGCGAGCGCCGCCAGCGGCAACGCAATCAACGCCGTGGCGAGAGCGCGCCTCATATGGTTCCGCCTCGACGTCTCAGCAGCCACTCGCCGGCCTTGAGCAGGAACAGCAACAGGAAGAT
>CAZMEA010000084.1:0-9378 GCA_964565135.1 uncultured Woeseiaceae bacterium
ACACCGCAGATGGCGATATTTTTCGGCGCATCGCGGTTATGATCAGGGACGACGACCAGTAACACCAGGATCGCCTGACGGGCGGTCTCCCTATCGAGCGACCCAAATGACAGAAAAAGAACTACGGCGATACTCGCGTATCGTGGTCGACGGCGTGGAACAGGCGCCGAGTCGCGCTATGCTGCGCGCAGTCGGTTTCAAAGACGACGACTTTCGGAAACCCCAGATCGGCATCGCATCGACCTGGAGCATGATCACTCCCTGCAACATGCACCTCGACAAGCTGTCCGAGGAAGCCGCCGCCGGGGCCGATGAGGCCGGCGGCAAGGCGGTTCGATTCAATACCATTACCGTGTCCGACGGTATCGCCATGGGGACACCGGGCATGCGCTATTCCCTCGTGTCGCGCGAAGTCATCGCAGACTCGATCGAGGCAGTCGTTGCGGGGGAGGGCTTTGACGGCTTCGTCACGATTGGCGGGTGCGATAAGAACATGCCGGCCTGCGTTATGGCCATGGCGCGCCTCAATCGTCCTTCTGTATTTGTCTACGGTGGCACCATCCGGCCCGGCGTTAAGCAGCGAGACATCGTGTCTGTTTTCGAGGCCGTTGGCGCGATCGCAGGCGGAAAAATCGACGAAGACGAACTGCTCGACGTCGAGCGGACCGCCATACCGGGCCCTGGAGCCTGTGGCGGTATGTACACCGCCAACACAATGGCCTCGGCAATCGAAGCACTTGGTCTGAGTCTCGCGAACAGTTCGGCCCAGGAGGCCGTGTCCTCCAACAAGCTTGACGACTGTCGCCGTGCTGGTGCTGCCGTTTACGAGTTGATCAAAAGCGACATCAAGCCGCGAGACATTATGACTCTGGAGGCGTTCGAGAACGCTATCACCGTTGTCATTGCTCTGGGCGGGTCGACCAATGCCGTTTTGCACCTGATCGCGATGGCGCGCGAGGCTGGCGTCGATCTGTCGCTGGATGATTTTTCCCGCATTGGAAAAAGGGTGCCGGTACTGGCGGACGTGCGTCCGAGCGGCAAGTATTTGATGGCCGAGCTGATTGCCATCGGCGGTATACAACCGCTCATGAAACGACTGCTCGAGAAGGGCTTGCTGCACGGTGACTGTCTGACCGTGACGGGCAAGACGGTTGCCGAGAACCTGGGTGAGGTCGAAGATTACCCCGCCGGTCAGGACATCGTGCACGACTTCGATGATCCCATTAAGCCGGACAGCCATCTCGTCGTCCTGCGCGGCAATATCGCCTCTGAGGGCGCCGTCGCGAAGATCTCCGGAAAGGAGGGTCTTCGATTCGAGGGCCGCGCCCGGGTGTTCCAGTCGGAAGAAGACGCGCTACAGGCGATTCTCGGAGACGACATTGTTGCGGGTGACGTCGTCGTTGTGCGTTATGAAGGACCGAAAGGCGGACCCGGCATGCGGGAAATGCTGAGCCCGACCGCGGCAATCATGGGCAAAGGTCTCGGCAAGGAAGTGGCCTTGATTACCGACGGTCGATTCTCTGGCGGCAGCCATGGATTCGTTGTCGGCCATATTACGCCGGAAGCGGCGCTTGGCGGCACCATCGCACTGATCGAGGACGGAGATACGATTGTGATCGACGCCGACGCGAAAACCATTGATCTTGTCGTCGACGAGAATGTCTTGCAGGCCCGAGAAGCCGCGTGGCAACGCCCGCCGTCCTCGGTCAAAACCGGATTGCTTGCCAAATTCAGGGCCGAGGTCACGAGCGCATCCGAAGGCGCGGTGACCGTTGCCCCGGACTGGGACTGAGTCTTCTACCCAGGGCGGCCGACTTGACGTGACTCAAATACTGAGGCTTACTCGGCATCGAGAGCGATGAGGAAATCCGCACGCGTATGTGCCCGGTCATCGATTTGATCGATGCGGAAAACGATGTAAAACGAACGGCGCGCCAGAGGTACGCGAGCGCGACTGGCATCGACACGACGAGCCTGGCTCGGACTGCCAATGCCATCGAACCCGCAGGGGCACTGCCCCAGGCGGGTTTTTTTTGCCTGAAGGGAACGGTTTTCACTCGTTCGCAGATTGGATGATGGATCACAAAGTAACAGAACCCTGGTGGCAGCGCCGCCGGGATGAACTCCTTCGATTGGCAGAGTCAGAGCTCAACGCCTTTGTTTATGACCCGGGGACAATCCTCGAGGCCTGCGACCGATTGACGTCGCTGGAGCCGGTCAATCGTGTGCTGTTCGCCATGAAGTCGAACTTCAATCCGGACATTCTTCGGCTCCTGGCGGGGCATGGCATCGATTTTGAATGTGTGTCACCGGCCGAGGTTGATCACCTGCTGGCGGCCGTGCCTGATCTCACGACGGACCGAATCCTCTTCACGCCGAACTTCGCGCCCCGGGAAGACTACGAGTGGGCGAGAAAGCGGGGCATCCGGTTAACCCTCGATAACCTGTACCCGTTGCGGGAATGGCCGGAGGTGTTTTCCGGACTGGATGTGTTCATTCGCATAGATCCCGAGGTGGGTCGCGGTCACCACGAGCACGTCATCACGGCCGGAGAGCATTCGAAGTTCGGCATTCCACGTTTTGAAGTCGACGAGCTCGTCGCCCTGACACAGTCGGCGGGCGTCAATGTGGTTGGTATCCATGCCCACAGCGGCAGCGGGATCCCGGAAGCAGACACCTGGGGCCTTGTTGCAACGGCTCTGGCGGAAGTCGGACAGCGCTTTCCGAATGTACGCGTACTTGATCTTGGCGGTGGGCTCGGCGTGCCTGCTCGACCGGATGATCCCGAGTTCGATCTTGCCGGTATGGAAGCAGCGCTGATCGGGGTGCGCAAACAGTTCCCCGACTATCAGATCTGGCTCGAGCCGGGCCGTTACCTGGTCTCGCAGGCAGGCGTCCTGCTGACGCACGTGACCCAACTCAAGGGCAAAGGAGAGCGCCGATATGTCGGTGTCTCAACGGGGATGAATGCGCTCATCCGGCCTTCATTGTACGACGCGTACCATGAAATCGTGAATCTGACCCGCCACGATGATCCTGTGGCCGGTCGCTACACGGTCGTCGGGCCGATATGCGAAACCGGGGACACGCTGGGTGTCGATCGTGAGCTGCCGCAGACCTTTGGCGGTGACGTAGTCCTGCTGCTGAATGCCGGAGCCTATGGACGCGTCATGTCCTCACAGTACAACCTGAGGCCAGTTCCACCAGAGGTCATGCTCCCCGCTGCGTAGGGCTACCGCGACCGGTGCCGCTGCTGCAGCACCTCTGCCACGTCTGACAGCGACAGGTTTTTCGAACGCAGCAAAACAAGAAGGTGAAACATGAGATCGGCGGCCTCATTGAGCTGCTCTTCGCGATCGCCGGCAACCGCGGCGAGCGCAAGTTCGACGCCTTCTTCGCCGACTTTCTGGGCAATGCGTTTGCTGCCTTCACCGACCAATCGGGCCGTGTAACTATCGTCGGAGCCCTCGGCAAGTCGGTCTGAAATGACAGACTCGAGCGTGTTCAGGAATTCAATATTGTTCGCCATGGTTCGCTTCAGTGTCGAATGTTGATACCGGCGTCTACCAGGTATGTCTTCAGGGACCCTATCGAAATTTCGCCGCTGTGAAAGACGCTCGCAGCAAGGGCGCCGTCCACAGACGCATCCTCAAATACGGCTCGAAAGTGATCCATCTCACCAGCGCCACCGGAGGCGATCAGGGGTACTTGGCAGCCCGCACGGATCAAAGCCAGCTGGTCGACATCGTATCCACGCCGCACACCGTCCTGATTCATGCAATTGAGAACCACTTCACCGGCTCCGCGCGACTGTGCCTCGCGAATCCAGTCAACCGTGTCTCGCTGGGCCGCGGCGGTCTTATCGGGATCGCCGGTGTTCTGGTACACGCGATACCGGCCGTCCTCCTCGCGACTGTCGACGCCCAGCACCACGCACTGAGAGCCGAAGCGTCGGGCCAGCGTATCGATGAGCTCTGGATCGGCGAGGGCAGGCGAATTGATGGAGATCTTGTCAGCACCCTTGTTGAGCACGTCCTCCGCATCCGCGATCGACCGGATCCCACCGGCGACAGCGAATGGAATGTCGATGACAGAGGCAACTCGGGTCACCCAGCTGCGGTCGACGCTGCGTCCGTCCGGACTCGCGGTAATGTCGTAGAAGACGAGCTCATCCGCGTTCTCACTGCTGTACCGGGCAGCAAGCTCCATGATGTCGCCCACGACACGATGATTCCGAAACTGCACGCCTTTGACGACAACGCCATCACGCACGTCCAGACAGGGGATTATTCGCCGCGCTGGAATGACGCCACCTCCGTCGCAGTCAGTGACCCGTCGAGGAGGGCACGACCCGTAATGGCCGCTGCCGAGCCGGTCGCCCTCAGGGCCTCGAGATCCGCAAGATTACGCACGCCGCCCGACGCCTGCAGCTGAATGTCAGGGTTGCGCCGGACGATGCCTGCGTACAGGTCCAGGTTCGGTCCGGACATCGCGCCATCCCGGCTCACGTCGGTACACAGAACGTGCCGCAGACCCACCGGCTTGTACGTGTCGATGCAGTCCTGAAGGCTGGTCGTCGACGTCTCCTGCCAGCCGTGGGTGGTAACCCAGGGCTCACCGGCCGGATCGATACGCACATCCAGCGCCAGGACAATTCGCTCCGGACCAAAGGTCTGTAACCATGTCGAAACGGTGTTCGGTTCGGTCACCGCCAGGCTGCCGATGACGCAGCGCCCGACGCCAGTATCGAACCAGGACGTCAGCGTTTGCTGATCCCGGATACCTCCACCCAGCTGAACCTCTAGTGCCGACTCTGTCGTCATTGCGGCAACGAGCGCCCGGTTGACCTGACCGTCCCCGCGCGCTCCGTCGAGGTCGACGAGATGCAGGTGTTTCACGCCCAATTCGCCGTAGTCTCGAGCGAGCCCTGCGATCGCGGCAGGATCACTGTGATACTCGGTTTCCTTGTCGAATTCACCCTGAAGAAGCCGGACACACCGGCCGCCACGCAGGTCTATCGCCGGGATAACGTTCATACGGCCATGTCCAGGAAATTCCCCAGCACGCGCGCGCCTGATTTCGCGGAACGTTCAGGATGAAACTGCGTGGCCATAAAGTTGTCGCGGGCGAGTACCGCCGTAAACGACCGCGTATGGCTGGCCTGTGCCACGGTGTATTCGGCCGGCGCGAGCGCGTAACTGTGCACGAAATAGAACCACGCGCCGGTGCCGATACCGGCGAGGAGGGGATGGGATTCGACATGCTCCAGTTCGCACCAGCCCATGTTCGGTACCGGCGCTTGCGGAGACGCGTTCAGCAACCTCGACGTCCCGGCCACGACACCGAGACATGTCGCCTGATCCTCCTCGGATGCATCGGCCAGAAGCTGCATGCCAAGGCAGATTCCGAGCACGGGCTGTTCCAGAGTCGGGATCAGCTGGTCCAGTTCTGTAGCCCGGAGTCGCGCCATAGCGTCCTCTGCAGCACCGACACCCGGCAGAATCACATGGCTCGCATTGGCAATGACCTCAGGGTCGCTGCTCACGATCGACGTTGCCCCCAAACGCTCGAGCGCAAAGCGAAGCGACGTAATGTTGGCACCACCGCTATCGATGATGGCTACTTCCGTGGCCATCAAAGTACGCCTTTCGTCGAGGGAAGATCCGATCCGCTGACACTGATGGCCTGACGCAGGCAGCGCCCCACGGCCTTGAAGCAGGCTTCGACCATGTGGTGGGCGTTATCGCCCTCGATCCGGATATGCAGCGCCGCTCCAAGAGAGTCCGCCAGCGAGTGAAAGAAGTGCGGGACCATCTCAAGCGCCAACTCTCCAATCCGGTCTCCGGGTATCTCGCCGTCGAAGCGAAAGTACGCACGTCCGGCAAGATCCATGGCCACCTGTGCCTGACTTTCGTCCATGGGCAGAAGAAAGCCGTAGCGCCCAATACCACGCTTCTCACCCAGCGCTTCACGTATGGCGGCTCCGAGTGCGATCGCCGTGTCTTCGACGGTGTGATGCGCGTCGATGTGCAAATCACCATCGCAGGACAGCTGCAGGCGAAACCCGCCGTGCTTCGCGATTTGCTCGAGCATGTGATCGTAGAACCCGATCCCGGATGACACCTCGACAGGTCCCTCAGCATCCAGATCGACAGCGACACGTATGTCCGTTTCACGCGTCTTGCGGTGCACTTCCGCCCGACGGGCGTCGCTGCATAAAGCCGCGCGAATGCCCGGCCAGGTTTGGTCGAACGGGCCATCCTCCACGAAGAGGATGCCACGTACGCCAATGCTTTCGGCCAGCTCGAGATCGGTTTCCCGATCGCCGATGACCGCCGAATGCTCCAGATCGATGGCATTCGCGGCAAGATACCGCGTCAGCAGCCCGGCCCTGGGCTTGCGGCAGTCACAGCCATCGCCCGGCATATGCGGGCAGATAAACACTTCGTCGAACTCGATGCCCTGGGAGGAAAACAACGACATCGTCAGGTCGTGCGCCGGCTGAAAGTCAGCTTCCGGAAAAGAATCGGTGCCGAGCCCATCCTGGTTGCTGACCATTACAAAGCGATAGCCGTCCTCAGAGAGTGACAGCAGCGCAGGGATGACGTCGCGCGTTAGTCGAACCTTGTCGAGTCTGTCGACCTGCTTGTCGTCGGGTTCGACGATCAGCGTTCCATCGCGATCGATAAACAGGACTTTCTTACCCATCATGCTCGCCCGTTGCCATCAGCCAATGCCTCGAGCAGGCGGTCGTTTTCGTCCGGCGTTCCGATCGTAATCCGGGCGCAGCCGGCGAAATCCGGAAGACTGGCGAATTCACGGATCAGAATCCTGTTCTCGCGCAACCGCTCGCGCGACGCGTCAATATCCGCGAAGCGTACGAAGAGAAAGTTGGCTTCACTCGGCCAGACCCGGGTTATTGCCGCCATGTCACTCAACGCCGCCGCAACGCGCTCGCGCTCAGCAATCGTCCGCTGTACAAGATCCCTCGCTTGACGAAACCCTTCCTCGGTCATCGCGTCGAGAACGCGTTCTGTAACCGGAGTGGAGAACGAGTAGGGCGATAACACCCGGCTCAGCATCAGAACAGCATCCGGGTTGCCGATCAGCGCGCCGCAGCGGGCACCCGCAAGGGCAAAGGCCTTCGACATCGTTCGCAAGACGACCATGTTGTCGACGGTTTCCAGATCCGAGACCATCGAATTCCGATCAGCGAATTCGATGTAGGCTTCGTCCACAACCACGACCGACTTGTCACGCCGCGCTCTAGCGACCCGCAGGATGTCCTCGTGCGCAACCATCGTGCCCGTCGGATTGTTCGGAGAGCAGATAAAAATCAGCTTTGACTGATCGTTGGCCGCCTGGATAACGGCATCAGCGTCAAAGGCAAAGTCATTGTCTTCGTTCAGCGGCACGCGATTGAGCTCTACCGCCTGCACGTCGGCGTAAACCTTGTACATGTCAAACGTCGGTGGCGTCACCACGATGTTGTCGGTGTAAGCGCGACAGAACGTCCGAATCAAAGTGTCGATCGCTTCCGTGCTGCCGCGGGTTGCTAGTACGGACTCCGGCGATACGCCGTACAGCTCGGCCATTCGCGCCTGTAAGGTCGCCGGTCGAACAAGCGGGTAACGGTTGAGCGGTGACCGATCGAGGTGCGCCCAGGGCGATTCGGGCGATTCGTTCGCGTTGAGCCTGATCATGCCGCTGATCTGCTCCGCGGCAACGTATGCCTTGAGATGACGAACTTCCGGGCGTGCTATGTCTTCGATGCTCATGTCTGGCTGCCCAAATCATTCAGCCGGAACTGTACCGCGCGTGCGTGAGCATCCAGTCCTTCCAGCTCGGCAAGCGTTACGACGGCGTTGCCAATGCGCTCAAGGCCGTCCCGTGTCAGCTCCTGTACCGTCATCTGACGCAGGAACTGGTCGACGCTGAGGCCGCTGTAGCTGCGGGCGCTGCCGTACGTCGGCAGGACGTGGTTGGTGCCGCTGCAGTAGTCGCCCACCGATTCCGGCGACCATGGCCCAAGAAAGACCGAACCGGCATTACGCAGTGACGCAAGCAGGTCGCGCGGATTCGAGACGTGCAGTATCAGGTGCTCGGGTGCGTACTGATTGCTGATCGCGACAGCTTCGGACGACGACTCGGCGACGATAAACCGGCTGTGGCCCATTGCCACCTCCGCAATGCTGCGGCGGGGCAGCGATTCCAGCTGATTGGCCGTTGCCGCAACGATCGCCTCGCCGATGCCCCGAGATGTGCAGACGAGAACGACCTGGGAGTCCTCGCCATGCTCGGCCTGCGACAGCAAGTCAGCAGCAACGTAGTCGGGACTTGCCGTCTCGTCGGCGATGACCAGTACCTCTGACGGGCCGGCCGGCAGATCGATCGCCGCTCCGGCGGGGTCCATGGCCACCAGCGACTTTGCAGCGGTGACCCAGGCATTGCCCGGGCCGAAAATCTTTACCACCCGCGGCACGCTTTCGGTGCCGTATGCCATCGCCGCAACAGCCTGAGCACCACCGATCTTGAACACGTCCGACACGCCTGCGCGGCGCGCGGCAACGAGCACAGCGGGATCGGCCGAGCCATCCGGTCGTGGCGGCGTGCACAGAACGCGCGTTGGACATCCGACAATAGCGGCAGGAACGCAGAGCATGATCGCCGCCGAGGGCAGGGGTGCGGTGCCCGCCGGAACGTAAAGACCGACGGAATCCAGCGGCTGCGAAATGCGTTCGCAGCGGATGCCGGGCATTGTTTCAACGTCGACCCGGCCGGGCATCTGCGCTTCGTGAAAGCGACGAACATTGCCGATGGCAAGGTCGATTGCGTCGAGCGCCTCCGCAGTAAGCGCCGCTTCGGCAGCATCGAATTCCGCTTCACTGACCCGAAACGTGGATAGCTCGGCGCGATCCAGCTCGAGGGTGAGTTCAGCGATAGCGCGGTCGCCGCCGTCTCGAACCCGGCTGACGATTTCTCGCGCACCGCTACGAATCCGCTCGTCGTCCCGAACGGCCGGGCGGGCGAGAAGGTCTTCGCGGGTATCGGCGTCAAGCGACTGCCAGTTGTACAAATTCGCTTGCATGGGTCAGACCAACATTTTCTCGACGGGCAGGACCAGGAGAGAACTGGCACCGGCGCTTTTGAGGTTCTCGAGAGTCTCCCAGAACACGTACTCCCGACAGACGGCATGAACCGCGACCTTGTCACCCTCCAGAGGGATGACTGTCGGGGATTCTGCGCCGGGAAGAAGTCGCCCGATTTCCTCCAGCGCTGACCTCGGGGCGTGCAGCATGATGTACTTGCTCTCGCGCACCTGCATCACGCCGTCAATGCGTTGCATGATCTTGTCGACGAGTTCCTGCTTGTCAGTCG
>CAZMEA010000085.1:0-9371 GCA_964565135.1 uncultured Woeseiaceae bacterium
TCGCGGATCTCGTTCGGCGTGCGGTCGCGATACACCGCGACAGGGCCGTTCGATGTGACCGCGACGTCCGTGGAGCAGCAGTCGCAGATCAGGCCATCGACTTCGACTCGCTGAGCGAACTCTCCACTTTCGCTGAGCCGCGCACTTCGAAGCGTCATGCCTCCCGCATGGGCGTCATGACCACCACTGGATACCGTGTTCCGCCCGTCCAGCCAGAGCGCACCGATATCGTTGTCCCAGGGAAAAAGGGTGACGAAGCCGTGCTCGCTGTCCGTGTTGTCGTTGTGCACGACGAACGGCTCGCCCCATGTTTCGCCGGAATCGTTCGAGATTGCTGCGTAAACGTCGTAGGTGTAGACGCCAACCGGCTTCCTGACCAGCCAGTGCGCCGCCCACGTCGTATCGTCGATCGGCGCAACGGACGGGATGTCCGCCCAGTTGACGAACCAGCTGTCGCCAGCCGCTGCGGTGTCTGCCGGCGACCACGTCCGGCCGTCAAACGTCGAAAAGCGAAGCGCGACGCCCGCATCGGCAGGTTCCAGCCAGCTCAGCACGATCGAGCCGCCCGGTCCGGCCGACAAATGCGGTTGTGCGCTACCGGCTGCGGTATCGGGCACTGAATCGATAACCTCACCGGCGCATGCGGCGAGCAGCCCCGCGATCGCGGTGACCAGGCACGAGTGAACGAGTGACTTGGGCACCACAATCTCACTCTTGTCGGCGCTCATGCGAGCATCCGGACAATCATGCCCCTTTACAGACCCGAATTTCCACTGGGCGTGAGCCTGTTGTCCGCCCGTATCCGGAACGGCTTCTCTGTGCTCGGCGGCAAATCATTCGCAGACGTTGTAGTTCGGTGTTGCGCCTTTTTGAGATGCGACAAACCCGGCCAGATGTGACGCCCGCGCAAGTATCGGGCCGGGATCCGCGGGTTGCCGGACCAGGCCGGCAACGAGTGCTGCCAGGAATGCGTCTCCGGCGCCAACGGTGTCAGCGACGATGACTTCCTCACTCGTCGCCCAGTGCCAAGTGCCCTTGTCGAGGAGTCCTGCTCCTTCCGCGCCTGCCGTAATGCATACCCGATCGCATTCCGTCAGCCCCGCAAGCTCCCGTGCACGTTGCTCCAGCTCACTGGCACCGTAGCTGGCATTCAACAGCACACCGATTTCCTCATCATTCAGCTTGATGAGGTCCGCTCTTCGCGCCAGTTGCCAGATCACCTCGTGGTCGTCGTATGGCGAACGAAGATTCACATCAAAGACCTTTAGCGCCGTCGGTGTTTGTTCAAGGATGTGAAGCAGGCTTGACCGATTGTACGGTTGTCGCTGGGCAAGGCTGCCGTAAACGACGGCGGCCGCTGTCGGGGCAACGGCGGCCAGGTCGCCCGGAACAACGATACGATCCCACGCAACGTCGTTGGCAATGTCGTACGTCGGCGATCCATTTTCGATAGCGACACTGACAGTCCCCGTCGGACGAACGCGGTCGACATTCACGTAGTCACATCGTACTTGCCAGTCGCGCAGTTGCCACATCAACTCCTTGCCCAAGCGGTCATCGCCAACGCTGCTCAGTAGCCAGGCAGTACAGCCCAATTTGGTCAGGTGATACGCTACGTTCATGGGTGCGCCGCCGGGGACGTCGCCGTCGGGCAGGCGGTCCCACAGGACTTCTCCAAAACACAGAACGTTGTGAATCGAGTCAGCGTCAGTCACAAACCAGGTCCGTATGACGAAAAAGTCTGCAAGCAGGGCGACAGCCAGCCTCAAAATGTCGGATATCGCTCGAATGGCGGGCGTTGCGAAGTCGACGGTGTCGAGAGCGCTTGCCGATAGTGATCAGGTTTCGAAGGCCACGAAAGCGCGTATCCGCCAAATAGCGAGGGATCACGACTATCAGCTCGACGTGACTGCGCGGGATTTTCGGCACAACCAATCCCGAACCATCAAGGTACTCGTGCCGCTCGGTGCGGCGGGCGTATCCATGTTTTCGGATCCATTCATCATGGATCTTCTCGCCTCGATTGCGGACGCGCTGAGCGACCGCGACTACAACATGCTCCTGTCCAAGGTTGCTCTGTCCTCGCCGGCAATGGCTCGCGATGCGTTTCAGATTCGTCAGGCCGAAGGGGTTATCGTCATTGGACAGCGACGGTTTCATGACGAGCTGAATGCAATGGCAGAGAGTCAGATACCGTTGGTGGTATGGGGAGCCCGTTTTTCCGACCAGAGATACTGTTCGGTCGGCAGTGACAATGTCGGAGGTGCCCGTGCCGCGGTCAGGCACCTGGTGAACCGCGGTCGTCGGCGTATCCTGTTTCTCGGCGACCTCGCGATGGCGGAGCCGAAACTGAGGTTTAGCGGCTACAGGGCGGAGCTTGAGCGCGCCAACATCGAGCTGGACGAGAGCCTCGTCGTCGCGACGGGGTATGACCGCTTGTCCGCCTACGCCGCGATGAGTCGCTGCATCGACGACGGGCTTCAGTTCGACGCGGTCTTCGGTACGAGTGATGTTGTCGCGATGAGCGCGATCTCCGCCATGCATGACAATAACATCAGTGTCCCCGGAGACGTCGCGGTCGTCGGCTACGACGATGTCACCCTCGCCAGCTACTTTAGTCCTGCGCTGACGACGGTTCGGCAAAACATCCCCGGCGCCGGCGTGCAGCTCGTAGACTCTGTGCTGCGGCTTGCTGCAGGTGAGGAAGTCTCGTCGCAAGTCACACCGACGGAGCTCATCGTTCGCAAGTCTTGTGGCGCCCAGGGTTGACGCCGGCCTTGCTACCAGAGCCATATAACGTGGCCGACTGATATCGCCACGATCAACAGCGCCAGGAATCGATAATTCGCGTACAGTGGCGTGCCGACGAGCTCTCTCGATTCCTTTCTGTACGTATCCGGTGTCCAAAGATACTGAGACACCGCTTCCGAATCCGGCGGGGCCGTCGCCAGGCTCACTGCCATCATCGTGACGCAGCAGAACACGAAAACGATCGGCGCAATCAGCAGAAAGTGGATGCTTGTGGCGCCGATAATCTCGTTGCTGATAAACAGCGCGACGGCTACGACTATGCCGACGGCAATCGTCGCGAATGCGCCTTGCGAATTGGCCCGTGACCAGAACGTGCCGAACAGGAAGAGGCACACGACCGGCGGCACCCCGTATGCCAACACGGACTGCAGATACTTGAACAGGGAGCTGAAGTTCTCGATCTGGGGCGCCCAGAGAACGGCGAACAGCATGAACACGAACGTGACGTAGCGACCGACCTTCAACAACTTTTCGCTTGAGAATTCGGGGTGACGACGTCGAATGAAGTCCATCGTCACCAGCGTGGACGCCGAATTCAGCGTCGAATCAATCTGCGACATCAGCGCCGCGAGGAATCCGGCGAGCACGAGTCCGAGGATGCCGACCGGGAGGAGGTCGAACATCAGTGTCGGAAACACGAGGTCGGGTCGTTCGAGTTCAGGGTAGAGAATAATCGCCGCTGTGCCTGGCAGGACCATCAGGAACAGCACAGGAATTTTGAGAAAGCCCGCAAGTAGAGCGCCCCAACGGCCGTGTTCGATGTTTTTCGCGCCCAGCACGCGCTGCACCATGAATTGATTCGTGCACCAGAAGTAAAAGCCGAGCAGTGGAACGCCGAGGACCAGTCCCAACCATGGCATGCCGGGGTCGTCGATAGGTCGAATAAGACTCAGCCGCTCGGGATCCACGGTTGCCACGATGTTTGCCCAGCCACCTGCCTCGGAAAATGCGGTCGCAGCGATGATGGTCGAGCCGACGATCAGGAGAACGGCCTGTATGACGTCGGTGATCATCACGGCAGACAGCCCGCCAATGATCGTATAGACGCCGGCGACGACGGCGAGTACGGCGATCGTCTGCCAGATGGGGATGTCTGGCCAGATAAGTTTCATGATCAGCGCGCCCGCGTAAAGACTACCCGCGGTATCCAGGACGATATTCAGAAACAGGGTCAGCAGCGCGAAATAGGTTCGGGCTCGCCCATCGTAACGTTTCTCAAGATATTCCGGCATCGTATAGACCTGAGACTTGAGGTACAGCGGCAACAGGAATACCGCGAAGAACGCCATAAGGACGGCCGACATCCATTCGTAGTTGTAAACCGATATTCCGGTCGAGTATGCGTCCCCGGACAGGCCAACCAGTGTCGTGCTTGAGATCTGCGAAGCGAACAGGGAGAAGCCGACAAGTGGCCAGATCATGCGGCGGCCGGCAAGAAAGTAGTCTTCCGCGTTTTCGTTCTTTCCCGCGAAGTAGAGGCCGATGCCTACCATGAAGACGAAGTAAAAGATGATGATCCAGATATCGATCGAGTGCAGTTCGAATTGCATGGCGTTTGCTCCCCCCCAAGGGCCGCATTTCTCGTTGGTCAGTGCTGTGTGTGCGGGCCCGACCGCAGGAGAATACTACGAGATGTGCATTTTACGCAACCGGTTGCGATATAAAAAACAATTGCTTACAGATTGTTTTGACAACTGTTGCGACACATGGCAACGTCTCGCCTGTTCCCAGGGGGGGACCCGGTAACGGCCCAAAGGCGCCGTGCCGGTTTTATTGCCAAGGGAAATCCCATGAATAACAACTTTATGCATCGGCTGATGGCGGCTGCAGGAATGCTCGCCGTTGCCGTCACCGCAGGGGCTCAGTCCGAATCCGAAGATAGCGAGTCGGGCTCCATTCTCGAGGAAGTCGTGGTTACTGGTGTCGCGCGCGGCACTGTAAAGCTGGACACGAGTGTTTCCGTCAGCTCGCTTGACTACAACGATGCCTACAAATTCTCGTCGCGTGGTGTTGCCGAGATCTACCGTAGCCTTCCCGGTTTGCGGTCAGAGCCGGCGACTGGTGAAGGTAATGGCAGTATCGCGGTTCGTGGCATCCCGCTGGCGACCGGTGGCTACAAGTACGTTCAGGTACAGGAGGACGGCCTGCCGATACTCCAGTTCGGCGACATCATTGTCGGTAACGTTCCAAACTTTGTACGCGGCGATTTTTCATTGGCACGAATCGAGTCGATTCGCGGCGGCAGTGCATCAACCCTGACCAGTGACGCGCCGGGCGGCATTATCAACCACATCAGCAAGACAGGTGAGGATGAGGGCGGCGCGGTCGGTGTCTCTTATGGCCTCGACTTCGACGAGCTGCGTTTTGACTTTGCGTACGGCGGCCGAATCAGCGACACCATGTATGGTCACATCGGTGGCTACTGGCGCGAAGGGGAGGGCGTACGCGACGTCGGCTACAAGGCCAACACCGGCACCCACGTCAAGGCGAGCCTCACCAAGGAGCTGGATGACGGATACATCCGTTTCTCGTACAAGAATCTGGACGAGAACCTCGCGACTTATCACAACTTCATTTCCGTTGCGAAGCCCGGCGGAGGCTTCCGCCCGTTCGGCGGCTGGGACGGTAGCAGCGAAGCTGCGGGCTCCGTGTACCGAATGTCCAAGAACGTTACCGACGCGAACGGCACGCCGATCACCCGTCGTCCGTCGGACCAGATCGAAGCCAACGTCGAAGCCTTCGGCGTCGAGTTTTCCTATGACTTCGACGATCGATTATCCGTCATAAATCGCTTCCGCACGTCGGAAATCAGCGGCGGACAGATCTCGGCGCTACCGTTCGGTTCCGGCGATGTCGACGATGCGGCTGACCTGGCCGCAGCCATCTGCAACTGCGCGAACCCCATCGTAACGCTCGGCGATGGCCCGAATGCCGGCGATCCTTACTCAGGTATTGCGCTCCAGTATCTAGAGCTCGACTTCCTGAACAAGAGTCTCGACTTCACTGTAAACGATTTCCGGCTGACCTGGCTTGCGAACGATCAGGTCGCACTGACTGGTGGTTTGTACTACTCGTCACAGGACATCGTTCAGAACTGGCCAAACTGGGATCGCTTCATCACGACGTATACGGGTAACAATCCCGTCGGCCTCGTCGTCACCGACGGTGATACAGACATTCAGTATTCCGAAAACAACGGTACCTTCGCTCGCGGTCTTCTCACACGCCTCGTAGACCTGAACTACAAGACGCTCGCGCCGTATATCGATCTCGATGTGCAGCTGGATACCTGGAGCTTCAATGCCAGCGTTCGCCAGGACGAAGTTGAGGTGCGGGGTGTCGCTGCCGGTGCCGGCGGATTCCTCGGAGACACCGTCGCCTGTGACAACAACAACGACGGTGATACGACAGATCCTCTGGATGTTTGCAGCGTTTCAGATCTGAGTAACGGGACGGTTCACGATTACGATCCGAGCTACACGTCGTTCTCGTTCGGCGCAAACTGGTCGTTTGCAGATAATCAGGCCGTATTCGCTCGGTACAGCGAAGGCGGTGTAGTGGTCGCGGACCGCCTGTTCGATGGTGGTGCTGATCGCGTCGAAGCTGTCAATGCTGGTATCAGCGATGGCGTTGACGACGTCACACAGTTCGAGTTCGGCTATAAGCTGAATGCGGATACCTTCGATATCTTCGCCACGTTCTTCTACGCAGAAACCGAAGAGACCCAGTCCGAGGTCACCACGGGCAATGTGTTCGTGCAGGAATACGAAGCATCAGGCTTGGAGCTTGAAGCAGTCTTCAACTGGGGCGACTTTGACCTGAACGCCAATATCACCTGGACGGATGCCGAGATCACCAACAGCGACACGGCCCCGCAGAACATTGGCAATCGACCGAATCGCCAGGCGGATTACATTTACACGCTTACACCTGCCTATAACGCCGAGAATTTCACCGTCGGCCTGTCACTCGTAGGCAGCGGCGACTTCTACATCGGCGACACCGAGACCATCAAGCAGGATGCGTACATGCTCGTTCACGCATTTGCTAACTGGTATGCGACTGACCGTCTGTCGGTGATTCTGAACGTGAATAACCTGACCGACGAGTACGTAGCGAGCTTCGGTGAAGGTGGCATCAATACCGTGACCCTGGGTGGGCAGACTCTCGATCTGTACGGAGCCGAGGTGCTCAACGGGCGGTCGATCAGCGCGGCCCTGCGATACGACTTCTAGCCGCTGACGAAAGTTCGGCCTTACGGCGAGTACGCTGTGCGGCATCGTGGTTCAGGTTCCGACCCCCCTCAGAACCGACCGCGATGCCGCGCTGACTCACAAGATCAAATAACGACGAGAGCCATAATGCGAAAGGCGCTGCTGACGAAAGGCGGTTTCCGCTTACAGGATGTCGATATTCCCCAGCCGAAGTCGGACGAAGTGCTCGTCAAGACGGTAGGGTGCGGTGTCTGTGGCGGCGACATCTTTGTTCACAGTGTCCGCAATACCTTGCCTGCAGATGAAACGTTGCTCGGTCACGAAGCGAGTGGAGTTATCGTCGCGGTTGGCGATGACGTCGCCGATTTGCATATTGGAGACAAGGTTACTGCAATCGGCGGCGCTTACGCCGAATACTTTACCGCAACGCCCGACATCCTGGTAAAGCTGCCGGTCAGCGTTGATCCGATCTATGCGCTCGGTGAGCCGCTGGCCTGCTGCGTTCACGCCAGCGAGCGCTTCGGCACGGCGCCGGGAGACCGGGTTGCTGTTGTCGGTTGCGGATTCATGGGCCTCATCTGCTTGCAGCTTGCGAAGCTGCAGGGTGCTGGCGGTGTCGTGGCGATCGACCCTGTTCCGTATCGTCGACAGATGGCCCTGCAACTCGGCGCCGACGAGGCACTCGACCCCGCCGATGTCGAGGTTGCAGATCCTGATTCCGGGATGTTCGAACGGGTGATCGAGGCCACAGGCGTGCAGCCCGCGCTCGACCTTTGCACCGATCTGGTTACACAGCACGGCACGATCACGCTCGTCGGCTACCACGAGTCCAACAGCGGAAGGCGCACGGTGAACATGCAGCTTTGGAACTTCAAGTCGATCGATGTCGTAAACGGACATGTACGTCGGCACGACGAAAAGATGCAGGCCATGGCCAAGGCAATAGCCCTGTTGGCCGACGGTAAGCTGGTTACCGAACCCTTGGTCCGGCTGTACGATCTGGACGACGTCGATCAGGCGTTTGCAGACTTTGCGGCAAATCAGGATGGTCTCTTCAAGGCGGTACTAACGCCATCCGCCGATGGCTAGTGGCGTTCAGCTGCTCGCTTATGCTGATCGATTCGGCGGCGGGGGTCTCGGAGAGCTGCGAGACCTGCTGACCGGCCCGTTGGCCGGTTTGTTTTCCGGCGTCCACGTTCTACCGTTTTACCATCCGATCGATGGGGCCGACGCCGGTTTCGATCCGATTGATCACCTGACCGTCGATCGAAGGCTGGGGAACTGGGCCGACATTCGTGCTCTGGCCGATGTGGTCGACGTAACAGCAGACCTGATCGTCAATCATATCTCCGCGGAGTCACTTCAGTTCCGCGACTACTTGCAGAAAGGCGGCGAATCCTCGTATGCGGACATGTTCCTGTCCGTGGACAAGGTGTTTCCGGATGGTGCCAGCGAGGCTGACTTTGCAGGCATCTACCGACCCAGGCCGACCGAGCCCTATATCGTCACACAGCTTGGAGATGGCACCGAGCAAAAGCTCTGGACGACATTCACGTCGCAGCAGATCGACATGGATGTTCGGGACAAGGGCGCCCAGGCGTACCTGCAAAGCATCCTTCAAAAGCTTGCCTCTAATGGTGTCAAAACGGTGCGCCTGGACGCGATGGGCTACGCTGTCAAGACGGCGGGAACGAGTTGCTTCATGACGGCAGAGACGTTTGCTTTCATGGACACGTTGGCCGACTGGACTAGAGGCTTGGGCATGGAAGCGCTCGCCGAGATTCATGCGCACTACCGTTACCAACAGGACGCGGCGAGGCACGTCGACTATGTCTACGACTTCGCCCTGCCGCCACTGATCCTGCACGCACTCTTCGAGCGCGACGCATCGGCACTGAAACGCTGGTTCACTGTATCCCCGCGAAATGCTATCACCGTACTCGATACGCACGATGGCATCGGTGTCATGGACGTCGGGGTGGACGCTCTAGGCGGTCAATCGACGGGGCTTATCGAGCCCAGGTTCATAGATTCCATGGTCGAGACGATTCACCGGAACAGTAATGGAGTTAGCAAGCAGGCGTCGCAGAAGGATGTCGGAAATCTGGATCTGTATCAGGTCAACTGCACATACTATGACGCGGTCGGTCGGGACGATCACGACTACCTGCTTGCCCGGATGATTCAGTTTTTCGCGCCCGGTTGCCCGCAGGTGTACTACGTCGGCCTGCTTGCAGGCGAAAATGACGCCAGTTTGCTTGCGCAGACCCGGGTGGGACGCGATGTAAACAGACGCTACTACTCGAGAGATGATGTCGAGCAGGAAATGCGGAGGCCCGTTGTCCA
>CAZMEA010000086.1:0-7663 GCA_964565135.1 uncultured Woeseiaceae bacterium
TCATCGAGCGAGCACTCGCCGTTGGTTCTGCGGCGGATGGTCAGGTCGAGCAACAACGCCACGAGCGAACCCTTCGCGTAGTAGCTGACGATAAAGTTCGGCGAGCCGGCATCCTGTTTGTAGAACTTCGTCCATGCTTCGAAGCTCGACTCCTCGACCGACTGCCGCTGTCGACCCGCGCCACGCTGCACGCGGGTCATCGTTCTGCCGAGGAGTTCGAGATAGCTCTCGGTCGAAATCGTCCCGGAACGGACCAGCGCAAGATCGTCGTAGTACGAGGTTATGCCTTCGAACACCCACAGCAGGCCTGTGTAGGATTCGTCAGCAAGTTCGTACGGCGTGAAGGCCGCAGGCTTCATCCGCGTTACGTTCCACAGATGAAAATACTCGTGGCTGCACAGGCCCAGGAACTTGCGATAGCTATCCGATACGGCCGAGTCGCCTGGCCTCGGCAGATCTTCACGGCTGCTGATAAGGCTGGACGACCAGCGATGCTCGAGGCCGCCGTAACCCTTATCAAGCACGGTCAGGAGAAAGAGATACCGATCGAGACCGTTCGGCGCACCCAGCAGCGCGTGATGCTGCTCGCAGACGTCGGTCAGGTCCCGGCAGATCCGCGCCATGTCGACGCGGGACTCACCGCGGATGGCGATTGCATGCTCGATGCCGCCAACGTCGAACTCGCCAATCACCAGATCACCGATCTCGACCGGGTGATCGATCAGGTCCCAATAGTCCGCTGCCGTATAGGCGCCATAGCCGAAGCGCTCCGCGCCGTCCCGTCGCATCGACGTGGCGACGCGCCACTGCGCACCTGAGCCATCGGCGGGCGCAAGGATGTCCAACGTACACGGCACGTCTTCCTGCCCGACGACCGCCGGAAACACGACGGGACCGTTGAAGTACGCGTGCGTCGTGTCGAGGTGTGCACCCCGAACACTCATATCGAGCGCGTACACTTCGATGATCAGTCGCAGCGGGCCCAGGCAGGCGTCGGTCTGCCAGGAGCTTTTGTCGGTTTTCGTCACGCCGATTGGCATCCCGTCACACTCGGCACGGGCGCTAACGACGTTCCGCGCAAAGTCGCGGATCAGATAGCTGCCCGGGATCCAGGCGGGCATGCGGAACACCTGGCCGGCCGCGTCCGGGCTTGCGACGTCAATCGTGACTTCAAACAGGTGTGCGCCGGGGTCCTTCGGCAGGATGCTGTAGTGAATCGGCTCGCTCAATGTGCACTCTCCATGTTGCAACCGGACATCAGGAAACGGGCGGCTCGGTCAGCTTGAGGGTCAGACACTTCGCCGAGCCGCCGGCCTTCAGAAACTCCGAAAGGTTCACCTCCCGCACGTGGAATCCGGCCAGCATCAATCGCGCTTTCAGCGGGTCCGACGCCTGATTCAGAAACACCATGTCGCCGATGTTCACAGCGTTGCAGGCAAAGTTTCCGGCATCCATGGTGTCCACGACGATGCGCTTGTGCGGGGGCACGCGTTTCTCGATCGCAATTCGGGAATCGAAATCGAACGCGGGCGGGTGATACATCAGAAAGCCGTCGGTCAGCGGACACATGCAGGTATCGATGTGATAGAACCTGGAATCGGTCAGCCGGACCGACACTACTTCCTTGTCGAAATAGGCCGCGATCTCGGGATGAGCCTCGATCTCCGTGCGAAAGCCGTGGCCGGTCCACAGCCAGTCACCGCGCCGATCGAACAGACAGTCCCCGGCGCCTTCGAAGCCAATCTTCTCGTCGAGATCGAGCAGCTTGAAGCCGTTTCCACGAAACCATTGCTTGTAGTGCGGCTCCTCCGCTCGCCGCTCCTGCGGCATGAAGTGACTGGCAATCGCCTTGTCGCCGTACACGACACCGGCGTTGGCTGTGAATACCAGGTCGGGCAGATCGGGCTGCGGCTCCATCGTTACGATGTCCGCGAATTCGGACAGTTCGTCCTTGAGCGTATTCCATTGCTCGGTGGCCCTGGCCTTGTCGAGTTCATCCTCCTGGCCGGCCATCCAGGGGTTGATTACGTAGTCGACGGTAAAGTGATCGGGCGGACACATCAGTATCCGATCTCGCGCATTCGCCATGTTTGTCCTCCTCGTTTCGGTCTGGACGTTCTGGTTTATTGCGCGTCTTGCACTGGCAGATGAATCTCCGCCAACATGCACCGGACACTGCCACCGGCGGAATCCTCAATGTGGTCTATGGGCGCACTGACAATCCGTGCATGCGCCTCGATGGTCTGAACCTGTTCGTCGGTAAGCGCGTTGTGCGCCCGTTGTGACATCGCGATCAGGGGGTCGCCGTCAACCGACTCGATCTGGAGCATGTTGCCCGCCATCGAAGTCATCTGTTCGTAGTTGATGCTGACAATGTCGTGACCCGTTTGCTGCAGAGACTCGAGCACGGCGGAACGCTGGTCCGCCCGATGGATGGACTCATCGCAAATCACGGCGAAGCCATTACCGACGTTCATCATCACGTTCGTGTGATAGATGGCTTCGCCCTGCTGGTCGACCGCCTCGAATGCAACCACCTCGTAGTCGAGACGCTGGGCGAAATCGCCAAGCGCCTCGAGATCGGTACGCGGTGACAGGCAGGCATAGGCGATGTGATTCGTCCTGTCCAGGACGAGGCTGCCCGTCCCTTCGAGGTACTGCTCCTCGGCCTCGTGGGACGACAGATCGATCACGTCAGAAATGCGATACCCGTAGTCCGAGGCGAGCGTATCGACGATGTCGAGGCGCCTTTCGCCGCGGCGGTTCGGCACCTGCATCGGGTATATGACAAACTGGCCAGAGGCATGCGTGCTCATCCAGTTGTTCGGGAAGATCGCGTCGGGCGTGTGCGGCTCCGGCGTGTCGTCGATGACGATGACCCTGGCTCCGGCGTCCCCCAATGCCTCAACCAGGCCGTCGAATTCACTTGCAGCGCGCTGCTGCTCTTCGTCGGCGGATACAGTCTGCGGGTTCATGAACGTGTTGGATTCGGCCGCCAGCGGATTACTCCGAAAAGCGACCGGCCTCACCATCAGCACGGTCGATGCAAGTTGTGATTCCGGAGTCGAGGTCATATCGTATGCCGGGCAGGCAACCGGTTCGTTGCCGGTATCGGAAGACCCGCAAGTATGCCAACTCCCCGCAGCAAACTGAACGTGCTCAAGACCGCGCTGCGCAGCCCGGCGTGGGTCTGTTTCGCCTGGTTCGGCCTGACCGCCGGCGCGAGCCTGCTTGCCGTTCCGGCGATTTTTTCGGCTGAATCCGCCAGCCGCGCCATCTCGCTCGATGTCGCGCGATCCGTATTCGAACTGCTGGGAAAAGCGGAGCTGGTCATGCTCGTCCTTCTACTAACGCTGGTGCGAGTATCGGACCAGTCAGCCAGGTTGTGGGCCTGGTGCGCCGTACTGGCCTTGATCATGATCGCTCAGGTCGCGTGGCTGATCCCTGAGTTATCGGCGCGCACGGACTCGATTCTCGCCGGTGTCGAACCACCGCCATCCATCGCACACGCAGCGTACTCGATCTCCGGGCTCGTCAAGCTCGCCTGTCTGTTTATACTCGGCATCGTAACCAGCAGGAACGGGCAGCGCTGATGAGCCACGGCCTCAGTGACAACACATGCTGACGACGCAACACTGGATCGTCGTTCTCGTTAGCGCACTGACAGTCGTCGCGTGCGTGATTGTGCATTACGAAGCACTTAGACTGATCTCCCGGTTTCTGCCCAAGCCGCACCATCACGAGCGCCGCGGTGTCGTATATCTCATTCTCTGCCTGCTGGTCGTCCACATAGCCGAGATCTGGCTGTTTGGTTTCGTCAACTTCATCCTGATCCAGCGTGAAGGCTTTGGCGCCCTGGTTGGGCTGGGCGACGCCACCTTGTTCAACACCATCTACTACTCGGCGATGGTGTACACGACCGTTGGCTTCGGCGATATCGTTCCTGAAGGCCCGATTCGATTCAGCGCCGGCATGGAAGGCATTACCGGGCTGACGATGATCGCCTGGTCCGCCTCGTTCACATTCCTGACGATGACACGCAACTGGTCGAACAACGGAAACGGCGACGAGCGCGGCGAGGAATGACGAACCCGGAAAACGGCCTGCCGTCCGCGCTTACGGCGACAGACGGCCGTTCCATTCAGATCAAGCAATGGCTACCTGACGAAGAACCGCGGGCTATCGTCCTGATACTGCACGGCCTGGCCGAACACTCCGCGCGCTACGAACGTTTCGCGAATGCTGCGACGGCGAACGGCCTGGGCGTGGTGACCTACGACCATCGCGGACACGGGCCGGCTGTTCCTGCCGGAACACCCGCACACTTTGCCGATAGAGGCGGGTGGAATGCCGTCGTCAGTGACGTGGGTGTCGTAGTCCGTGCGGTGCGTAGCACCATGACGGGGGTACCCGTCGTTCTTCTCGGTCACAGCATGGGCTCCTACATCGCCCAGAGTGCGGTGATGCGTGGCACTGCAGATGTTGATGTATTGATCCTGTCCGGCTCCACGTCGCCGAACAGGGCCGAGGTGCGTTTCGCACGCGGCCTTGCCTGGCTCATCTCCACGTTCGCCGGCGCCGCATCTCCGGCGCGACTGCTGAACACGATGTCCTTCGGCAAGTTCAACGATGCGTTCAAACCGAATCGGACCGAGTTCGACTGGCTGTCGCGCGATCCGGCGGAAGTCGACAAGTACGTTGACGATCCGCATTGCGGCCAGCTCGCCAGCAACCGCCTGTGGTTCGACCTCCTGGGCGGGCTGCTGGAGATCGGAACGCCGACGTCGATCGCGCGCCCGCCCGAAAACCTGCCAGTGCTCATCACCGGCGGTGAACTCGACCCGGTTGGCGGCGCGTCTGGCATGACGCGACTGCGAGACGCATACGTCGCGGCCGGACTGGCAGACGTGTCGCTCACGCTGTACCCGGAAGGCCGGCACGAAATCCTGAATGAAACCAACCGCGACGACGTGAGCGCTGATCTGCTGGCGTGGATCGACGCGAAGCTCGCGTCAACCTAGCTCTCAACAGTCGTTCTATGGCGCAAAAAAAAGCCCCCGCTTTCGCGAGGGCTTTTTTGTTCGGCAGATGATGGCCGTTGCCGGCCATCATCCCGGACAGGCACTTACCAGTTGATCTGGCCGCGTACGAAGTACTGCGGACCCTGCCAGTCCATAACCGAGCCGGACGCTACGATACGGCCACAGCAAGCTTCAGAGATTGCCACGTCAGGCAGCTCGTCGAAGATGTTGTTGCCACCGAACGTCAGGCGATACGTGTCGTTGATGTCCCACGTGACGTCGAAGTCGAACTGCGTGACAGAACCGAAGTTCTGCGGCGGCGGATCGAAGTCGCTGTCGTTGACGTTCTCGTAGCTACCGAAGTAGTTACCACGCAGGGTGAACGTGATGTCATTCTCCCAGGTGTGACGGAACGTAATGTTGGCTCGTGAGTTCGGCAGGCCGTTCTCTTCATCGAATACAGACTCTGCATTCAGGAACTGACCAGGATCGGTGATCTCGGTATCGTTCCAGTTGGCAGCGACGTTGATGGCAGAGTTACCCAGTGACCAGTCCCAGTTGTAGCTGGCAACGAGGTCGATACCGGTCGTCTCTGTGTCTACGTCGTTCGTGAAGAAGCGAACCTGTGCGATCGTCTCGGCACCCGGCACGTTGTTGGCCTGAAGAATGGCCAGCTCCGTCGGACCTACGTTGAACTGCGACGAAAGAACGATTCGGTCTTCCATCTCGATGTAGTAAGCGTCAAGAGTAATCGTCAGGTTTTCGGTCGGCGTAGCCGTGATACCGAAAGTAGCCTGGTTCGAGGTCTCTGCGTCGAGCGTCTCGAAGCCGAACGCACCGGCAACCGGTCCGTTTGACGGGAAGATACCCTCTGCAACCGGAGAACCGTCGTCAGCGATACGCGTCGAGACGTTAACCGTCGAGATCTGGCCACCCGTCGGAGCACGGAAACCGGTGCCGACAGAACCACGAATCGAGAACGCGTCATTAACGATCAACCGACCCGCCAGTTTGAACGTCGTCTCGTTACCGAAGTCCGAGAAGTCCTCGAAGCGAACAGCAGCGTTCATCAGGAAGTTGTCGGTGATGTCGGTTTCCGCATCCACGTAAACAGCGAAGCTGTCACGATCGTACTGACTCGTGAAGTCCGAACCGTAGCCCGGGAAGCCGTTTGAGCCGACCGGTACAACGTTGAAGATCGGATCGCCCGGATTACACTCCGTGCCCGGCGTTTCCTGGCCCGGGATGTAGCAGCCAACACCACGCGGATCGCCCGCTGCGGCTTCGTCCGCGTCAACGTTGAAGTTCCACGGATCGCGTGCAGCGTAGGGACCGATTTCGAACGATGCCGGGTCGCCGGCGAGGATGTCGTAACCCTCATCACGATAGGCAAAACCGAACGCGAGGTTCACGTCGTTAGCCCAGCCGATGTCGAACGCCTTCGAGAAGTCGGCGTTGAACTCGGTCTCTTCGTTCTCGAGAGAACCAGGCGTGAACGCGGTCGGCGATGCCGGACCCATTGACGGGTTCAGCGTGTTGCGCATCTCGTAGTTGATTTCGTTGTGACCGAAGCGGCCGCTGAAGTCGTACGAGAAGCCGTTGTCCCACTCGCCCCGAATACCGCCAAGGAAGCTGTAGTCGATGACGTTACCGAAGAAACGCGGCGTGAAGCCTGAGGGATACCGATCACGCGGGTCGTAGATCGAACCATCCGGACGACGCAGCTGCAGCAGCTGTGATACGCCGGGACGACGATGGAAGAAGCCCGTGTTCGAGTTTGAATCCGAGTAGTTCGCCCAGCCGTACAGCTGCGTCGAGTTGTTCAGATCCAGACCCATGTTGATGAAGGAGCGAATTGCATCCTGGTCGGGCGTACCCCAGACCTGCGTCAGGCAGTTGCCCTGGCCGATCTCGGCGAAGCAGATGTTGTCTGCATAACGCGTGTCGACGTCGTCGAGGATGCCGTCACTGCCCTGCAGAACCGTCCGCAGCGTGCCATCCGGGTTGTAGACCTGGGTGACAGCGTCAGGACCGAAGCGATCCTGGAAGCCAATAGAATCCCCGTTGAGGTCGAAGATTTCCTGGCCGATCTGCGAATCGGTAGCAGCCTGTGAAGGCGTGCGGCCCGACTGTGCAATCGAGATGTCGTAGAAAGTACCGCGGCTGGTCGGCTCGTTGTCGGAAATTTCGACCGAGGCGTTAACGAAGCCGTTGTTGCCCAGGCCAAAGCCGAAGTTCAACGCACCGAGGTAGCCTACGTCGTTGGTGTCCTCAGTGAACTGGGATATCTGAACGCGAGCTTCACCGCCCTCTGCCTCATCCTTCAGGTTGAAGTTCATCACACCGGCGATGGCGTCAGAACCGTACTGAGCGGATGCACCGTCGCGGAGTACCTCGACGGACTTGATGGCGATAGCCGGGATGGTTGCCAGGTCAGGGCCGTGCGCACCGAATCCGCCCAGAAGGACGAGCGATGCACGATGGCGACGCTTACCATTGACGAGAACCAGGGTCTTGTCAGAGTCGAGGCCTCGCAGCTGTGGCGGACGAATAAATGACGCACCGTCACTGATTGGCTGGCGGCTGACGTTGAACGACGGTACGAGTGTTCGCACGATGTCGACCATGTCGTCAGACGACAC
>CAZMEA010000086.1:7763-9225 GCA_964565135.1 uncultured Woeseiaceae bacterium
TTCATCAGCATGACGCTGATGACGAGCAGGGTGAGCGCGGCAAGGATCTGGTTCGTCGAACCAAACAGCGGCCAGATCGTCAGTCCGCCGGAACCGGAAGCACCACCTGCGCCGAACGCAAGCGCGAGGCAACAGGCAACCGCCGCGAGCGTGGCGACCACGCCCTTTTTCAACACGGCAATGCCGTAGATCTCGCCCCACTCCTGAATGATGTAGCGCTGCAGTCGAACACCGGAGTCCATCGTCGTGCCTGCAAACAAGGCGACCATCGTCGCGAGCAACGTGGTCGCGACGCCGATCGGCAAGCCCCAGCCGTTGTTTATCATTTGCGCGCCACCCTGGATAAAGGTGCCGGCGCCGGCCGTCCCGTACTGGTTATAGATCTCGTGCCAGAGCTCCGGTGTGGCCGCGAGCGCAGCGCCGCTGACCGCAACCAGCGTGATCAATGCAAGCGAACCCTCGCCAACTGCGCCGAGATAGCCGACGAAGCGCGCATCGGTTTCCTTATCGAGCTGCTTGGACGTCGTTCCCGACGAAACGATGCCGTGGAATCCGGACACGGCACCGCACGCGATGGTCACGAACAGGAGCGGGACCAGCGATGGCGCATCCGCAGGCATGCGATCGTTGAAGGCGGGTGCAGAAATGTCCGGTAGCGAGATGACAACGGCCCCGTAAAGCAGAATGAGACCGACGAACAGCTGGATGCCGTTGATGTAATCGCGTGGCTGCAGCAGCACCCAAACGGGCAACGTCGAAGCAATCGCTGCGTAAACAAAGAGAATGACGATCCAGTTGGCGTTGGCTGAAAGGCCGAACAGATTGTCGGGCAACTCGATGGGTAGCGCGCTGCCGATAAAGATGGACACGTAGAGCGCGGCCACACCGACAACTGACAGCAGTCCCAAGCCCCAACCCCTGTGCAGAAGCTGACCAATGATTAACGCGACAACGATTGCCGACCACGCGGGGAAGACCGCGTTCGGTGTTCCCACAAACGCGCCGGCGATGACAACACCGAACACGGCATTGACCATCAGCAAGACGAGGAAGATGACGACCATGAACAGCGCGCGGGTACGTTTGCCGATGACGTCTTCGGACAACGCACCGATGGATTTGCCCTTGTGTCGCGCACTCGCCCACAAGGCGCCGAAGTCATGCACGCCGGCGAAGAAGATCGTGCCGATCGTCACCCACAGAACCGCCGGCACCCAACCCCAGTAAACGGCGATGGCCGGACCGACAATTGGCGCTGCACCCGCGACCGAGGTGAAGTGATGCCCCCAAAGGACGTACTTGTTGGTCGCGTGGTAGTCGACACCGTCGGCGAGCTCGTGTGCAGGCGTGACGAAATTCTCGTCGAGCTGGTAAATCTTCGTTGCGATAAAACGCGAATATACGAACCAGCCGAAGCTCATGCCGGCAAGGCCGAGCACGACGATCATCAAGGATTGCATAC
>CAZMEA010000087.1:0-9201 GCA_964565135.1 uncultured Woeseiaceae bacterium
TGTGCGCCACAACGCGGGGCAATGATCGCATGATAGGCTTTGTTGTCGAAACTCTCCTGCCGCCCGCATGCACGTCACCGATTTTGCCCTGCCCGCCGACGCCGACGGCCTGTTGCGCGCGGTCACAGACACCTCCGAACTCGGTCTCGACACCGAATTCATGCGGGAGCGCACCTACTTCGCACAGCTGTGCCTGCTACAGATCGCCGCCGGCGATCAGATCTATCTGCTGGATCCCCTGGGCGGCGCGGCACCGGACGGCTTCTGGCGGGATCTGCTGGGGCGAGACTGCATCCTGCATTCCGGCCGGCAGGACATCGAAGTGCTCTACCAGACGACCGGGTGTATGCCGGCCACATTGTTCGACACGCAGATTGCGGCCGCCCTGCTGGGCCATCCTCCGCAAATCGGCTATGCCAATCTGGTGAAGGCACTGTTCAATCAGGAGTTGCCCAAGAGCCACACTCGCGCCGACTGGACCCGGCGCCCGTTATCGGATGCGATGCGTACCTACGCCGTCGAAGACGTGGAGTACCTGCTGGCAGCGCGATCGAGACTCGCGGACGATCTCGAGGCGCGAGGCCGGCTCGACTGGGCGCTGGAAGACTCCGCGGCGCTGCTTGACCCGAATTTGTACGACCCGCCCATCGAGCAGGCGGTGGGACGCCTGAAGGCCGCCCGGAACCTTCGCGGCCGCCAGCGACGAGCTGCAGTCGCTCTGGCCTCATGGCGCGAGCGTCGCGCAGTGGCTGCCGACAGGCCCCGGCAATGGATAATGAGAGACGCCGTATTGCTCGACATCGTTACGCGGAACCCGGACTCGGAGCGTCAGCTGGCGACCATCGACGGGATACCCGCGGGCACCGTGCGCAAGGCCGGCAAGGAGATCATTGCCTTACTTTCGGACTCGGCGGACGGCAGCGACGACTACCGGCCGCCTATGCGTCCCGGCGAGCGTGAGAAAGCACAGCTCAAGGCGATGCAGAGTGCGGTCGCAGCGATCGCGGCCGACCTCGGCATCGCGGCCGAGGTTATCGCGCCACGGAAGGAGCTGTCCGCGTTGATGCTCGGGGAACGCGATTCGCGAGTGTTGACGGGCTGGCGACGGCCGATCGTCGGCGAGCGACTGCTCGAACTACTCGACCAGGTCTGACGCGCTAGTCGTCGATCGCGGCAAGCAGGCGCTGATACACCGCGTCGATCTCACCTTCGGCTTCCACGGTCTTCAATCGGCCACGCTTCTCGTAGAAGGACACAACCGGTTCTGTCTGTTCGCGGTAGACATTTAGCCGCTGTCCGATCGTCTCCTCCTGATCGTCATCGCGCTGCAGCAGTTCGCCACCCGCAGCAACCACGGCGTCGAGTTCTTCCTGTGGCGAGAAGTAGACGTTCAGCAACTTGCCGGTCCTGGAGCAGGTACGCCTGCCGGTCAGGCGCTTCATGAGAATGTCGAAGTCGACATTCATCAGAATAGCCGCATCAAGCGGCTTTCCGAGCTGATCGAGAAGCTCATCGAGATCATCAGCTTGCTGACGAGTGCGTGGAAATCCATCGAGAATGAAACCGTCAGCCGCGTCGGGCTCGGCCAGTCGCTCGCTGATGATGCCAAGCATGATCTCATCGGAGACCAGGTCACCGGCCTCCATGATGGCCTTGGCCTGCTGACCAAACCGGGTGCCCGCGGCGACGGCCGCGCGCAGCATGTCCCCTGTGGAGATGTGCGGCACGTTGCGCTCTTCCATCAGTTTCTTCGCCTGGGTTCCCTTCCCGGAACCGGGCGCGCCAAGTAGCACGATTCGCATCGCGGCGACTCCTACAAAATGTGGGTATTAGAGGGTTTCCGGCGGATCGGGCGGAATTCACCGACGACGCCGGAGCGCGAGCAGCGAAACGTACCGGCTCCATCCCAAGAGGTCAAACGAAACCCCGGCCGGAACCGGTGAACGCGCAACACGTTTCCGCTATCCTTCGCGTCCATTCCGGCTGCCCCAAGGTGTCTGTTCATGCCCGCGAGAAATGCCTTTTACGCCCAGTCCGGCGGCGTCACATCCGTCATCAATGCCAGTGCCTGTGGCGTGATTGAAACCGCACGCAAGCACAAGAAGCACATCAAGAACGTCTACGCCGGCCGTCACGGCATCATTGGCGCGCTGACGGAAGACATGATCGACACGAACAAGGAATCGGCGAGCGCGATTGCAGCGCTGCGCCATACGCCGGGCGGCGCCTTCGGCTCAGCGCGCTACAAGTTGAAGAGCCTCGAGGAAAACAAGGCGGAGTATGAGCGCCTGATCGAGGTGTTCCGCGCGCACGACATCGGCTACTTCTTCTACAACGGCGGCAACGATTCGATGGACACTGCCCACAAAGTGTCGCTGATCAGCAAGAAGATGGGCTTCCCCGTCACCTGTCTCGGCATCCCCAAGACGGTCGACAACGATCTGCCGATCACCGACAACTGCCCCGGCTTCGGCTCGGTCGCAAAGTATGTGGCGGTGTCGACGCAGGAGGCGGCCCTCGACGTACTGTCGATGGCAAAGACGTCGACGAAGGTGTTCGTCCTCGAGGTAATGGGCCGCCACGCCGGCTGGATCGCCGCAGCAGGCGGTCTTGCTGGCAAGAGCCGCGATGAAGCACCGCACATCATTCTGTTTCCCGAAGTGCCGTTCGACAAGAAGGCGTTTCTCAAACGGGTCGACGAGTGCGTCAAGCGCTACGACTATTGCGTCATCGTCGTCAGCGAAGGCGCCGCCTACCCGGACGGCAGCTTTTTGGCCGAAGCTGGCACACGGGACGCCTTCGGCCATGCTCAACTCGGCGGCGTGGCGCCCGTCGTTGCCAACATGGTCCGCGAGGAATTCGGCTACAAGTATCACTACGCGGTGGCAGACTATCTCCAGCGCTCGGCACGACACATCGCCTCGGCCACCGACGTCAAACAGGCGTACGCGGTCGGCGCAGCGGCCGTCAAACTGGCGATTGCGGGCGAGACAGCGGTTATGCCGGTTATCAAGCGGCTGTCGGATAAACCGTACCGCTGGACCATCGATACGGCGCCGCTCTCGCGGATTGCGAACAAGGAAAAGATGCTGCCGAAACGCTACATCACGCGGGATGGCTTCGGCATCACCGAAGCGTGCCGCCGATACCTGGAGCCGCTGATCCGGGGTGAAGATTATCCACCTTATGTCAATGGCTTACCGAAATACGTCACGATGAAAGGGCGCCCTGTCGCCAAGCGGCTGAACACGGAATTTGTGGTATGATGCGCGCGCTTACGTAGCCGGCCGGCGGACGTGAGTCCAGCATTCGTGCGGTCGGTAAGAATCAAAAGACAGATTTCAGTCTGTAGGGGGTTCCACAGCACATTCTCGTGCCGCGCCTAGCGCGGCACACCGGCGATATGCGGTCGCGTTTAGCGGCGTTGCGCATTGCGGCCGTGCGTGCCGAGCCCACTCTCCCCGAACGACAATGACGGAGTAACCATCAGTATGTCAGTTGCGATTATCCTGGCCCTGTCCCTCTTCGGACTCGCTGTGGCCTTCTACTACTCGAGCTCGGTCAGCCGCGTTGCGGTCGATATGGGCGTCGAAGACGCCGATACGCGCAGCAAGCTGCGGAAGATCCACTCGGCGATCGCCTCAGGAGCGATGGCGTTCCTCAAGCAGGAATACAAGTTCATGGCCATCTTCATGGTCCTGTTCGGCATCGTTATCGCCCTCCTGATTGATGACCACCACACCGAGAACGTCAACGAGGGCATCTACACCGCCGTTGCGTTCATTTTCGGCGCAATCATCTCGATCGTCAGTGGCTACATCGGCATGAAAATCGCGACCGCTGGCAATGCTCGCACGACGGTTTCGGCCAACCAGTCGCTCTCCAGCGCATTCAATCTCGCGCTGCACTCCGGAGCTGTCATGGGCTTCGCGTTGGTCAGCCTCGCCTCTCTCGGCATGCTGCTGATCTACCTTGGTCTCAAGTACGTGCTGCCTGCCGATCTTCCGCCGCATATTTTGATGGAAGTCATTGCCGGCTTCGGTCTGGGCGGCTCCGCCATTGCGCTGTTCGCACGCGTGGGCGGCGGCATCTTCACAAAGGCTGCCGATGTTGGCGCCGATCTCGTGGGCAAGGTCGAGGCGGGAATTCCGGAAGATGATCCCCGCAACCCCGCCGTTATCGCCGATAACGTTGGCGATAACGTCGGTGACGTCGCCGGTATGGGTGCTGACCTCTTCGGTTCGTGCGCGGAGAGCACCTGCGCCGCCATGGTCATCAGTGCGATTGCATTCGGCGGCAATGTCGACGCGCTGCTGTATCCGATTGTCATCTCGGCAATCGGCATCCCGGTCAGCCTGCTCACAATCCTGCTGATTCGCGTCAACACCGAAGCACAGGTGGGCCCGGCACTGAAGCGCATGCTGATCATCTCCAGCGCGCTGATGGCCGTCGTCATGTACTTCGTGACCGACATGCTGGTACCTGCGGACTTCGTCATCGCGGACGTCGCGTATACCTCGCTCGGTGTGTACCTGTGTTTCCTGACTGGACTGATCGCCGGCCTCGTTGTCGGTCTGCTCACCGAGTACTACACGTCAGACGCCTATAGCCCCGTCCGCGAAGTGGCCGAGTCCTGCCAGACCGGCACCGCCACCAACATCATTTTTGGCCTGGCACTCGGGTACAAGAGCGCTGTCGGTCCCTATCTCGCGATTGGCCTTGCCATCTACATTCCGTGGATGCTGGCCGGCATGTATGGCGTGGCCATTGCGTCGCTCGGTATGCTGGGCACCTTGGTCATCGCGTTGACGATCGACGCCTATGGACCGGTAGCGGACAACGCCGGCGGAATCGCCGAGATGGCCGGTATGCCGGAGCACGTGCGCGAGCGCACGGACGTCCTGGACTCGGCCGGCAACACCACGGCCGCCATCGGCAAGGGTTTCGCGATTGGCGCCGCCATTCTGACGTCGCTCGCGCTGTTCGCCGCGTTCCTGACCCGCGCCGATCTGCTGCTGAAGGAACAGGATCCAAGCTCGGATCTTCTCGGCTCGATCAACCTGCTCGACCCGATGGTCTTCAGCGGCCTCTTTATCGGCGCCGTACTGCCGGCGCTGTTTACGGCAATGACGATGAAGTCAGTCGGCTCAGCCGCGTTCAAGATGATCGAGGAAGTTCGGCGCCAGTTCCGCGAGATTCCGGGCATCATGGAGGGCACCGGCGAGCCGGACTACGCGCAGTGCGTCGCGATTTCGACGCAGGCTGCGGTTCGTGAAATGGTCGCGCCCGGCATTCTGATCATGGGCGCACCGCTCGTTACCGGCTTCCTGTTCGGCATCCAGGCTACCGCCGGACTGCTGGCGGGTTCGCTGGTCGCTGGCGGCGTTCTCGCCATCTCGGCGTCGAACTCCGGTGGCGCGTGGGACAACGCGAAGAAGTACATCGAGGCCGGTAATCTCGGTGGCAAGGGCACCGAGAATCACAAGGCCGCGGTGGTCGGCGATACCGTCGGTGATCCGCTAAAGGATACGTCTGGTCCCTCGCTGAACATCCTGATCAAGCTGTCGGCAATTCTGTCGCTCGTATTCGTACCGTTCTTCGTTCAGTACGGCGGCATCCTGCTGAAGTTCATGTAGGAGCCAATCTCCTCGGAACGAAAAAGCCCGGCCATGTGCCGGGCTTTTTTTGCGGGAAAGAAAACGTCTATTGCGGCAGCGCTCGGAACGTACCCGTCTGGCCGCTACCCAGCATTGCGGGCGCTTCAATAAAGTTACCCTGCACGAAATCCACGCCGACATCTCGCAGCCAGTCGAAGTCATCCTGCTGCTCAACCTGCTCCGCGACGATTCGAAACTCCATTGTTCTTGCAAGCTTGATCATGGCGTTGACCATCTCCTGATTGACGGAGTCGGTCGCCAGACTGTGCGTATAGCTGCCGTCGATCTTCAGGTAGTCCACCGGCAGCTGCTTGAGGCTGGAAAACGCGCCCAGACGGCTGCCAAAGTCGTCAAGTGCAAACTGACAGCCGATGCCGTGCAGCACTTCGATGAATCGACTCGTGTTTTGCAGATCCGTGGAGATCGCACTCTCGTTGAGTTCAAAGCAAATCGATGACGGCGAAACGGTGCTGCGATCCAACGTATCCACGATATAGCTCAGAAACCCTTCGTCGCCGATCGCCTGTGACGAGATGTTGATCATGCAGTTGCGGCCGGCAGGGATTTTCAGCTGTCCGGAACTGATCGCCGTCAAGGTTGCATTGACGACCCAGCGATCGATTTGCGGCATTAACTGGTAGCGTTCGGCGGAGCGGAGAAAATCAGCCTTGTTCGGCACGCGCCCATCCTCATCGGGCAGCCGTAACAGAATCTCGAGGGCGGGCCCGGAATCTGCCGACCCGCCCATCGCGATGATGGGCTGAACGGCCAGCTCGAAGAGATCGTCGTGCAGTGCCGTCTGCATCTGACGCAGCCAGCGAATGTCGCCCCGTTCGCGGGCAATTGCCTCGTCGCGTGCAGAGTAAATGTGTACCTGTCCGCGCCCACGTTGCTTGGCCACGTAGCACGCCGAGTCCGCGGCGCTTATGACGTCCTGCAGCGTACCGCTCGACCGCGTGACTTCGACCAGCCCGATCGAGATTCCGATGTCGAAAACCTTGTCCTTCCACACGAAACGATGGTTGCCGACAGCGTTGCAGATATCTGTCGCGATCTGCGGCGCTTTTTCTATAGGACAGCCGACCAACAGCGTGCCGAACTCGTCGCCGCCGAGGCGCCCGACGAAATCCGAATCGCGCACCTGTTCCTTGATCAGCGCTGCGATCTCCCGGAGCAGGTTGTCGCCTGCCAGATGCCCGCAGCTGTCATTAACCGCCTTGAAGCGATCAAGATCCATGTACAGCAGCATGTGGCTGATCTCTTCCGTCTGCGCCGACTCCATGGCTTCGATCAAGCGGCGCTCGAACTCACGTCGATTGATCAGACCGGTCAAGGGATCGTGCGTCGCCTGATAACTCATCTGCCGCGTCAGACCGCGAATCTCACTGACATCATGGAACACGATGACGGTTCCCGAAATGCTGTTGCCCGGTCCGCGAATCGGCGACGCGGATAGCTCGACGGACGTTTCCTTATCGCCGTCCTTCGCAACCATTAGTGCACGCCTGCCCATGTTCACACGGCGACGCATCGCGAGGCAGCGCTCGACGGGATCACCGAGCTGCCGGCGATCCGACTCGTCGATGAGCGTGAAGAGATCGCCTACCTGCTTGCCGATCGCCTGGTCTCGGTTGACACCGGTCATCGTTTCCGCCGCCCGGTTGACGTAGTCGATCCGGCCCTCGTTGTCCGTCGTGATGACGCCCTCCGAGATGGATTCCAGCGTGTACTGCGCCTGCCGCCGACTGCGACTCAGAGACACTTCGAGACTCTTTCGATAGCTGACGTCGCGTGCAATCGTCAGGATGGCCGGTGCGCCGCGGAACTCGATGACAGAGCTCTGCGCTTCCACCCAGAGGCCCTGTTCGTCTCCATTGATCAGCTGAATCTCGAGTCGTCTTGGCGCGTTGTCGCGCGCCATCAGTTTCGCCATGGTCTTTCGAAACAAAGCTCGGTACGCGGGCTTGACCAGATCCGACACATCGCGGTCAACGAGTTGTTCCGGACCGAGTCCGACCAACGCTGACGCGCTGCCGTTGGCCAGCAGTATCCGTTCGTTGTGAACGACAACAATTTCGGGCAGCGTGCGAGCGAAATCGACGAACAAACGATCACGATCCTGAATCTTTTCGTCGCGCTCGCCGAGGGCATCCAGAAGACTGTTGATCGTCTCGCCCAGCTCGCCAAACTCGCCGTCGGTGGTATCCAGCCGGCTGCCGACCAGAGCGTCGGCTGCAGCCTCGATAACCTCACTACGAAAATTACCGAGACGCTGCTCCGCTCGTTTGCGTTCACGGGCAAACCACACGGCTGTGCCGATGGCCAGCAGCAGCGCGGCGCCAAGAAGCGCGTTAAGAATTGTCAGCGACATTGCGCCCGCCGACGATAAGCGGTCGTTTTTGCAGACTTTTCCGAATATGCGTGACTGTAGAACCGCTGCATTCGTGGGTGATGCTGTGGATACATCATTTGTTATTATTGGCCGCGAATCGGGGTGGCTGATAGGTAGGTGTCAGCATCGACTGCGGGCCGACGTGCCGCTGTAACAAAGACTATATCAGCCACCGTGTCGCACTTTGGCAAATTAACCATAACCTCGATCACCGGCATGACCGGTGCATTGGTTGCGGCTTGAGTCAGCGCCGCGAGCAGCAATAAACATATTCCAATTCAAAGCATTAGTGATGTCAGCAACAATGGATACGGCATTCGCCAAACGACAAATGGTCCGCCAGCAGGTACGCACCTGGGACGTGACGGACGATCGCATTCTAGACGTTCTGAGAAGCCTCGATCGGCACGATTTCGTGCCTGACGAGTACCGGGATCTGGCGTACGCCGAGACGCGCATACCTCTGCCCGGTGGCCAGGAAATGATGCGTCCGTTGCTCGAAGGCCGGCTGCTGCAGACGCTCTCACCGACGAAGAAGGAATCAGTGTTGGAGGTCGGCACCGGCAGCGGTTATCTCACGGCCTGTCTCGCAACCCTTGCGGGCAGTGTGGTCTCCGTCGACATTTTTGACGAACTCGTCGCTTTCGGTAAGGACAACGTGTCACAGGCCGGCATCGACAACGTCGACATCCGACAGATGGACATCACGTGCGATCTGCCGGACGGCACGTTCGACGTCGTCGCGGTCACCGGATCCATGGCCGACTTCGACGAACGACTCGTTGGCTTGCTGAATCCGGGTGGCCGCATGTTTGTTGTCGTTGGCGACGCGCCCGTCATGGAGGCGCTGCTGGTGACGAAGACAGATTCGGCAACGACGATTGATGTACTGTTCGAGACCAGCCTGAAGACGCTGGTGAATGCCGAACGGCGGTCGACGTTTGCCTTTTGAAGACGCCTCGGTCGCTGGATTGCCTGTCGCTCTGCAACCGGCCGGTGACGGAGTGCATTAGCAGAGCACGTTCCTGCGTCGTCGAGTTGACGCGACCAAATAGCGATTGGATATGTACGAAGACCTGACACCCGAAGAGTTCGTCGCGCGACGCGCAGAGAACGAACTTTGGCAGCTGCTCGACGTCCGAGAACCATGGG
>CAZMEA010000088.1:0-9130 GCA_964565135.1 uncultured Woeseiaceae bacterium
GGACGGAGTCCGCAGATTCATAAAGCTGTCATTGTGCCGCCGCACACCCTCCGTTACATTTCGGTGCATGAACCTGCGCGAACAAGTCGAAGAGCTACTGCCAAACTGGGAACGTTGGTATCCGAGTTTGTTCGATGCCGCGAGCGATCTCGGCATCATCAAGGCACAGGTCTGTGACCCGAATTCGCTGCTGCTGACGAAACGTCACGCCCGTGTTCGCCAGAAAGCCGAAGACGCGCATCGCGAGAAGTGGGGCGGTAAGGCGACGGACTAGACCCGATCGCGAATGAGGTCATGGATTACGCGCTGGACGCCATACGCGATCGCTTTCCCTCTCTGTCCATCTGCGACGACGGTCGCCCGCGGATCTATTTCGACAATCCCGCCGGCACCCAGGTACCGCAAAACGTCGTTGACGCCATGGCCGCGTGCCTGATTGAGTCGAATGCGAACCTTGCGGGCGCCTTCGAGACGTCGAAACGTGCCGACGCCGTGCTCGCCGATGCACACGCGGCAATGGCCGATTTTCTCAATGCGAAGTCATCATCGGAGATCATCTTCGGGCAGAACATGACGACGCTGACTCTGCATTTGTCCCGTTCTCTTGGTCGGCAAATGCGATCGGGTGACGAGATCATCGTGTCGCGTATGGATCACGACGCCAATATCTCGCCCTGGCTCCTGCTCGCCGACGATCTGGATCTCCAGATCCGCTGGCTCGAATTCAACACTGATACGTTTGAGTTCGATCTGGACCGACTTGGCGAACTGCTCAATCAGCGAACGAGGCTGGTGGCCATCGGGGGTGCCAGCAACCTGACGGGCACCATCAACGACATCACAAGAATTGCCGCGATGGCCCGGGACGCGGGGGCATGGAGCTATATCGACGCGGTGCAACTTGCCCCGCACGTCGCGATTGATGTGCAAGAGGTCGGGTGCGATTTCCTCGCCTGTTCTGCGTACAAGTTTTTCGGGCCGCACCAGGGCATCTTGTACGGTCGGGCGGATGTCCTGAACGGGCTTACGCCGTACAAGGTTCGTCCCGCACCAGACACGCTACCCGCCGCGTTCGAAACGGGCACACAGAGCCACGAAGGCATGGCCGGCACGACGGCCGCTGTCGATTACTTCGCCTGGGTCGGCGAAACCTACGCTGGCGCCTATCAGGCTCGCAATTCAGAGTATCCAGGTCGGCGAGGCCTCGTGCGTTCTGCCCTGCAGTACCTGTTCGAATACGAACGCGAACTGGCCGCAGCGCTCATTGACGGGTTGCAGTCATTGCCGGGTGTGACCGTGCAGGGAATCACCGATCCGGAGCGTCTCGATCGGCGCGTGCCAACGGTTGCTTTCACTGCGAAAGGCAAGTCGCCGGCAAAGATTGCCGAGGCGCTGGCGGCGAAAGGAATCTTCGTCTGGAGCGGGCACAACTACGCGCTCGAGGTCGTCAGGTCGCTCGGCCTCGAGGAAGCCGGTGGTGCGGTGCGTATTGGACCGGTTCACTACAACAGCCTCGCCGAAATCACTCGCCTGGTGCAGTCGCTCGAGGAAATCCTCCCGACCGTTTGAGCCCTCCTTGTGCCAACGCTAGTATGCGCCCTCGATCCGGAGGGTGAGTGCATGTCAATTCGAACCACGGTACATCTGCTTTGTATGACATGGTGTGCTTTCGTCGCATCGACATCCGCGGCGCAGGAACGCGACGACTACGACAATCTGATCGAGATCAACATGGCGTCGCTCACCATGCTCGTCGAAGAAGGGTTCCTGCCGCGCTCACTGGCTGCTCGCATTGCCGAGGGAACGCTGATCATCGAAGAAGAACAGCGTGCCGAGGGCGCTCGCCGCTCGGGAAACTACCTGGTCTTTGAAGAACGGCTCATCGAGCTTGCCGGTCCCGAAGCATCAAGACTGCATACGGGCCGCAGTCGTCAGGATATCGGCTCGACGATGCGCCGCATGATACTCCGCGACGCGGCGCTTGAGGTTTACGCTGCGCAACTCGACGCCCGGCGAAGTTTGCTTGCACTCGCCGACAAATACGCCGAAACGGTCATTCCTGCCTACACGCACGGCGTGCAGGCTCAACCAACATCCGTTGGGCACTATCTGACCGCGTTTGCAGCGGCCCTCGCGCGCGATGCGGAGCGGCTTCGTCAGAGTTTCGCCCGCCTGAATCAAAGCCCGCTGGGTGCGGCGGCGCTGGGCACCTCGGGCTTTGCGATCAACAGACCGCGTCTTGCGGAGTTGCTCGGTTTCGACGGCGTGGTGACCAATTCCTACGACGCGAACCTGGTCTCGTCCGTGGACTCGAAAATCGAGTTCGCCAACGCGCTCGCTGTTTCGGCGATCGTGGTCGGTCAGCTGATGGAGAACCTGCACACCCAGTACCACGGACCGCGCCCATGGTTCATGCTGGCGGAGTCCGAGACTGACGTCAGCAGCATCATGCCGCAGAAACGAAATCCGCGACCGCTGGATGCGGTGCGGCTGCGCGCGAGTGGCGTTGTTGGGAGCGCGCACACGGTTACCTTGAATGCGCACAACACGAACTCCGGCATGAACGACTACCGCCCGGCGACACAGGCGTTGGATGCCGCGCAAAGGGCGGTGTCCATGTATCGTGCCTACGTCAGAGTGCTCGACAATCTTGTGGTCAGCGACGAGCGGTCGCTGACCGAGATTAACGAGGAGTATTCGACGATGACCGAAGTTGCCGACGTGCTGCTGCGCCGCGCAGATGTGCCCTTCCGCGTTGCCCATCACTACGCGTCGGAACTGACGACGTATGGCCGGAGTAACGGCAAGCGTCCGCTGGATCTCACCGATGCTGAACTCGAGCAGGTTTACGAAGAAGCCATCGGCGAGACGCTTCCCATCAACGTTCGCTGGATTCGAAGCGCAATGAATCCTGCGGACATGGTGTCGGCGCGTCGCGGCCTTGGCGGTCCCCAACCGGACGAGGTCCGGAGGATGCTCGTTGTGGCACAGAATGAGCTGCGGCGTGACGCGACCTGGTTTGATGAAGTGCGCAGTCGCCTGACCGAGCGATCAGCGTCACTGCGAGCCTCCTTCGAGGCCCTGGCAGCTTCCGACTAGCGTCGCGCCGGCAGCGGTAACGGTGGCTCGCGGCCTTCCGCCGCGGCTGGATTGTCTCGGTTGATCACCTGGTCGGCCTCCGGAAACTCGAGCAGCAGCTTCATCATTTCTTCGGCGAAGACCGGCGTGGTGTCCTCGATTGCGGCGCGATCTTCTTCATCGGCAATCTCGTAGGTGAAAGCGGGGATTCGATAACGATCGAAAAAGAAATTCTTGGTGTTCGGCTGACCGGAGCGAGGTCGCGGGTCGTGCTTGAACTGAAAGTCAGGTCTGCGCTCACGAAAACGTGCAAACCACTCTGTCGCGAAATCGATGCTCCAGCTCGATTCCTCCGCGAGCTGAGTGTAAAAGAGACTGTCCCGCGTCGAGTGAAAATCCAGCATTAGCGCCGGCCTCGCGCCGGCCGCATCGTATTCATCGACGAGCTGCGCAGCACCCTGAGTCTCCGGTTGAGAGAAGGGGCCCCAGTCACGGTTCAGGTCTATCCCGTTTACGTTGTGCCGCCAATGTCCCAGGGCGATGCCGTCGGGATTGATCAGCGGAATGACGACCAGCGTGTACCGCTCGCGAAACCGGCGTGCCAGCTCACCGTCACCCAACACCGTGTTGACGAACGAACGCATCGCGAGCGCACCCGAAACTTCCGGCGGATGCTGTCGGCCTATCAAGTAGACAACTTCCGGTTTTGCCGCGGTCTCAGCGACAAATACCGGTCGGCCCATGACGCTTCGGCTCAACAGCCGCAGCTTCACTGAGTCGTTCTCTCTGAGTTCGTCGATCCAGTCGTCGTAATAGGGATTCGTCAGCAGTTCCTGCGCTGACACCCAGGTCGGCCCTTCTGTCGGCGGCAGGGTGATTTCCATCGCTTCATCGTCGTCGAGCCGTCGTACAGCGTCTGCGGGGGCTGGCGACCAGGATTTGCCGTCGCGGCTCAGCTTTGGCCAGTAGCGAGCGTACCCGTGATCGAAATCCAGACGCACGGTGGTCGCCTGATCGGTTTTGGCGCTGACCCGAAAGGCGTACCAGGGGCTTCGATTGATCGGTGGTTCGTCTTCAGGCCGAATCAGAATCTCGGCGCGGGTTGCACCTGCGACCGTGCAGGAGTGAAAGTTGCCGCCCTCGAACTGCTTGTCGATGAGGTAGGCGTCAGACTCGCAGAATGCGTTTGGCGGCGGAATCGACGCGCAGCTTGCGCCGATCAGCGCCAGACTCGCCGCTATAATTCCTCGGCCGGTGTATCCCAAACGTGCGCCGTTCACAAATCCAGATTCCTTAGTCATGCCAGTTCTGCCTCAAGAATACTACGCAAGTGATGATGTGGTCGGGCTGAGTCGAGACCTGCTCGGCAAGGTGGTGAGCACAGACATAGATGGCCGCCCGACGAAGCTCATCATCACGGAAACCGAAGCGTACGCCGGGGTTACCGATCGTGCCAGCCATGCGTATGGCGACCGCCGTACCCGACGCACGGAGCCGATGTATGGCGAGGGTGGTACCGCCTATGTCTACCTTTGCTACGGCATTCACCACATGTTCAACGTGGTTACCGCTTCTGCTGAAACGCCGCACGCCATTCTCATCCGCGCCGGCGTCGATCTGATGGGTCTCGAGACGATGCTCAAGCGACGTGGCAAGCAGCGTGCTGACAAGACACTGCTTGCCGGACCCGGGTCACTTGGCCAGGCGCTTGGCATCACGACGTCATTGACCGGAACCAGCCTGCTGAACGGTCCCATACGTCTGGAAGATCACGGCGTGACTTTTGACGATGCGAGTATCACGGCGGGGCCGCGCATCGGCATTGACTACGCCGGTGAAGATGCTGCGCTGCCCTACAGATTCGTTGTGGATGCTGCGACCGTCGACCGGTCGCGCTGGATGTCCGATTAGGGCTCGATCCAGTCGGACAGGCCGCGGAAGCGACCGTTCTGAAGCTCGCAAATGAAGCCGGCGGTTTGGGCATGATGGTCGGCTGCCGAAAAGCTGATCGGTGGGACGATGCCACCGCTATCCCAGTTCTCGATCGATTCCATTGCGTCGACAAAGCGCTCCCGATCCAGTTCGGGTCCGGAACGCCGCAGTCCTTCGACGATCAAACTGCCCATCAGATAGCCGTACAAAGAGTATCGGTTTACGGGGCGCCCCGGGTAGTACTCGCTCATGAGTCGTCGATACTCGACGATGCCGGGGGCCGGGCTCTCAGCCGGATTCGGATAGTGGCAAAACCCGAGGGTCCCTTCGGCGAAGCCGCCCTCAGACCGGAAATACTGCTCGTCGGTTAGTGGCCCCGACGAAACCAGCCGGACATCCCAATCCTGCACGCCCTTGGCCTCGGTAATCTTCTTCGCCCCGGCCGGGTATACCGCCATGATGATCGCGTCCGCGTGTTTGGCTTTGAGTCTCGACATCTGCGGAAGGGCGTCCGTCGCGTCTCGTGCGAGCGGTTCAATCCCGACGACGTTGTAGCCGAACTCTTCGGCAAACAGATTTGCCCGGCTGGCGAAGTACTGGCCGTACGCGTTGTTGGCGTAGATAACGCCGATGTGCTCCGTCTCGAGGTCTTCGGCCAGATAACGCAGCATGACCTTGGTTTCGCCGTCATAGCGCGGGTACGACGTGAAGATGTAGCGCTCGCCGTCCATGGTCAAAAGGGCGGTATGCGGAAACATGTACGGGACGCGCTGTTCAATGGCGTACGGGCCGATTCTGGTCGAGACGGGGCCGCCCATGTTGAAGAGCAGGAATACCTCGTCCTCCTCGACCATGCGTCGGGCGTTATCAAACTGCTTCTGCATCCAGTTCTCGCGGTCGCGCGAGTAACCGTGCTCGACGAGCTTCCGGCCGTGAATGCCGCCAGCATCGTTGATGTGTTGGATGACGAGCCGCATGCCGAGGTTCTCCTCGTCTGCGGAAAATGAGCCTACGTCGTGTTCCATCCCGATCAGGATGGCATCGTCCGTGACGCCTTGAGCCAGTATGGCGGCCAAGATCAAAGCATGCATGGCCTGAAGTGTAGTTCAGATCGCCGCGCTCCGGTAACATTGACGCATAGGCACGGCGATAGAAGCGTCGTCATCATGAGCAATGCGCCCGTAGCTCAGTTGGGTGAGTGACGGTTGCCGCGAAGCGGCAAGGCCATGCATGGCATGGCCAGGAACGAACGCCGCTCGCATACCGGCGAGCGGCCGGGCCCGAGTTGCGACAGCGACGAGGGGAGTATCTTGCAGCCGTCAGGCTGCCGGTGTGAGTATTAGAAAACTCGCTACGCAGTAACAGACAATGCGCCCGTAGCTCAGTTGGGTGAGTGACGGTTGCCGCGAAGCGGCAAGGCCATGCATGGCATGGCCAGGAACGAACGCCGCTCGCATACCGGCGAGCGGCCGGGCCCGAGTTGCGACAGCGACGAGGGGAGTATCTTGCAGCCGTCAGGCTGCCGGTGTGAGTATTAGAAAACTCGCTACGCAGTAACAGACAATGCGCCCGTAGCTCAGTTGGATAGAGTATCTGGCTTCGAACCAGGTGGTCGGGAGTTCGAATCTCTCCGGGCGCGCCATCTAAACAAAGGGTTAGCGTATTTCGGGCGCTAACCCTTTTTTCTTTTCCGACACTTTTCCGACAAGTGTTTAGCAGCCTCGGCCGATCAGCATCAGGTTCGGCGTTTCCCGATTGCTGCGGCTGACGATTGCCTCCGCAGCATTCAGTAGCTCCTCTAACTCTGCAGCTGAATAGTGCGTTGTAATGTCACCGTTCGCATGCCCAAGAAGCGTTTTACGCGTCTCGAGGGGTACTCCAACAGCCCTCAACCGTCGACCAAACGTATGCCGGAGGTTATGCACGCCTTTCAAGATGCCAGGCTCCACAGGCAGCCCCGTTTGGACCCAAGCGCGCTTCCAAGCCGAATTGTGCAGTTTGCGAATCGCCCGTCCCCGATACGCGAAGACAGTTTCGGTGTCGCGCTGACGACGAGACTCAACTACGCGCTTCGCAATGCTGTTCAACACCACGACTCGCTCCGTGCTGGTTTTCGTGATGCTAGATGGAAGTACGAACACCGATGTAACGAGTCCCGGGAGATCTACCTCCCACTCCCAACGCAACCGGCAGACTTCTTGCTCCCGGCAGCCAGTGTTGACGGCAAACAGAGCAGCATCGGCGAGATGTCGAGGCAGTTCTGCAAACAAGCGATCTTGCTCGGACCAAGACAGCGGGTAGGGCTTAGACTGCAAGCCCTTAACGGACAGCCGACTGATCAGGGCAGGCGCCTGTGGTAACCAAGGCTCGCCGACATCTGTCCTCCAGACTCGGGATGCCCGATTCAGCACGGTCGACACCACCCCGAGCGCGTTGTTGATCGACTTCGGTGCTAGACCTCTCGCCTGTTGCGCGTCGATGAACGGCTTGATCGTGCCGTCGTGAATCTGACCGATCGGCAGCTGGCCGATATATGGCAGCATCTGATCGACGTGCATCGCGAACGTATCCGCGGCCGGTTTGTGGGCAATCTCTTCCAGGTAGCGAAATGCGCACTCCTCAAAGGTAAAGGCTGCGTTTTCTTGTCGGTTAGCTTGCTCCTCCAATTCCGCCAGACGGCGGACTAGCATGCGTTCTGCCTCTGTGCGCAACGATGTCCCAGTGCTTTCCCGGATCCAACCGTCGCGAGCAAATCGGCAACGCTTCTCGATGTGCCAAACCTCGCCTTTCAGACGAAGACCTGGCATTTGGTTTCGTTTCTTCATTTGTCATCCTCCGGTTTCTTTGGCCTTCGGACGACGCTCGTTGCATTCCACATACTCTGTGAGTGCAATCAGTGAATCAAGACGTTTGGCTATGACCACATTCGATTCGGAAACTTCAAATGCGTTTACCGCCCCAGATACACCGCTGAGATGGTTTCCCGCCGATGACCCAGCTCTTCAGCGATCGTTTCGCGCGCTGTTTTGTCGAGCGCGCGGTTGCTGCTGGAGAGAGATCTAGACGCTGGACCACCCGCAGCCGGTGCGGCCCAGCCTGTAAGGTCTCGGTAGCGTCGCTGTGCGTAGGCGTGTCTGAGCCCGTGGAGCTTCTCCAGACCGGCGTTTCTGAGCTGCCGCTCGTAGCGATGCAGTTGCTGTGCATAGCGGAGCTCGGGCGGAATGAGCGCGCCTGAGCCGGTAAAAGCCTGGACATCCTGAAGTAGGGCACGTTGCTCATTCGTAGTGATCGGTATCGACCGAGCCCGGCCACCTTTGGTCCAGCTCGGCTTCAGGTGGATATGATCCTGCCGAACAGCATAGCTTGGCCGGAACTTGATGGCTTCCTCCCGCCGCAGGCCAAAGGCCGCCTGCAGCCTTACACTCAATCGTGTGTATTGATCGGTGATTCGGCTGAGCTGAGCTGGATCCAGGGTTCTCGCCTTGCTGGTATTCGTGACGTACTGCCGTCGTCCCAGGCCGTACGTGCTGTTCTGTCGGGCTATCACGCCCGCCTTGCCGACCTTCTTGGCCCACCATCTGAGGGCCGCGAGACGGTTCTTCCGTGTCCCAAGGCTCAAGCCCTGTCGCGCCCAGAGCTCGGTGAGCGCGATGACGTGCTTAGGCTTCAAGGACTGCGGTCTCAAGCCCCGGTAGCCCAGATCGTGCAGCTGATCGGCCATGAGGCTCAGATGCCGACGTCGACCGGCCTGGGTGCTGTAGCTCCCATCCCGGTTGTGGGTACAAAGCTGCTTTAGCTGGTAGTTCAGGTCTCTCATAGGTGCATACGTCTGTCGGTGAGTTTTGATGACCGCTTCGCTATCTCAGGGATGAACGAAGGTCAGGCAGTGCCTGACGAGGGTCGATGGGACACCAGTCCCGACGGCCTGACGCCGTAATCCGGTGCATTGACCCCGAAATACGCTGGATCCATGCCTACCAGTCAGCCCGGAGGCTGCAGCAGTTTTTTGGTCTTAGTTTGTCCTCCTCTGTGAGTGAATGATGGATACGCCCTACGGCGCGGTTAGGGTTGCCACGTTGTCCGCCGTGGCCGCGGTTAGATGCGACGTACCCTAGCGATC
>CAZMEA010000089.1:0-2585 GCA_964565135.1 uncultured Woeseiaceae bacterium
GTGTACTTGCGAAAGTCGAGTTCCTGCGTCGCCGTCCAGGTGCCGCTGAAGTCGACCGGCGAGGCGCTGCCGCTCGCCGCGTCTTTCGTCTCGGAAACCCGTTTGGCACTCCATGGTCCGCCCGCCTCTTTCTGTGCCGCCGCACCCTCCTGGGTGTAGCTGCCGGACAGTCGATCCTCATCGAGCGTGCCAACCAGCTTGCGATCGAACACAAACCCGCGTACGTCCCGGCTGTCTGCCCATAACGTGATGCGATTGCCATCAATCTCGACCCGCGCCGGCCCGCCTTCAAGATGCGCCTGCCAGCCGTTGTCCAAATGTTCGAGCTCCAGCAGACCGACCAGCGTTCGCTGGTCGTCGGTCAATGAGATCATCCAGTCGCCGTCGAAGCCCTGCGCATGAACGTCGACAGCTCCGCAGAGGGCAACCAGCCAGAAAACCCCGGATCGCAGAGCACTCACTTACTGCTACTCCGGCACACGATCGACAAACTCCGTTCCGTCTTCCAGGGTCACGGTCATGATCGACAAAAGTCGTCGATCGTCCTTGCCGAGAAATCCGTAGAAGGTCACCCTGTCGCCTACCTTGATCGTATCTTTCGTCCAGCCCTTGCGCGCGAGCCAGACGACCGGCGATCCGCGCGCATCCCAGCTCTCCTCATTCCCCGCTTCGTCAGTAACCGTGAAAACGTACCGAACATGGGGATTGCGGAACCAGACCTGCTGTACGGTGCCCGTCAGCGTGGCTGTTTTCTCCGCCGTGAACTCGGCGGTGAAAGAGTGATGCGCCTGCGCCGCAGCGGCGCTCAAAACCAGCACGACAAGCAGCGGCCCAATGGCGAGACGATGGTTGGCAGCTCGGATCGGCATGCAGGTTCCGGCAACAAACAGGACGTTTCGGATGTTACTACCGGTACCCCGCACGTCTCGGGGTCGGTCTCGCTATGCGTTTCCTGCAAGCGGCCGTCGCCGGCGGTCAGATATTGATGCCGAGGGCGACCTCAACAGCTCGCCGCCGGATCGGTCCGCTGCGATTGAACAGGCGCATACCGCTCGTGCGAAGTCCGGCAAGCAGGTCCCGTTCAGACAGAAACAGCCGATTTACGGAGTCGATGAAGTGCAGCATGGTTGTATTCGCGCCGCGGCGCGCGCGCTCGTAGTTCCGGAGTGTCGGAACATCGCCGGGGTATTCACCCGCGTCGATCGCCGCCGATACGGCAGCTGCGAGCGCGGCTGCATCCGCGAAACCCAGGTTTGCGCCCTGGCCCGCCAAAGGATGGACGCTGTGAGCGGCATCGCCAATCAGAGCGAGGCCCGGCTCGATGTAGCGCAACGCGTGTTGCGCGCGCAGAGGAAACGAAGCAGCCGGTCCAGCCACGGTCAGGTCACCGAGAACGCCGTCGCTTGCCGTTGTGAGCAGGCGGCCGAGCTCGTCCGCGTCGGCTGCTAGAGCATCGGTCACGCGTTCCGGCGAGGTTGACCAGACGATGGACGCCCGCCCGTCCGCGAGCGGCAGAAGCGCGATCGGACCGTCCTTCAAGAAACGCTGCCACGCTATGGATCGGTGCGGCCGTGCCGGTTCAACGTGCGTGACCAGCGCTGACTGTGGATACTGCCACGCACGCACCGGGATCCCGGCACCTTTGCGGACCAGCGAACCGGCACCGTCGGCGCCGATCAGGAGATCTGGCGATAAGCGTTGGCCATCGTCGAGATAGAGGTCGTAACGTGAGCCCGAGGACGACTTGTCGACAGAACGAATAGGCGTGGAGAATCGCAGGTCGACAGAGGAGTCCTGCAACGTGTCGAGTAGCGCGACCCGAATAAGCGCATTCTCGACGATGAATCCCAGCTCGGGGACGCCGAAATCGGCCGCGTCGAAGCACAACGTGTCCGGTCCGTCCACCTCGCTTCGCGCATCCCAGACGCGCATACCTTCGAAAGCACTGGCCCTTGCCTGAGTGATCGGCTCCCAGGCATCAACATCGCGAAGTATGTCTGCGGAGCCCAATGAGACCGCGGAAACTCGAAGCCCGACATCACCGTCCGCCGGATTCTCCGGACGCGTTCCAGCATCCAGCACGGTAATGGCAAGACGGTCGGGGTTCGACGCTCGTGCCAACAGGCCTGCGAGTGTCAGACCGACCATCCCGGCGCCGACAATAACGACGTCGAAGCGATCGCTCACGTCAGCGGAACGCCGCGGGACAGGCGCGGCAAGCGACCGGCGAGCCCCATCGTGTGGCGCGCGAACAGCCGACGAACGCCGGGAATGAGATCGAAGCCCAGCATGCCGAGATCACGCATTGCACGAACCGGCGGACGACGACTGCCAAACAGACGTACGATGCCGTCCGTGAAGCGCACGAGTTTCTTTTGGTCTTCGCGTCGCCAGTCGGCGAATCGATGGAGAAGCTCGTCCGCACCCGGATCGAAATCATCGGCATCCATGGCATCTTTGATGCAGTCCGACAACGTCGCAACATCACGCAAGCCGAGATTGAACCCCTGTGCGGCAACGGGATGCAGGCCATGCGCCGCGTTTCCGACCAACACGGCGCGATCGGCCGTGAGACCATTGGCCCT
>CAZMEA010000089.1:2685-8998 GCA_964565135.1 uncultured Woeseiaceae bacterium
CCGTAATCGGTGTGCGAGGCGCTCAGACCGAGCATGTCCCGAACCTGCGAGCGTGCCCCGTCGGCCGCGATCAGCAGTTTGCAGGTCAGTGTCCGCTCTTCGCCGTTCAATTCCGCTGTTACCGTCCGCAGACCGGACGCCGTATCGGCGTGCGTGATTCTGGCCGGGCACAGCACATCAACCTGTGCGCATTCATCGAGCGCCTGTTGGAGCACCGCTCCCAATACCCGGTTTATGACCACGTAGCCGAGCGCCTCGACGCCCTGTTCATCGGCATCGATGTGGGAAAAGCCGAACCGGCCCTTGTCGGAAACGTGAATACTGCGAATCGGGGTTGCGGCCGCAACGATGTCGTCCCAAAGACCCAGTGCCGTAAACAGTCGCTGGCTGCTTCGCGAAAGCGCGGTCGATCGTTCGTCGAAACTCGGCTGCTCGGGCTCGCGTCTTGGCACTGCCTCAACAACGGCGATCCGCAGGTCAAGCGTCGCCAGGGCGAGCGCAAGGCTGGTACCGACCATTCCGCCACCAGCGATGATGATGTCGTAGTCCACGTTTGGTGCTTGCCGTGCCATCAGGCAGCCATCAGCCTCTCGATGTCATCAGGCGCCTTAACGAGGTGCTTGCTGAGAACATCCGGACCCTTGTTCGTCACGGCGACGTCATCTTCGATACGTACCCCGATGTTTCGGAAACGCGCGGGCACCTTGCGACTCGAACCGAGGTAAATGCCGGGCTCGACGGTCATGACCATCCCGGTCTCCAGCAATCGCCATTCGTCGCCGACCTTGTAGTCACCGACATCATGTACATCGATACCGAGCCAGTGTCCGGTCCGATGCATAAAGAACTCCTTGTACGCCTCATCGCGAATGAGCCGCTGTAATGTGCCGTCGAGGATCCCCAGTTTCTTCAGCCCATGCGTGATCGCCCGAACCGCCGCATCGTGCGGATCGTTCCAGTGATTGCCGATCGTCACCTTATCGATCGCCGCGAGCTGCGCCTCGAGGACGACCTCGTAAACAGCCCGTTGTTCTGCGCTGTAGCGTCCGTTGACGGGGAACGTCCGCGTAATGTCTGAAGCGTAGTAGTCCAGCTCGCAGCCAGCGTCGATCAGAACGAGGTCGCCGTCCTTCAAAGGCTCGCGATTTTCAACGTAGTGAAGAATGCAGGCATTCGCGCCGCCACCGACGATTGGGCTGTAGGAGTTGATTGCGTTATTGCGTCGAAACTCATGGATGAGCTCGGCCTCGAGCTGATATTCGTACAGGCCTGGCTCCGTCATCGCGATCACTTTCGCATGTGCATCTGATGCGACCTTCGCCGCGCGCCGCATAGCACTTATCTCCGCGCGACTCTTGTAAAGGCGCATGTCGTGCAACAGGTGATCCAGCGCGATGAACTCGTGCGGCGTGTGTGAGCCGCTCGTTCCGCTGCCGCGCGCTGACTTCACCCATTCCGTGACCCGGACGTCAAACTCGGCATACGCGCCGATCGCAAAGTACACGCAGCTGCGCGACTCCATGATACCGGGCAGAATGTCATCGATGTCGTCGATCGGAAACGCGTCCGCCGCGCCGTAGTCCGCGACTGCACCCTCGGGTCCGGCGCGGTATCCGTCCCAGATCTCGCGTTCCCGGTCGCGCTCGCGGCAGAACATCACGTAGTCACCGTTCGCTCGGCCCGGCGCAAGGACCGCAACGGCGTCTGGCTCATCGAAACCCGTCAGGTAGTGGAAATCGCTGTCCTGTCGAAATCGGTACTCGACATCGCGGCTGCGATTCCTCACCGGCGCGCTACAAAGGATGGCGACGCCGTCATCCCCGATCATTTTCATGAGCTGGCGACGGCGACGCTGAAATTCGAGCTTGTTCATCGGGGATCCCGTCGGCTGAAAGTACCAGGTGAGCGAAGCAGCTCTAGTGAATGGTGTCAGATGAACCGCCGATCGCGTCGGGCGACAGCGGGGCCGCCCGAATCTCGGCAAGCTCTTCGAAGGCAAGCTGCACGGCGACGCGAATGTACTCGACAAGCTCGGCGTAGGCGGACTCTGTCGTTTCATCGTCCTCGTCGCCGACGCTCGCGCGGGTCATCTCCAGCATGTCCCGAATCATGTCGGACAACGGCTCCTTCGCCAGCCGCTTGCGTACCGCCTCGCTTTGCGTATCGGACACGAGGCCGTGCAGAAATCCTTCGCACCAGGCCGATAGTTCCTGCGTCCGGTGCACAGCGTCCTCCGAATCGTCGGGAAGTATCAGTTCGAACTCCGACTGCCGTTCAGCGAGCTGGCGCCAGGTTTCGTGAAACAGGTCGTCAAGGAGATGTTCGCATTCGTTTCGCAGCGCGTCAGCAGGGTCAATTGCGTCGAGCACCTGGTCGCGCCAGCTCGAAGCACCCTCGGCGCCGTTGACGGCGAGTTTGCCGCACAGCAGGCCGTGCGCCTGCGCCGCACCCCAGTGAGACCCGCAATTTCGCAGGGCATCATCCAGTTCGTTGTGATTAATCGTGTGGGTCATGCTGTATACGCGACTTGCCGACATGGTCGGCCGGATGAATGATCCCACGAAATGGGTACATTGACCACGTAACACAAGGCCAGAAGCGGTTTGATTCTCCCAGCAGGCGCCTCTATATTCGGGACATGAGCAGCGACACCCAGGCACACTTCGAAGCAGAGCTGAAGCGACTCGAGAAGCGCGTCGATGCGCTGGTTGACGTGTGCGACCAACTGCAGAATGAAAACCGGTCACTGAAACAGCGGCAGGACAGTCTTACGGCCGAGCGAGCCGCCCTGCTGCAAAAAAACGAGCAGGTCCGTGCGCGTGTCGAAGCAATGATCGGGCGCCTCAAGGCAATGGAGCAAGGGGGCTGACCCCTGTTTTTGTGCCGCAGGCTAGCGGCAGACCTTAGTCGCCAAACCAGGTTGGAGATCCCGGAATGACCGATATGTACGCCCACGTCAGTGTGCGAATCCTCGAAAAAGAGTACCAGGTAGCCTGCCCCGCTTCCGAGCGTACGGCGCTTCTGGACTCCGCCGAAATCCTCAACCAGCGCATGCGGGAGATCCGCGACAGCGGCAAGGTAGTCGGCCTGGACAGGATTGCGGTTATGGCTGCGCTGAACATGGCCAATGAACTTCTCCGCGCGCGGGAAACGGAGCAATCCATCGAGCACACCCTGGGCGACAGAATCCGAATTCTGTCGGATCGCGTGGAATCGGCATTGGGTAGCACTCAGCAGCTTGACCTTTGATATAGACTCCCCATTTATAAGAACCGCAGATTTCGGAATTGGCGTCTCCTGCGGTGTTCGACGCAGACCTGGAAACCTTTCGACCCTAATTACTAACCTCGGGGTCGTGGTCTGTCGGCAACATGTGAGCAGGACCGCAACGCGGTGAGCCTGTTGTTGCCACGGCTGACCCCACCTGTTGCTCTGGTTCGAGAGCGACGGTTGGCGACGGCACAGGCGGGAGGCGCCGCCAATTCCCGAAACAACATGACAACTACCTGGCCCACGTACCGTGGGTAGAAGCGAACCAGACAGTAGACAACTCAGGCGCAGCGCACTTGCCGCACGACGTGCGCTATCCGACCGACAACGAACCTTAGCGTCACTCGCAATCTGCGAACGCGCCTTCGCTGCCATCGAGCATCGCGCCAATGCGAACATCGCTCTTTATCTGCCAGCTGCCGACGAAGTGGACACCTGGCCGCTCATTGAGCGCGCATTGCGCAGTCGGAAGCGCATTTTTTTGCCGGTCATCGAAAAGAAGCACTCAATGAGCTTCGCCGAGTACTCCACTGATCACGAGCTCGTACGTAATCGTTACGACCTGCTCCAGCCAAACGGATCTTCGAAACTCGATGCACGCGAACTAGACTATGTGTTTGCGCCTGTTGTTGTTTTCGACGAACTGGGCAACCGAATCGGCATGGGCGGCGGCTACTACGACCGGGCATTCGCGTTCCTCAGAAACAGGGATCTATTCCGGAAACCCAAACTCGTCGGACTGGCTTTCGATTGTCAGAAAGCCGCCAGAATTCACGCAAATCCCTGGGATATAGCGCTTTTTCAGGTAGTTACCGAAACTGGTGAAAAGGTCATAGGTAACTAACCATCCGCAGTATTCGCCTTTCGGGCGAACGACATATATCGCTGCGTGTTTGCACACACCCACGTTGCAACTTGTTCGTCCCATAACTTCCAAAACCTCGATTGCGTGCACTCAACGTCGTCGCGTTCGCAACATGTGTCGGTCGTTTAAGCGATGTACGAATCATTGTTTTTTGGGAATTGCCACACATGCAAAAAACCCTATTGGGACAGGTGTTTTCTGCAGTTGTAGAATTGTTAACGACGTCACTTAACTCGCTGGATTTTTGACTTCTGTTGTATATACTCAACGCCGGGTACCCGACACGGAGAAAACCATGGCTACTAAAAAGAAGTCATCGAAGAAAGCTTCGAAGCGCAAAGTCGCGAAGAAGCGGAAAGTAACAAAGAAGAAAGCAGCACCGAAACGTAAGGTCGCGAAGCGTACGGCGAAGAAGAAAGTCGCCAAGCGTAAGACCAAGAAGAAGGCAGCGAAAAAGAAAACCAAAAAGAAAGCCGCCAAGAAAAAAGTCGCCAAGCGTAAGACAAAGAAAAAGGCGGCTAAGAAGAAAGCCAAGAAGAAAGTTGCCAAGCGTAAGACGAAGAAAAAGGCAACCAAGAAGAAAGCCAAGAAGAAGGCTGCTAAGAAAAAGACTGCAAAGCGGAAGACCAAGAAGAAAGCCGCGAAGAAAAAACCTGCCAAGAAAAAGGCTGCTAAGCGGAAGACCAAGAAGAAAGCCGCGAAACGGAAGACCAAGAAGAAGGCTTCCAAGCGGCGCGCCTCCAAGAAGCGCTAAGGTTGCTTCTTGTGGAAGGCTCTTAAGTCTTCCGCCAGCAAGACCGGAACATGCCCGCATCTGCGGGCATGTTTCGTTCTGGCTCGGGAAATCGAGCAGTTCATGGAGCCACCGGGCCCGATCCGCTAAGCTTTCCGTGACGCTCTCGAGCTCAGCACGGATTTACCTCATACACCTCTGACCTGAAGCCATGGATCAAAAGCTAAAGAAAAAGGCGGCTGCGGAGGCCGCGCTGGAATTCATTCCTGCCGGGATATCACTCGGCGTCGGGACCGGTTCGACGGTCAACGAATTGATCGAACTACTTCCGGGCGTTCGCGATCGAATCGACTCTGTCGTCTCAAGCTCGAACGAAAGCACGAAACGGCTCCAGGCATTGGGTTTCGAAGTATCGACGCTTAACTCCGTTGGCGATATCGACGTCTATATCGATGGAGCCGACGAGGCGACCAAACATCGGCAACTGATCAAGGGCGGGGGCGGCGCTCTAACCCGCGAGAAGATTCTGGCCGCCGCCGCGCGAAAGTTCGTATGCATCATCGACGACTCAAAATTGGTCGGCATGCTGGGCAAGTTTCCGCTGCCGATCGAAGTGCTGCCGATGGCTCAGTCATTTGTTTCGCGGAATCTGGTGAAGATGCGCGGGCAGCCGATCTGGCGCGAAGGGTTCGTTACTGATAACGGCAATCACGTACTGGATGTTCACAATCTGCAGATCAGCAATCCGCTGGATCTGGAGACGCGTATCAATCAGATTCCCGGTGTGATGACGGTCGGCATCTTCGCGCAGCGGCCGGCAGACATACTCCTGATTGCAGACGACAGCGAGATTCGTCAGATCGGCGCCTGAGTCACGGCCAGACCGTGCCGCGGTGTCGATTCACTCCCGGCGGGTTGATTGTCGAACCCGAGGGGGTTCTCATCAGACTCTCCCCCAGCCAGACACAAAAAAAGCCCGCGTGTGCGGGCTCGTGGTGATCTTCAAGCCAGAGGGATTGACTCGTCGCGACGCTCCTCGCCCTTCGGGCGGCTTCGCCGTCCAAAACCGCGGTGCGGTTTTGTCGAACCGTGGTGCTCTCATCCGGCATCTCCCCCAGCCAAATACAAAAAAAGCCCGCGTGTGTGGGCTCGTGGTGATCATTGAGCCAGAGGGATTGACTCGTCGCGACGCTCCTCGCCCTGCGGGCGGCTTCGCCGTCCAAAACCGCGATGCGGTTTTGTCGAACCGTGGCGCTCTCATCGGGCATCTCCCCCAGCCAGACACAAAAAAAGCCCGCGTGTGCGGGCTCGTGGTGATCATTGAACCAGAGGGATTGACTCGTCGCGACGCTCCTCGCCCTTCGGGCGGCTTCGCCGTCCAAAACCGCGGTGCGGTTTTGTCGAACCGTGGCGCTCTCATCGGGCATCTCCCCCAGCCAGACACA
>CAZMEA010000090.1:0-8850 GCA_964565135.1 uncultured Woeseiaceae bacterium
TGAACGAGGCGGAATCGGCGATCCTTCTCGCCGTTCTTGTCGATGATGCGCTCGAGCATGTCCATCAGATACCCGTTTGCCTCATCACCAATCGCGTGCACGGTCAGCTGGATGTCCGCGTTGTCGGCATCGAGCGCCAGTCGCTCGAGCCGGCTTTGCATCATCTCCGGCGCATCGGGATGGCGTTCGAACGGGAACATGATGTCGCGCCAGATACCCCGGCTGCTCGGGTTGTGCGTGTACGGTTCGTAAAAGCGCGCCGAGCTGTTCCCCATGATGCCGTCGATCCACGCCTTCACAGCACCGAAGCGTATCCATTCGTCGCCAAATCCGACCCGGATGCCAAGATTGGCCATGGATTGCCATCGGTCCAGCGGGGGACGATAGCGCACGCGCGCCGTCATCAGTCCGCGGTCCCGCAGCTCGCGGTAGATATCGACCTGCACGGGAGGTGACGTGACATCCGAGTAGCTCGTGATACCGACTTCGCGCATCTGCTCCCAGGCACGCAGCGTTTCCTGGATCATCTGCTCCCGCGACGGTGGCGGAATGATGCCGTTGAACAGCGCGCGTACATTGTCGCGCACCAGAACCGTTGACTCGACGGCACCCGATACCGGGTTGAACAGGGCGCCGGTCGGTTCGCCGTTTCGCGCCCGCTCGACACTGATACCCTCAGGATCCGGCGAGTTGCGATCGATGCCCGCAGCGGCGAGCGCCGCGCTGTTGGCCATGTATACCTTGCGATCGAAGCGGCGGACGAGAACCGGGCGGTCGCCCGTGAAGTCATCGATCATGCCCTTGTTCGGCAGAAACAGGTTGCCGTACAGGTCGTCCGGATTGACCTCGCGACCCGCCTCGGCGACCTCGCCTTCAGCCCAGGACTCGTAGGCAGACCAATCGCCGCCGGTGATCCACGTGCCCGGTGCGTAACGCCCATGCACGTCGCGAATGCGCGCCACGAAAGCGGCTTCGTCTGAAACATCGAGGAGGTTCAGCCCGTAGAGCAGTCGCCCGGTAGTCGCAAAGTGAACGTGATTATCGTTGTAACCCGGAGTCACCAGCGCACCGTCCAGATCAATGACCCGGGTGTTCGCCCCGATATGCGCCTCAACGCCGGATTCATCGCCCACGTACACGATACGGTCGCCAGTCGAGGCTACCGCCTGCGCGCGCGGGTTGTCGTCGTCGACGGTCCAGATAACACCGTTACGAAGGACGAGGTCCGCCTCCTGGGCGATCGTCATCGTACTCAGCACAGATCCGACGATCACGGCAATCAGTTTTCTTGCGTTCATCTCAGACTCTTTCTCTTTCGTATTCGTCTATTCGGACACTGTCCAGTCGCACCCGGCACACTCCGGGGAAACGTCCGCCGACTCCAGTACCTCAAAAATGAGATCGCGCCACGTGGCGTTCGGAGTCCAGACGGAATTCATGTCCGCCTTGGCTTCGGCAAGGTCGACACCCTCCTCCAGTACGCGATACAGGAAACTGAAGGCCGACGCCCGGTAATTGACCTGGCAATGCAACAGCGTTTTACGCGACTGATTGTCTCGTAACGCGGCAGCAACCATGTGGTAGTCGGACGCGGTCGGCGCTTCCCAATCGACAGGGATGTGTACGTACTCAATGCCCAATGCCTTCACCAGCCTGTCTTCATTCGCCAGCGACCGCGACTGATCGCTGAACGCGACATAGACCACGCGCTCGAACCCTGCCTCCCGGATTGCTGGAAGCTGCTCTTCCGTTGGCTGACCGGCGCTGGCGAAGGTGGGCGTGTATTCGCGGTAGTTGACGATCTCTTCCAACTCCGCGGCCCACGCGGTTGATGCCGGAAAGACAAGCGTCAGGAACACTGGCACGGATACAAATTTCATCAGGTCACACTCGGCTCATAGCTGCAACGTCCGGTCCGGAATTATGGCCCATTATTGACCACCGCGGCACATCGAACAGCGACTGCGACGCGGAGCGTAACGCTCTGCAATTCCCAATAAGTAAATGCCGCAGGGCCACTCGCCGAGTACGGATACCTGCCCGGTGCGCGGAAGATATGCTGAAGCCCTGTTTGGAACTGACAGGGGCAGCTTTGATCATGGGCAACTCGAACAGCATCCTGGCAATTATCGAACCCGACATCCATCCGCACGAAGTCGTCGAACGCGCTGCCTGGCTTGCCCGGCTGCACAACGCTCGACTCGACCTGCTGCTTTGCGATCCCGACATCGGCCCGCTGCACGCCGGCTGGTACCTGTCCAACGAAGCGAAGGACATTGGGGAAAGCATTCACGTTGCGCAGCAGGAAATGATCGACGAGCTCGCTGACAACGTCCGCGATACCGAGATCGATGTCACGGCAGGCATACTCACCGAGCGGCCCGTTGCCGAGGCCGTTATCCATGAAGTGAACGAGCGCCAGCCGATGCTGCTGGTCAAGGGAACCCAGTATCACAGCACTGCGGAACGTGCGATTTTCGTCGACACAGACTGGCAGCTTGTACGTGCCTGCCCCTGCGCGCTCTACCTGGTCAAACCGACTGAGGTTCGGGACAACCCGGTTATCGTCGCGGCGGTCGATCCAACCCACGCTCACGACAAGCCGGCGTCGCTCGACAAGGCAATCGTGGGCGCTGCGCTCGATCTTGCCGGACGGAGCGGCGGCGACGTGCACCTGCTGCATACGTACCAGCGACTAACGGGCGTCGGCCGCGAGGCCACTCGCACGTTCAAACCCATACAGATCCCGCTCGACGAACTGGATCAGCGGATTCGCGCGGACCATCGGCAACGCCTGGACGCACTCGCGGCGGACTTCAGCATCGATGCAGAGAACGTTCACCAGTTGCCCGGACCCGCACGTGAGCTGCTACCGACGTTTGCGCGGACCCATGGGGCGAGCGTGGTCGTCATGGGCGGGCTCGCTCGCTGGAGCCTGAAACGCGCGGTGATCGGCAGCACGGCAGAACGCGTGCTGGATCACCTGCCCTGCGACGTTCTTCTCGTTCGCACGCCGGGCGACGAGAACTAGATCAGTCGGAAGACTCCGCTTCGAGCTTCAGGAGAAAGGCGTACACGAGTGCCGTGTCTTCGATGCTCTGGTAGCGGCCCGACTTGCCGCTGTGGCCGGCTTCCAGATCCGTCCAAAGCAGGGTCATTGAATCGTTCGTCTTGTGGTCGCGCAGGCGCGCGACCCACTTTGCCGGCTCCCAGTATTGCACCTGGCTGTCGTGGTACCCGGTGGTGACGAGCAGATTCGGATAGGGCTGCTCCCGGACGTTGTCGTAAGGCGAGTAACCCAGCATGTAGTGATAGCTGTGCAGCTCGGCAGGATTCCCCCATTCATCGAATTCGCCCGTTGTCAGGGGAATCGACTCATCGAGCATCGTTGTAACCACATCTACGAACGGTACCTCTGCAACGATGCCGTTGTACAAGCCGGGCGCAACGTTTGCGACGACGCCCATCAGCAGCCCGCCGGCGCTGCCGCCTGTGGCATACGTATGCGCAGGCGATGAGTATCCCTTCGCCTGCAGATGCTTCGTAACGTCAACGAAGTCCAGAAAGGTGTTCATCTTGTCACGGCGTCGACCGGCCAGATACCAGGGTCGGCCAAGCTCCGAACCGCCTCGGACGTGTGCAATCGCGTAGACAAAGCCTCGATCGAGCAGTGACAGAACGTCGGTATCGAAATCCGGGTCACTGCTGATGCCGTACGAGCCGTACGCATAGAGCAGCATCGGCGCGTCGCCGTCGAGGACCAGCCCGCGTCGGTAGGCCAGCGAAACCGGAATCGCTGTGCCGTCCCGTGCCGGCACCATTATTCGCTCTGTTGCGTATCGTCCCCCGTCGAAGTCACCAGGAACGTGTTGTTGCTTGACCAGCGTGCTGACGCCGTCATCCACACAGAAGTCTACGGTCGCTTCCGGCATGGTCAGAGACTCTATCGAGTAACGCAGCACCCGCGTGTCATAGACGAGGTTGTCCACGGGCGCTGCGGTGTACACGGGTTCAGCAATGGGCAAGCGGGATGTACTGAGCGAGTCGCGCTCAACGAGTTCGATCTGATCGAGCCCGTCCTCCACAACGGCCAGTGCGAGGAAGCTCCGGAAGACATCCATACTATCGACCAGCACATTGTCGCGATGGGGAATGATTTCACGCCATGCAGACCGTCGGGTATCGTCGAGCGGACAGTCAAACACCCGGAAGTTGACTGCCTCGTCGTTCGACAGGACAAAAAACCGGTCCCCGCCGTCGGTGACGTAATACTCGTGCGCGCCCGATTTCGGCAGGAACAGTTTTGGCGCCTCATTGGGCAGAGCGGCGTTGAGGTAGCGCACCTCGGTCCACAGGGTTGCCGCACTGACGATGAACAGGTGGGCGTCCGACAGTGACTTCTCGATACCGAGCCAACAGGTATCGTCGTCCTCCTGGTAGACCAGCACGTCGTCGTCGCGGCCGAGAACGTGGCGCCAGACCTGATAATCCCGCAGCGTGTCACGATGCTGCCGGGTGTAGAAAAGCGTGCGATTGTCGTTCGCCCATTCGATATTGGCGGTGACATCAGGTATGTCGTTGCCGATCCGCTCCCCGGTTTCCAGGTCGATCACCGAGACCGTGTAGAAACGGTCGCCACGTGTATCGATGCCGAAGGCCGCCAGCTTGTGGTCTGGCGACACGGCAAACCCGCGCAGCGCAAAGTAGGCATGCCCTTCGGCCAGCTCGTTGCAGTTCAGCAGCAGTTCTTCGGGCGCGTCCAGACGACCGAGCTTGCGGCAGTAGAGCGGATATTCGCCTTCCGGCTCATAGCGGTAGTAATAAAAGTAATCGCCATCGCGGACGGGCGCCGATGCATCATCCGGCACCAACCGTGAGCGCATCTCTGCAAAGAGTTCGCCACGAAGACCGTCGACGTCCTGCATGACCGAGCGCGTGTACGCATTCTCAGCCTCCAGATGTGCCAGCACCTCCGGGTCCTGGCGCTGCTTCATCCAGTAGTAGTGATCGACGCGATCATGCCCGTGCTGCGTCAGGGTTTTCGGGCGCTTTGGCGGTTGCGGCGGACGGATTTCTGCTTGCTGATTCACGGGCGGAGTGCACAATACCCAATCCGTCCGGTTACAACCATCCTTTGAGGTCGCCCATGAGACGTTTCAGGCCCAATTCTGCACTCGCCCTACTGTCTTCTTCATTGGCCCTCGTTTGCTCGATTTCGGTGGCGACCGCCGACGAATTGGATCTTGATACGCTCGTCAAGCGTTTCGGCGGCGACCTGGCGACTGCACAGGTCAGTACGGAGACGCTCGCTGATGGTATCCACGTTATGCGTGCGACCGGCGGCGCCGTTGTCGCCACGATCGGTGATGACGGGGTATTGCTCATAGACGATCAATATCCGCAAACGGCGACGCGCATTCAGGCAGCCATTCATGATCTTGGCGGCGGCGATGTGGACTTCGTCATCAACACCCATGCGCACTTCGATCATGCCGACGGCAATGCTTTCTTCGGCCCGGCCGGCGCACGGATCCTGGCGCACGAGAATGCACGCACCTACATGCTCGAAACGCGGCGTCTGGACTACGCTGGCTTCCACTATCGTCAGCCGCCGGCCGCGAAAGCGGCGCTGCCGGTGTTGACGTTTGACGATGGCATTTCCCTGCACTTTAACGGCCAGCGGGTTGACGTTCGGTATTACGGCCCCGGACACACGGACGGCGACGTCGCCGTGTACCTGCGCGAGGCCAACATCGTCCATGTAGGCGATCTGTACAGCGGCGGATATCCGTACATTGATGCCAACAACGGAGGGTCGCTCTCAGGCCTGATTGCGATCTGGAGGTCGATCCTCGACGAGGTCGATGCCGAAACCCAAATCGTCGCCGGACATTCCCCGGTAACAGACAAAGCGGGCGCTGCCGACTACCTGGCGATGCTCGAAACCGTGCATACCAGACTGGCACAGCTGGCGGCCAACGATGCCGACATCGACGCCGTCCTTGCCGCGACACCAACGGCCGAATTTGACGAACGGCGCGGCAAGCCGACACTATTCCTCACGCACGCCTACCAGACGGTACTGGCTGAACAATAAGAACGCACTGCCCTCGCCGCACATCGCGTCGAGGCGAACGCGCCGACAGAACCCGGGGATCTCACTTTGACATCGAACGACAGCAGCGGCGGCAAGGGCCACCTTGTTCGCGCAATCGGCTTTCTGGGCATTGCAGTCCTCGCCCTGAACTCCGTCATCGGCGGCGGCATCTTCGGCTTGCCTCCAGCAGTGGTCGGGCGCGCGGGGCTGCTGAGCCCGTGGTTGTTCCTGGTGGTTGGCGTGTTGATCATCACCGTCGTTCTGACATTTGCCCAGCTTGCCAGCTACTTTCGGGAATCGGGCGGTCCGGTCATCTACACGACGAACGCGTTTGGACCGTTCGTCGGGTTCGGCACTGGCTGGATCTATTACATCAGTCGACTCACCGCCTTTGCGGGCAATTCCACGCTGCTCGCCGCCTACGTCGGCTCGCTGTGGAGCCCGGTCGCTGATGGCATCGGACGAGCTTTGCTGATCACACTCGTGTGCGCGTTGCTCACCTGGTCCAACTACATCGGTGTCAAAGACGGCGTGCGTACGCTCGGCGTGCTGTCCGTCCTGAAACTCACGCCGATTATCGTGCTGATACTCGTTGGGCTGCCCTACATCTCACCGGAAGGCGTTTGGCCGGCCGAGATGCCGGTCGTCGAGGACTTTGGCGGTACCATTCTTCTGATGATTTTCGCGTTCGTCGGTTTCGAGTCAACGACGATCGTGTCCGGAGAGTCCAAGGACCCGGGCAAATCGCTGCCCAGCGCACTGGTCCGCACAACGATCTTCATCGGCATCTTCTATTTCATGGTCGTGCTGGTCTATACCGCGGTACTGCCCGAGCTGCCCGGGAACGGCGGCACCTTGGTATCGATGGGCGAGTTTCTGCTCGGACCGGCGGGCGCGATTGCCATTACGCTCGCGGCAGTGTTTTCGATTGGCGGCAACCTGGGTGCGATTCTGCTGGCAGTGCCGCGAATGACTTTCGCCATGGCGCGACACCATCAGCTGCCGCGCTGGTTCGGCGTTGTCAGCGAACGTTACGCGACGCCGGGCAACTCGATTGTCTTCATGGGCGCATTGAGTCTCGCGCTGGCATTGACCGGGTCGTTTGAAAAACTCGCCATCGCAAGCTCGCTGACGCGCCTGATCACCTACATTCTGTGCATCAGTGCACTGCCGATCATCCACCGGCAGGCCACCGAGGAAGTCCGTGAGAATGCTTACAAACTCAAAGGCGGCTACCTGATTCCCGCATTTGCGCTGGGCATCTCGATCTGGATTGCCGCGCAGTCCGGGCGCGATGAATGGCTGCTGACCGGCGGTTTGTTCGCCTTCGGACTCCTGCTGTTTGGTGCCACCCGCATGGCGCGGAACCGCGGCTCAGGCAACGGCTAGGTCGCAGCCGCCGGGACGATTTCGGGCCTGCGCTGCGGCCCTAGTCTTCAACCTCGACCACCATCTCGATCTCAACGGACTGTCCTCGTGGCAGCGAGGCCATGCCGACTGCAGCGCGTGCATGTCGCCCGCGCTCGCCGAAGACCTCGACAATAAGATCCGAGAATCCGTTGATCACGGCCGGCTGCTCGACAAAGTCGGGATGGGAGTTGACCATGCCCAGCACCTTGACGACTCGTTTGACCTTACTGAGATCGCCGAGCATCTCCTTCAGTACAGCCAGCTGATTGATCGCGGTAAGACGGGCACCCTCATACCCTTCCGGGATCGTCACATCCTCTCCCAGCTTGCCGGTGATCTCGCTACCGTCCGCGCGCCTTGGTCCTTTGCCCGCGAGAAAGATCAGATTCCCCGTCCTGACGCCGTTGACATAGTTGGCAACAGGGTTGGGCGCCGGCGGCAACTCGATGCCAAGCTCCTCGAGTCTGGCTTCAGGGTCGTAGCCCGCCTCGCTCGAGGAATTCTGCGCGGCGACAAAACCGATACCAAGAAAAGTCAGTACGGCGGCTGTTACTGCAAGGCTGATGAGCTGCTTCATGTGCTTACCTTTGTTGAGGAATTTTGAGATTCACGGTGCCAGCGGCCCCAATGAAACCACCGAACCCGCCGGGCTTCCAGCAGAAGCCGCGCTTCGTCCATCCGCGCCCGTCGTTCACGACCTGAACGGTGTCACTTACTCGCTACCGCTGCGGAATGACGTTGCCGAGTGGATTGAAAAAATGCTGTCATTACTGTTCGATCGCCTTCACTGATCCGCCCGTATTGGCATCGGTTCCATACGGGCTGGTCGACATGCCTGGAACGTCCATTGACCTTCGACTGCGTTGAATGATGACCCTGTTCACTCCACTCACGGGAGTATCCGCAATGCTCGTCCGCGCCGGGCTCTCCTATGTCGCGTGGACGCAGATTATTCCCGCCGTCTTCGGCTGGATGTTCGCGGGCATGATGCTGATCGCGATCGTATTTGTCGGAATGGATGCAAGGGGAGAAAACCCCGCCGTCGCCTTGCAAGCCTTCGCTGAGCGATTTCCGGGAATCTCCAGCAGCGTCGGCGCCTGGTTCGAGTCACGTGTCACACCGTCTGTCGAAGCCGCAACAGACCAGGACACCTTCGCCGTGCACCTGGACGAGATCGACTTCTGGAATGCCGCTACCTATGTCTGGTTCTGGCTATCCCTGGCCGGTGCCATTATTGGATTCGTCTGGCGGATGATCTTCGGGATACGCCCGCGTCGCACCCTCCAAAGAAAGTTGCTGCTGGCCGGCGGCGCGTGTGCTGTGTTTTCGGCCACGCTTTTTCT
>CAZMEA010000091.1:0-8797 GCA_964565135.1 uncultured Woeseiaceae bacterium
TCATTACTCATAGCGATTACCCAACAGCCCCTTCGAGGCTGACATTCAGAAGCGCCTGCGCCTCGACGGCGAACTCCATGGGCAGCTCCTTGAAGACTTCCTTGCAAAATCCGTTGACGATCATGTTCACCGCATCTTCTTCCGACACGCCTCGCTGGCGGCAGTAAAACAGCTGGTCGGCAGAGATCTTCGATGTCGTTGCTTCATGCTCAATGCGCGCCGTCGGGTTTCGCGCTTCGACATACGGGAAGGTATGCGCGCCACAGGACTTGCCGATCAAAAGCGAATCGCACTGGGTGTGATTCCGTGCGTTCTCGGCCTGCGGCATTACCCGAACCAGCCCGCGATAGGCGTTCTGCGCTTTGCCTGCGGAGATGCCTTTGGAAACGATCGTGCTGCTCGTGTTCTTGCCGATGTGGACCATCTTCGTGCCGGTGTCAGCCTGCTGCAGGTTGTTGGCAACAGCCACCGAGTAGAATTCCCCGACCGAGTTGTCGCCGCGCAGGACGCAGCTCGGGTATTTCCAGGTAATGGCAGAGCCCGTTTCCACCTGCGTCCAGGAGATCTTCGAATTGTCGCCGCGGCAGTCGCCACGTTTGGTCACGAAGTTGTAGATGCCTCCACGACCCTCTTCGTCGCCCGGATACCAGTTCTGTACCGTCGAGTACTTGATCTCGGCGTCCTTCAGCGCGACCAGTTCGACCACGGCGGCGTGCAGCTGATTCTCGTCGCGCATAGGCGCCGTACAGCCCTCGAGGTAGCTGACATGACTGCCTTCGTCGGCGACGATCAGCGTTCGTTCGAACTGGCCGGTGTTGGCGGCGTTGATGCGAAAATAAGTTGAGAGTTCCATCGGGCAGCGGACGCCCTTCGGTACGTACACAAACGAACCGTCGCTGAAGACCGCGGAGTTCAACGCCGCGTAGAAGTTGTCCCGATAAGGCACGACGCTGTGCATGTACTTCTCGATGAGTTCAGGATGCTCCTGCAGCGCCTCGGAGAACGAGCAGAAGATGACGCCGGCCTCCGAGAGCTTCTCCTTGAACGTCGTTGCGACCGATACGCTGTCGAAGACTGCGTCGACCGCAACGCCCGCCAGGCGCGCGCGTTCGTGTAGGGGGATGCCCAGCTTGTCATAGGTCTCCAGCAGCTTCGGGTCGACTTCGTCCAGGCTCTTCGGTCGGTCGGCGTCGGACTTCGGCGCCGAGAAGTAGGAAATGTCCTGAAAGTCGATGGGCGGGTAGTGCACGTGCGCCCAGGTCGGTTCGGTCATCGTCTGCCAGTGCCGGAACGCTTTAAGGCGCCATTCCAGCATGAATGCAGGCTCCTTCTTGCGCGCCGAAATCGCGCGGACGACATCCTCGTCGAGCCCGGGTGGCAGGCTGTCCGCTTCGATGTCGGTCGTGAAGCCGTGTTTGTAGCGCTGGTTGACCAGGCTTTCGAGTTCGTTTGCGTCAGTGGACATCTATCGCTGTTTCCGTTCTGTCGTCCGTTCAATCGTTATGGGCATGCCCGCGAATTCAAAGCGCGGGGCTCTCGTGTTACTGGTCTGCAAGTCCGCGAGGCTGATGTCGTTCAGCGCCCGCCGAATGGCAACGTTGATGCGCTGCCAGGCGCCGCCGACCGTGCAGTTGGCCTCGATCTCGCAGGTCTTGTCGGACACGCTGCACTCCGTGAGTGACACGGGGCCTTCCAGTGCGTCGATGACCTGTGCTGCCGTAATGGCTGCCGGCTCATGGGCCAGCCTGTATCCGCCCTGAGCGCCCCGTTTGGCCTCAACCAGGCCGGAGCGGGCGAGCATCTTCAGAAGCTTCTTGACCGTCGGCACACCAAGGCCGGTACGTTCAGCGACTTCTGCAGCGGAGGTGAGGCCGCCGTCCTGCGCGGCAAGGTCGGCGAGGATAACCGTACCGTAGTCAGTCAGCTTGCTGATGCGCAGCACCGGATGCCTCCTGGCAGCTAAAGGGGACTATTTTAGTACCATTTTGCACGGTGTGCCAGATGGCGCCAACTTAGACGAATTCAACCGCTTACAGTCATCGGCCTGTTTGCTATCCTACGCCGCGGATCAGCGGCTTTGGGCGGCCCGAGAATCAATGGAATCGGCATCCACCACCATCATCGAGATCGAGGACCTGCACTACACGCGCGGTCATCGCCAGATATTCAAGGGCCTCAACCTGTCCATCGCCCGCGGACAGGTCAACGCGATCATGGGGCCGAGCGGGACGGGCAAGACGACGTTGCTGAGCCTGATTACCCGTCAGATTCTTCCGGATCGTGGGCGCATCCTGATCGATGGTGTGGACATCGGCACCCTGAGCCAGGCGGAGCTCTATCGACTGAGGCGGCGATTCGGAATGCTGTTCCAGCAGGGTGCGTTGCTCACGGACATCTCCGTGTTCGAGAACGTCGCGTTTCCACTCCGGGAACACACAACGCTTCCCGACCGACTGATTCGCCATATCGTGCTGACGAAGCTGCACGCCGTCGGCTTGCGCGGCGCGGCCGATCTCATGCCATCGCAGCTCTCGGGCGGCATGGCGCGACGGGTCGCGCTCGCCCGCGCGATGGTTATGGATCCCGATATCCTGATTTACGATGAGCCCTTCGTCGGACTGGATCCGATCTCGATGGGCGTCATCGTCCGCCTCGTACGCAAGATGAACGACGCCCTCGGCATCTCGAGCATTCTGGTCAGCCATGACGTGCAGGAGATTGCCACCGTTGCGGACTGCAGTTACCTGCTCTCCGACGGCAAGGTTGCGGCGTCAGGCAGTCCTGACGAACTCAGCAATACGCAGTCTGATCTGGTCATGCAGTTCATGCACGGCATGGCCGACGGTCCGGTCGCATTCCACTATGCCGCGCCGAACTACGCCGAGCAGCTGCTCGGCCGCGATACCGAGTAGCGCTCATGTTGCGTGAGATGTACCAGGTCTTCGTGGAATTCGTGCGCACGTTTGGTGCGCTCCAGCTGTTCTTCCTGCAGCTCCTGCTGAACACGCCGCGGATCTTCGTCCGTCGATTCGGGCTGGTCGTCCAGCAGGTGCACAACGCCGGGGCGCTGTCGCTGGTCATTATCATGGTGTGTGGATTCTTCGTCGGCGGAGTGCTGGGGCTGCAGGGACATTCAAACCTGGCCCGGTTCAATGCAGAAGATTCCGTCGGCACGTTCGCGGCATTTTCGTTGCTGAAGGAACTTGGACCGGTCGTGACCGCTCTACTGTTTGCAGGACGTGCAGGAACGGCGCTGGCGTCCGAAATCGGCCTGATGAAGGCGACCGACCAACTGGCGGCCATGGAGATGATGGCGATCAACCCGGTTCGCCGGGTGCTCGTACCCCGGTTTATCGGCGGCGTGATCGCGATGCCGTTGCTGGCCGCGGTTTTCAGCGTAATTGGTCTGTTTGGCGCGCACGTCGTGGCGGTGTCCCTGTTCAGTGTCGATGCGGGTGCGTTCTGGCAACAAATGCAGTCAACCCTAGACCTCGGCGACGTTGGTGAGGGCATCCTGAAGAGCGTCGTCTTCGGCATCGTTGCGAGCCTGCTGGCGGTGTGGGAGGGCTATAATGCGGTACCCACCGCAGAGGGCGTCGGACGAGCGACCACACGAACAGTCGTTATTACGGCAATTGCCGTACTCATTCTTGATTTCATGATCACTGCGGTGATGATTTAGGAACTTTCCATGCAGCAAACGCGATCGGTAGAACTCGGAACAGGGCTGTTCGTGCTTCTCGGCATGAGTGCGCTGTTTTTTCTGATCACGCAAACGACGGGATCCGATGCATTCTCGACGAATGAGTCGTACTCGGTAACCGCACGTTTTCAGAACGTCGGCAGCCTGAAGCCACGGGCGCCGGTTGCGATGTCCGGTGTGACAATCGGCAGGGTACGCGATGTAAGGTTTGACCCGGTCGGGCTCGAAGCCGTGGTGTCATTCGACATCGATTCCGCCTATGACCAGATTCCGGATGACTCGGATGCGAGCATTCTGACGGCTGGTTTGCTGGGCAGTCAGTACATCGGCCTGCAGGCCGGTGGTTCGGAATTCTATCTCGAGGAGGGCAGCGAGATTCAGTTTACGCAGTCCGCCGTCGTTCTCGAGAATCTCATTAGCAAGTACCTCTTTAACAGTGGTGGTAACAGCGATGGCAACTAGACTTTTTTCCCGCCGCTCGCGATTCCCGGCATGGTTCGCCGCGGTTGCGATGCTCACACTTGCTGGCCATGCAAGCGCGCAGTCGCCCAATGAGGTCATCGGCGAAGCGTCGCAGATGCTTGCCGACCAGCTGGCGGAACGTCGCGATGAGTTTGCGGCCGACAAGGACGCGCTCTACGCGATGGTGAACGACATTATCCTGCCGCGGTTTGATCGACGCTATGCCGCACAACTGGTGTTGGGACGGAACTGGCGCTCTGCGAACGAGGATCAGCGTGAGGCGTTCATCGATGCGTTCTACAACAGCCTGCTGCGTCAGTACGCGGATGGGGTTCTGGAGTTCGATCAGGATCGAATCAAGATACTGCCGTTCAGAGGCGACGAGTCGAAGCCGAGGGTCGTCGTGAAGACAACCGTTCGCCTGAATGACGGTACCCAGGTGCCTGTCGACTACGGCCTTGTGCGTCGCGATACCGGCTGGATGGTGTTCGACGTTGTGATCGAAGGCATTTCCTACGTCCGAAATTTCCGCGCTGAGGTGAACTCGGAAATTCAGTCGAGCAGTCTGGATGCCGTGATCGAACGGCTGGCGAGTAGCGCTAACGGCGATTCCGCGGGGCAGACCGCAGAGTAATGAGTTTCGAGCTTACGGAACTCGGCGAGGGACGTTTTTCGCTGTCCGGCGAAATGACCTTTTCGACCTGCGGCGACATCCTGCGTAAAAGCGAAGGTCCGTTCGAAAAGCACACGCGCATCGAGGTGGATCTCTCCGAGGTAACACAGACTGACTCCGCAGGACTGGCGCTGCTCCTCGAGTGGATTACCTGGGCCAATCACACGGTGCGGGAAATTCGCTTCAAGGATATTCCGCCCCGCGTCGAGGCGATTGCCAAAGTCACCGAAGTGGATGATCTTCTGCAGCGCGGCGAGCGCTGGGCAGGATTTATCGAGGCGCCCCACGAGGAGTAGTGGAATCCGAAGCCCCGGTAGGGGTGGCAGGCCGCCTGTTCGTTGTTACTGCGTCTCGGACGAATCCGGGAATTCGTCGTCATCCAGAAAATCGTCGTAGAAGTCGTCGTCGACGGGTGGATTACCGTCGAAGATGAGGTACTCCCGTCGCTGCAGGTAGGACTCTCTTATTGATACGTATCGGTCCGGTGAGTCCTTGATCAGTGCTTCCGCAGCAAACAGACGTTGGCGAATGTCCAGAGCACGTACGCCATAGATCTTGTCGCGCGTCGAACGCTCCTTCATATAAAGCGACGGATCGGCGAACTGGTTAACCGGGATCATGATGGCGTCGCGCAGCGTGAACGGTCCGAAGAAGGGCACGTACACGTACGGGCCGGCGGGGACGCCCCAGACGGCCAGCGTCTGGCCAAAGTCTTCCGTGTTCTGATCCAGGCCCATGTCGGTGGCGAGGTCGAGCAGGCCGGCCAGGCCCAGCGTACTGTTCAATACGAACCTGCCGAGGTCATTGGCGGCCGCACCACCTTTCCCCTGGAGCAGATTGTTGATGCCGTCGAGCGGCGTGCGAAGATTCCGCGAAATGTTTGTTACGCCGCGTCGTATCGGGCTCGGAAGGATAAATTCATAGCCTTTCGCAGCCGGTTTCAACACGACGCTGTCAAAAGCGTTGCTGACGGCAAATGAGGTTCGATTCAGCGACTCGAGCGGATCTGCGTCGGAGGATGATCCCGTCGATGATGTGGTGGCGCATCCGGTCATCAAGCCGGCGGCGGCCAGCACCAGAAGGATTCTCATAACTTAAGTCTATCCCGGAACGTCGGTCGGAATCTGTCCGCGCGGGGCGCGCCGCATTTGCTGCAGCTGCTCCGGCGTCATGAATCCCTCGATGAAGTCGATACGGGCCTCAAAGCGGGCCCGCTGAATGTCCTGCAGCTCCGGCAAAGCGAGTGCCTGCTGGAGAAAGCTGACGCCGCGGATGAGATCGCCCACCATGAACGAGTGCTCCGCCATGTAGTAATAAGCTTCGGCATCCTCACCGGCTGCAATAGCGGCGCGGGCGATCAGACGCACCTGTTCGGGCGTGGGCGGCACTGTGTTCAGCAGATCGAGCAGCAGGTCATGAGCGTGCTCTGCGTCGCCAAGCTGAAGGAGCGATTCGCCGTAGTCGACAACCAGCGGCAGGTTGCGGGGAAACAGCGCTAACGCGCGCTCGTAGGTGTCGCGTGACGCCCGAATACGCTCGAGCGCGAGCTCGGCGCGCGCTTTGCCGATGTGGTACGCGATGACCTGCTGATCTTCCCGCAGCAGGTCATTGAAGATGTCGAGCGCATCCCGGTGCCGGCCGGCGCGCACGTAGGCAAGTGCGCGTCCGTAGCGCGTCGCCTCGTCCTGGGTCGCGTAGTCCTGAGCCTCGAAGCGTTCGACGGCTTCCTCTGGCGTTGCGATGCCGGCGACTCTCAGTCGCGCCTTGGCTATGCCGTAGTTGTGGCTGTTCTCGCGATCAATTTTCGGATACTGCCGCGCGCGGCCGCGCGCCTCGGAAACCCTGGCAGCACCGACCGGGTGGGTGCGAAGGAATTCAGGGACCCGGAACTCGATCGGACGGTTCGATCGGGAAAGCACTTCAAAGAACGACGCCATGGCCATCGGATCAAAGCCGGCAGCGGCCAGCGAGTCGATGCCGACACGGTCTGCTTCGTACTCGTTGCTGCGCGTAAAGTTGATCTGCTGTTGTGCTGCTGACCCCTGCGCGACGGCCATTGCGCCCTGGACGGCATCACCACCGGCGCCGGCAGCGCCCGCAAGTAACGCCCCCAGCATGATGGCGGTCGTCAGAATGCTCTGTCGCGAATTCGCGTGTATCGCGCGTGCGATGTGTCGCTGCGTTACGTGCGCAACTTCGTGCGCGATGACGCCGGCCAGCTCGTCCTCGTTTCGTGTTGCCTCGATCAGGCCGGTGTGCACACCGATGTAGCCCCCGGGCAGGGCGAAGGCGTTGATGCTCGGCTCATCGACAACAAAAAAGGTGAACTTGTAATCGCCATTGTTGGCGTGAGCGGCGACCCTGTGGCCGATGTCGGTGATGTATTCGTTGATCTGGGCGTCTTCGACGAGCACGCCGCTGCGTCGAATCTGCTGCATGATCTGGCGGCCGATCTGCGACTCGACGGACTTCGATAGCAGCGCATCGGCCGGACTGCCCATGTCGGGCAGGCGCACCTCGGCACCAGAGCCGGAACCGGCTGCAAATACGCACGAAGCGAGCAGCAGGGTCAGAACGGCTTGTCTAAGGCGAAGACCAATCAAAGCTATGCACCATTGAGTCCGGTGGCGCAGCCGCCATCGGATAAATACCCACATCGCAGGATTCGACAGGCTGACGCCGTCGACGTTCCGGCATTGAGTAATGTTACTGGACTGCCGGGCTCAGAGGGCGACAATCTGACATTGGCTGGCGAAGACGGCCGTCGGCCAACGCTTATAATTCAGTAGCTTACCACGTTAGAGGTCCTTGACGGCGGCCAACACCTCGTCGGCGTGGCCTTTGACCTTCACTTTTCGCCACTCGCCGCGCAGCTTGCCATCGGCGTCGATCAGGAAGGTGCTGCGCTCAATTCCCAGGACCTTGCGGCCGTACATATTCTTCTCCTTGATGACGTCAAACTGCTTGCACAGCTTCTCGTCGGGATCGGAAATGAGATCGAAGGGAAAGTCGAACTTCGCCCGGAACTTGTCGTGGGATGCGAGGCTGTCTCGGGACACGCCGAGGATGACGGTGTTCGCCCGTTTGAATTTGGCGTGCAGGGCCGCGAAATCCTGGCTTTCTGTGGTGCAGCCGGGCGTATTGTCCTTCGGATAGAAATAGATCACGACGTTCTTGCCGCGCAGGTCCTTCAGCCGGATGTCCTTTTCACCGGTAGCCGTCGCTTTGAAGTCGGCCACCACACGATTCATTCGTGGTCCACTCACGTCCTGTTTCCTCCAGGGTATTCGTCAGGATTTTACGGGTTCGAGGATTGCATCCAGGTTCAGCTGGTCGCAAACCTCGAGGAATTCGTCGCGAATCTGCGAAATGTGCAGGTCCGCAGGGAGATTGATCGTCATTTGCAACGAGAACATTGGCGCCCCGGTGTGGGCCGCGGCGTACCGGCGGGTCGCCACCTCCGAGATCTCGATCTGGCGCGATGCGAAGAAGTTAGCCAGGTTGAACACGATCCCCGGCTGGTCGATGCAAACCACATCGACCATGTAGGGCATACAGTTCTCGGTGCCGCTACGGGTCTCGGTCTTCTTGATTGAAACCGTGAGATCCGTGCCCTGGGTCATCTTCTCGATGGCCGACTCAAGCTTGTTCAGCGCATGCCAATTGCCGGAAACGAGCACCAGCATGGCGAACTCGCTGCCGAGCGCCGTCATACGACTTTCTTCTATGTTGCCGCCGCAGTCGAGGATGATGCGGGTCAGGTCGTTGACGACACCAGCGCGGTCTGTGCCAACTGCCGATAAAACAATAAGTTGTTCCATTTATCTAGATTCTTTCTCGTAACCATGCGCGAGGATCAAGACGGTGCATTTCTAGAGCGCGACCTGGGAGGGGTCTGGCCTTGCAGCGGCTTGCCAGCGCGAACCGTGAACAGTACCATCGCCGGCTGATTTTTTGCG
>CAZMEA010000092.1:0-8691 GCA_964565135.1 uncultured Woeseiaceae bacterium
CAGAGCGCGAGGGCGCTCTTGCGCGTTGCTATCCGAATGTTCAATGCCCCGTTCCCTTTAACCGTCGTCGAACTGCTGCAAGATGGCGCCGGCTGACCTTCAGCGCTTCGCCTTCGGGCGTGATGTTACCTCGGAGCCGCACGAAAACCTCCCCGTCGGCCGTTTTCTGCAGGGCATCGATGTGCGCGACCGCAACCAGCGCATTGCGATGCACACGGACGAAGAGGTCGTCGTACTCGGTCTCGAGCTGTTTCAAGGTGTCATCGATCAGGTACTCCCTGTCGCCATCCGCGACTCGGGTGTACTTCTGGTCTGACTGGAAGAACGCGATGCTTTCAATCGGCAGCAGCCTGAGCTCGCCGCAAAACTGAACGCAGATATGGGTGCGGCGGTCATCCACGCCGGCGCTACGTGCGACTTCCGTTAGTCCGGCACCGGTGATGCGAGCGGCGTGGCTCAGCGCCTTGTCCAGTCGTTCTCGACGGACCGGCTTCAACACGTAGCCGATTGCCTGCGCTTCGAAGGCGTCAATCGCGTACTCGTCGTACGCGGTTGCGAAGACGATCGCCGGCGGGTGTTCCATGCGGTTCAGATGATGCGCCGTCTCGATACCGTCCATACCCGGCATGCGAATATCGAGCAGGACGACGTCCGGCTGGTGCTCGGCGGCCATCGACAGCGCCTGCTCCCCGTTCGCCGCGTCGCCGACAACTGCGTGTTCTTCACTCTCCGAGAGAATCTGCCGCAATCTTTCACGCGCGGGGGCCTCGTCGTCGACGATCAGAATCTTCACGGGCGAGCGCTCACGTTGTCGCTTCCTCGTAAGGGAAATTCAGCTGCACGGCAAACTGCTTGCCACTGTCATCGGTCGCGACATTGGCGCGTGCACCATAGGCGATGTTGAATCGCTGACGAATGTTGTTCAGCGCCATGCGGTTGCCGCTCTTGCGACGTTCCTGGATGGCAGCCACCGGGTTCGAAACCACGATGCTCAGCGAGTCGCCGTCGCGCTTGCCGGATACATGGACTTCTCCGCCTTCGGGCAGCATCTCGATACCGTGGTAGATCGCGTTCTCGAGCAACGGCTGAATGGTGAGGCTCGGGATGAGCGCGCGCATCGGCAGTGTTTCTATGTCCCAGCGGACGCGCAGGCGGTCGCCCAGGCGCAGTTTTTCGATGCGCTGATAGATGGCGGCAACCTCCAGCTCCTCCTTGAGCGTCGTGCGGTCTTTCTGACTGCCCAGATTCGCCCGCATCAGATCGGCGAGGTCTTCGACCGCTTCCTCGGCGCGTGCCGGATCGCTGCGTGTCAGGGAAGCGATGGTATTCATGCTGTTGAACAGGAAGTGCGGGCGAATCAGCGCCTGCAGTGCGCTGACTCGGGATTGAGCTTCAGCAACGATGCTGCGCCGCCACTCACTCGAGATATACAGATAGCGCATACCGAGTGCCAGGACGATGCTGCCGATCGTCAGCGTCCGCATCAGGAAGCCGGCGTGCGTGTCATCGATGATGGCGCCGGCGCCGAACACGTTGGTGAGCTGGTATGCGATCTCCGCGAGCACCATGCAAAGCGTGACGAGTATCAGGAAGGAGGCGACGAACGCGCGCGGCGGGCCGAGTTTTTCGATCCAGCCGCGTGCGTTGCACAGAAACGCGGTCCCGAGCAGTGCGAGCCAGAGAATGTACAGCGACATCATCGCCAGTTCGGTCAGGAATGCACCCGGCACCGGTCGTGCGGCAACGGTGAGCAGGATAGCGATGAGTTCGGAGACGAGTATGACGACGAGGATGGTGCCCGGCGCGCAGAAATCCGGCAGGAACACCTGTGAATCCGGGTTAGTGCTGTCGTGGGCGCCGGACAAGCGTCGAGACTCTGACTGCAGAAGGCCGCATTGTACCCGACTGGTTAGCGGTGCTACCGATCGGCAAGCGGCGTCAAGACTCAGCCGGAGCAGTTCTCCATGATGCGGGCCTGCAGCTGGCTGCGAGCATCATCCATCTGGGCATCGTCCAGGTAGATGCGTTCGCCAGCGTCGTCGAGTTTGTAAAGGCGGCGCGACGTGATCATTCGCTCGAGCCGTTGCCGGTACTCGGCGCACTGTTCGACCTGCTGCGCTTCAGCGGCACGTTCTTCTTCAGCGGCCATTTCGGCTTCGCGCGCGGCTTCCCGCGCTTCGGCACGCGCGTCCTGCCGTTCGAGCCTGGCCTCGACGCCGGCCTGCACAGCTGCGGCGTTAGTCCGCTGCGAGCGAACGGCGAGGAGCTGCGATGTCGCCTCGGTGAGTTCGCTGGGGCGATCCTCGTAGTGAACGTTGCCTTCGGAATCCGTCCACTTGTAGATCTCCTGTGCATGCACACCTGCACCTGCGAGAGCGATCAATGCGACAGTAATGCTGAACTTTGTCATCGGTTTACCCTGCTGGCGCCAGACTATGTCAAAACCGCTCATCGCCGATATGGCCCGATGCGGCGGCGCCCGTGAATTGAGCAGGGGGTAATTAGAGCATGTTCGAGTGCCGGACGTCGTGACTGCATTCACAGCCGCGGCGAGGAGAAACGTCAAAAAAATCCGCGTCACCGCCTGCATTCGCGAACGCGCATCAGGAGAGGCCGCCCCCCGCCAGGGGCGGCCCGAAAGCGATTACTCGACCGTAGTGAACTCCGGGTACGCCTCGAGGCCGCATTCGCTGATGTCCACGCCTTCGTATTCGTGTTCTTCATCCACACGAATGCCGAAGGTCGCCTTGATGGCAAACCAGACGGCGAAACTCGTGATGAAGACCCAGAAGAAGATGCTCGCGATACCAATGAGCTGCGCGACAAGGCTCGCGTCCGGGTTCGTCAGCGGAACCGCGAGGAGGCCCCAGATGCCGACAACCCCATGCACGGAGATGGCACCGACCGGATCATCGATTCGCAGCTTGTCGAGCGTGACGATGGACGCCACAACGAGCAGGCCGCCAACCAGACCGATGACCGTTGCTGCCAGTGGGGACGGCGAATCCGGACCCGCGGTGATGGCAACCAGGCCGGCAAGGGCGCCGTTCAGCGCCATCGTGAGGTCCGCCTTACCAAACCAGCCGCGGGCAAGCAGCAAGGCGGCCACGAGCCCGCCGGCGGCAGCCATGTTCGTATTAACGAAAATGAGCGCCACGACGTTGGACTCGCCGACGTCACTGACGGCCAGTTCCGACCCGCCGTTGAAGCCGAACCAGCCCAGCCACAGGATCAAAGTGCCCAGTGTGGCGAGTGGTAGATTGCAGCCAGGGATGGCGAACACCTGACCGCGTGGCCCGTACTTGCCCTTGCGTGCCCCGAGCAGCAGCACACCGGCCAGCGCGGCGGCTGCGCCGCAAAGATGCACGACCCCGGAGCCCGCAAAGTCGAGGAACCCCAGTTCCTCGAGAAAACCACCGCCCCATTTCCAGTAGCCCTGGATCGGGTAAATGAAGCCGGTCAGGACGACGGCAAACAAGAAGAACGACCACAGTCTCATGCGTTCCGCGACAGCACCCGAGACGATCGACATCGCCGTTGCGACGAAGACCACCTGGAAAAAGAAGTCGGAAAGGTTGGAGTGATTGATGTCGCCGCCAGCCGCGACCACCGCTTCGGCGGTGTTGTCTGCGGCGCCGACCAGACCACTGCCCAGCGTCACGAGGCTGGAAAAGATGCCGCCGGTAAAGTCGCCTTCGGCCATGTTGCCCGGGTACATCAGCGCGTAACCGGTCAGCATGTACATGATGCAGGCAATCGAATAGAGGCCTACGTTCTTCGTCAGGATTTCGGCCGTGTTCTTGGCCCGAACCAGGCCGGCTTCAAGCATTGTGAAGCCCGCGGCCATCCACATGACCAGCGCGCCCATGACCAGGAAATACAGGGTGTCGAGGGCATAGCTGAGCTCGGCAAGGCGGCTGCCCAGGGTAGTTATTTCGTCCACGTGTTTCTCCGCGTTGTAGTTTTGTCGTGGTCGTTGGTGTGACGGTGGGTCAGACGGCCTCGTCGCCGGTCTCGCCCGTGCGAATGCGGATGGCTTGTTCGACGTTGGTAACGAAGATCTTGCCGTCACCGATCTTGCCGGTGCGGGCGGTGTTCGCGATGGCTTCTACGATTTGTTCGGCGATGTTGTCCGGAACCGCCAGTTCGATCTTTGCCTTGGGCAGAAAGTCGACGATGTACTCCGCGCCGCGATACAGCTCGGTGTGCCCGCGCTGGCGGCCGAAGCCTTTTACCTCTGTGACCGTAATGCCTTTGATGCCGATGTCGGCGACCGCCTGACGCACATCATCGAGTTTGAACGGCTTGATGATCGCCGTGATCATTTTCATTGAGGTTCCCCCATAAAGGTCAGGTGGTGCAGAGGACGATCAAGCTCTGCGGTCTGTGTCGTTGAGCGCATGCGCCACGTCTGCCCGCACTTGCACCATCCATGCCAGTTCAGGGAAGCGTGTATTCACGGGGGCTTGCAGCGATCGCGCCGGCCCATGTGCTCCTCCATGGTGCAGTCATGCGATGCCGCTGCACCGAATCGGGGCACGCAACCGTGAACTGACACGACGCGCCATCAGGATTGCCCCGTTTGGGTGCTGGCGTTTTGTCAGGGGCTGAGGTATCAATCCGTTATGGCAAAAGAAAGCATCGATCAGCTCGCGCGTCGGCTTGCCGAGTCCCTGCCGCAGGGGTTCAAGGCGGTTCGTACCGACATGGAGAAGAACTTCCGCTCGATTCTCGGAGCCGGACTTGCTCGTCTGGATCTCGTGACGCGGGAGGAGTTCGAGGTCCAGGAAGCCGTCCTCGCGAGGACGCGGGCAAAGCTCGAGGCGCTGACAGCCAGGCTCGATGAGCTGGAGGCTGCCGCGACGAAAAAACCGGCAACGAAGAAAGCCGCCGCGTCCAGAGCCAAGAAGACGGCAAAGAAAAAGGCCGCCAGCAAAGCGACAAAAAAGAAAAGCGCCAAAAAGCCCGCGGCCAAAAAGAAAAAGACCGCGACACGCAAGACCACCTGATACGACACTAACCGACACTCCGGGCAACGGGTCGCGGCCGTAACGGTCGCTCGCCGTGCTGCGCCCGGTCGGCCTGTCAGCGTGGTGGAAAAACGTGGGTCTTGCGGTGGTGCACAGCCGGGCGCAGCTCGGCGTCAAAGCGGCCGATGTCAGCATCGAGGTGCTGCTCTCAGGCGGATTGCCACGATTCTCGATCGTGGGTCTGGTGGCCGCCGCCGTCCGCGAAAGCCAGGACCGCGTTCGCGGCGCCATCCTGAGTTCCGGATTCGACTTTCCCCAGCGTCGCATCACCGTCAGCCTGGCGCCGGCCGACATGCCGAAGACCGGCGGTCGCTTCGATCTGGCCATTGCCATCGGCATTCTCGTTGCCAGTGGACAGGTGCGCGCGGCCGGCCTAGAGGCGCTGGAGTGCTATGGCGAACTGTCGCTGTCCGGAGCACTGCGTGCGATACCCGGCATACTCCCGTCTGCCCTGGGGGCGGTCGACGCCGAACGCAGTCTGATCGTGCCGATCGAAAACGCTGCCGAAGCGGCACTGGTTCGTGCGCGTGTCTTCGGCGCCAGCAGTCTTCTTGACGTCACCGCGCACCTGTCAGGCAGTCAGCCGATTTCCGCGGCAGCGACGGACGAACCCGTTGCAACTCCGCAGGCGGTACCCGACCTGCGAGACGTACGCGGTCAGGACCGCGCGATACGGGCGCTCGAGGTGGCGGCCGCAGGCCGGCATAATATTCTGCTGACCGGGCCACCAGGCACCGGCAAGAGCATGCTCGCAAGGAGGCTTGCCGGAATACTGCCGAAGCTCAGCTATGCCGAGGCGCTCGAAACCGCGGCGGTCGACTCTGTACTCGGGATCCCATTCGACCCGTCGCGCTGGCGCCAACGCGCTTTTCGGGCGCCGCATCACTCGGCCACGGCGCCGGCGCTTGTGGGCGGCGGATCACCACCGCGTCCCGGGGAAATCTCCCGGGCGCACAACGGCGTGTTGTTTCTCGATGAGCTGCCGGAATGGAGTCGTCACGTTCTCGAGACTCTGCGGGAGCCGCTGGAAACAGGCCTGATCATCATCGCCAGGGCAGCCGGTCAGGCGGAGTACCCCGCTGCCTTTCAGCTGGTGGCGGCAATGAATCCGTGCCCGTGCGGCTATCAGGGCGATCGCAACGGTGAATGCCATTGCAGCGCAGAGCAGGTCCGGCAATACCGATCACGCGTCTCCGGGCCGCTGCTGGACCGGATCGACCTGCACATCGCTGTCGCTCGGCCATCGCCCCGGGTCCTGCGACGTGAGGCCGCACCCGGTGAAGGATCCAACCGGATCGCCGAGCGTGTGCTGTTCGCGCGCAGCCGTCAGGCCGCGCGGCAGAAATGCTGCAATGCCGATGTCGAAGACAGCGTTCTCCAGGCGTGGCCAGTGGATGCGGAGACGCTCCTGCTGACGGAGCGGGCGATGGAGCGCTTTGCGATGTCCGTGCGGGCACAACGCCGGGTGCTGAAGGTGGCCAGGACGATCGCTGATCTCGCCGGGCGTGAGCGTATCGTGCGCGATGATGTCGCCGAAGCCCTGGCGTTTCGCGGCTTCGACCGTTAGCGACGACCCGTGGACGGCAGGTGTTCTGCCCGGCTACTGCGGTACCTCGGACAGCATGTAGTCGATGGCACCGTAAATCTCCTCGTCGGAGAGGTCGAGGCGGCCGCCCTTGGGTGGCATGTAGCCTGCGTTTCCGGTGTAGCCCTCGATGGCATGGCTGCGCAGCGTGTCGAGACCCTGGGCGATGCGGGGTGCCCAGTTCTCGGCATCGGTCAGCATGGGAGCGCCACCGATTCCCGCCCCATGACAGGCGAGGCAGGCTTCGTTGTAGACCTGCGGGCCGGAGAGTGTGGTTGCGACCGGTTCGGAGGCAGCAACCTCGGCAACCTGCGGTGCTGCCGCGGCCTGTTCTTCTCCCGGCAGATACACCTGACCAAGCGGCCGGAGGCGATTGGCAACCTCTTCCTGGTACTCCGACGTGTCGGCCGTGTAAATGCCTTGCGTCATGTCCGACAGTCGTGCGGCAAACACGAAAATAGCCAGGCCGACCAGGGCCAGGATGCCGAGGGTCAGCGAATACAGGTCGAAGAACTTCTGGTCGCGCTTGAAGGTACTCACGGTGCTACTCCGGGGAGTTTGATACAGGAACCGGTACAGGTTCGAGGGGCGGCGATTATATATCAGGATCGGCGTCGTAATTCGAAGCCGGCTTGAAGGATACGGCCGATCCAGCGGGTATCAAGGGGGCGCGGTCGAAAACTCGAACCGCCGCCATTCATCGTCGTTTGAGAAGATCAGACTTCGAACCGTGCCGTCGGTTTCGATATTTACCTGATTGATCTGTTCCGGGAACGCGTCCCTGAGAATGTCGTCCCGTATGTGGACCGGGTTCGGCAAACGGCCGGGGTACTCCTGATAGACGAGCACGTAGTCAGCCGCGAGCTCAGCCCCGACCAGCGATAGGTCGACGCGTTTGCCATCGGCCTCGATCACGAACCGTTCCTCGACATACAGGGCGATATAGGCGCGCCCCTCCAGAGAAAGCACCGACAGGTTCGGCATCTCGATCATCGTGCCCACACCGAGTTCGGCATCGTGCGAGTGCAGTCGATGCACGACCTCGGTCTTGTCCGTGCGCGGGTTGTACTCGATCGTGCTGAGGCTCCCGGGAGCGCGGTGCGCGTGCGCTATGCCGACGAGCGTAGCCGCCGCTATGCACAGCGCGACGAGCGGCCCGCGTGCCCTCCGTCGATCAACTACCGCCGAGCGGAACCTGTCGCGCCGAATCACCGTCACCTGCCTTGCGCTCGCGCAGCTTGATCAGCATGTCCCGCATCAGGTCGCGCGTTTCCGACTCTGATTTGTACAGCTCGATGCGGGATTTCTCGATGCGCCGCGGGTAGAAGTTGTTCTGGAAATCAGCGTCGGCCGTTTCATGCCGCGGGTCCAGCTCGAGTGCCGTAATGGCCTGATCACGAATCAGCAGTTTGGTGACGGCCTTGTGGTCGCGTCGCCAGATCTCGGCCGGAATCATCATCAGTTCCTCGCTGCCGTCTGCATTGCTAATCAACAGCGGCAGGGGCGTCGGCAGACCGCCAATGTTTTCGAAGTCGATGAAGTAGACGAAATCGTCATCGTCGATGGCCCTGACCAGTGCCTCGTATTCCCAGTCCTCCAGCTCATCGATCAGGGACGCATGATCATTGCGGTCCTTGTTACTCGGCGTGAAGCGATCGTTCTCGTTGTAGAAATCGGCAAGTTCCGGATGTCTGTCGAGGTAGGTACGGCGACCTTCCTCACGGTTACGGATCTGCGCCAGCGTTTCGGGCACCTCGTCGGCGTGCTTCTGGCGGTCGAAGCCTGACTCGATGTCCGGGTTCGTCGTAGAGATCTTGTATTCGCGCACGTCCTCGATCGAGACATCGACATGGTCGGTCGAGTAGAACCAGCCGCGCCAGAACCAGTCGAGATCGATACCGGACGCGTCTTCGAGCGTGCGGAAGAAGTCCGAGGGCGTCGGTCGCTTGAACATCCAGCGCTGCGAATATTCGCGGAAGGCGAAGTCGAACAGCTCGCGACCCATGACCGTCTCGCGCAGAACGGTCAGCGCGGCGGTGGGTTTTGAATACGCGTTGGGACCGAGCTGCAGCACCG
>CAZMEA010000093.1:0-3566 GCA_964565135.1 uncultured Woeseiaceae bacterium
AGCCCGAGGCACGCAAGTTCCTCGAAACCGAGATGGAGAAGTTCTTTTTCGGTGGCGGCTCAGCGGCGCCGAAGGAATACACGCCGGCCGAGTAATTGTCGGGCAATAGTCGAGCAAAGCATCGTCTGCCAGCAGTTGCTCTGCCCGACCGGCGCTAGTCCCGTGTCAGGTACAGCACCGCAAAGTACTGTCGTGCGTCCGTCCAGACCCGCTCCACTGAAAAGCCTGCCTTCGCAGCGAGTGCCGTGAATCCGTCCACCGTGTACTTGTAGGAGTGCTCCGTCAGGATCCGCTCGCCGTCAGCGAACGAAAACGTCCTGCCGCTTACTTTGACGACCTGTTCACTGACACTTCTGAGGTACATCTCGATACGACCGACGTCTGCGTTGTAGAGCGAGACGTGTTCGAAGCGTTCGAGGTCGAAGTCTGCATCGAATGCCCGGTTAATGTGCCGCAGCATGTTCAGGTTGAACTCGGCCGTCACGCCAGCCTCGTCGTCGTAGGCACGTTCCAGTACGGAAGGTTCTTTCTGCAGATCCACGCCGATCAACAGTCCGCCGTTGGCGCCGGCCTCCTGGTACATCACCTTAAGCAGCGACAAGGCAGCCGCCGGCTCGAAATTGCCAATGGTCGACCCCGGGAAGAAGACGATGTTGCGTCGGGGCATGATCTTCGGTGACGGAAGATCGAATGGCTGCGTGAAGTCCGCCGCAACCGGCAGGATTTCGAGATCCGGAAAGTCGGCGGCCAGGTCTTCGGCAGCGGCGACCAGAAAGTCGCGAGAGATATCGACCGGGACGTAAACGGCCGGCTCATGGAGGCTGGATAAGAGCTGGCGGATCTTTGCGCTGGAACCGGCACCGAACTCGATGATGCTCGCTTCGACGCCGACAAGGTCAGCGATCTCGGCAACGCAGGCATCCATGATTCCGCGCTCCGTCGTCGTCGGGTAGTACTCCGGCAAACGCGTAATCTCGTCGAAGAGTTCCGAGCCGCGTTCGTCGTAGAAAAACTTGGGCGATAGTCGCTTCTGTGCTTCGGACAGGCCGCTCAGAATTTCCGCGAGATCGGTATTGCTGTCCTCGTCTCGTTCAACGACCTGCTGCAGGCCGCTATCCTTTCTTACTGGGTGTGACATGCTGTTCCATCGACGCCTATGCGCCGTCCCTGGCGAGCCGGAGACCCAGGTATTGCCAGCGGGCATCCGGATAAAAAAAGCTGCGATAACTTGCGCGAACGTGATCAACAGCGGAGACGCACGATCCACCGCGCACCGTCATCTGGTTACACATGAACTTGCCGTTGTACTCGCCGAGCGAACCGTCGAGTGGTTCGAAGCCCGGGTAGGGTGAGTACGGGGACGATGTCCATTCCCAGACATCCCCAAAAAACTGGGCGTCGTCGTCGCTACCCGCCGGTTGCCACAGACCCCGCTCGACGAAGTTGCCGGCGACCGGGCGTTCGCGGGCGGCAACCTCCCATTCGGCTTCGGTCGGGAGTCTTGCGCCTGCCCACCGGGCGTAGGCGTCGGCCTCGTAGTAGCTCAGGTGACTGACGGGTGCTGACAGGTCCAGTTCGCGGACGCCACCCAGCGTGAATTCTTCATCCAGACCTTCGTTCCAGTACAGCGGACGATTCCAACCGCGGTCGTTGACCGTTGCCCAGCCGTCCGACAACCAGAGGCTGGCTGTTTGATAGCCGCCGTCGCGAATGAATTCCCGATACTCCTCGTTGGTGATCAGTCGTGAACCGATCGAGTGTTCTGCAAGCAGGACACGATGACGCGGTGTTTCATTGTCAAAACAAAAGCCGTCGCCCTCGGCGCCGATCTCGAGAATGCCTTCCGGACCCGGCAAAAACCGGTGTTCCGCCACGGGCCGCGTTTCCGCAACGGGCAGATCCGGTCTCATCGCCGGGCGCGTCGGGTTCTGCGCGAACACGTGCTTGATGTCGGTCAGTAGCAGCTCCTGATGCTGACGCTCGTGGTGCAGGCCAAGCGTGACCCGTGCATCGACGGCCGGGTCGCGGTGACCGTCTTCAATAAGTTCGAGCACCGCCGCATCCACGTGCTCCCGGTACTGCAGCACCTCGGCCACCGTTGGCCGTGACAGCAGCCCGCGCTGTGGTCGCTTATGCATGTCGCCGGCGGTGTAGTAATAGGAATTGAACAGGTAATGGAACTGCGCGTGAAACGGTTGGTAGCCCTGAGCGAACGGCTCGAGGACAAACTTCTCGAAGAACCAGGTGACGTGAGCCAGGTGCCATTTCGTCGGGCTTACGTCCGGCATGGACTGCACGACCATGTCCTCGGGCGCCAGCGAGTCGCACAGGCGCACCATGTCGCCACGAACCCGCGCGAATTTTTCAGACAAGTTGTCGAGCGAAGCGGCCTTTCGAGCTGCTTCGGGCGTGGAGATCATCAGGGAATGCCTCGGGCGGTTGAAATCCAACCCTAAGTGGCCGATTGGTTATTGTCAAAGCACCCTAACAAGGTGGTGTAACCGGGAGATTACAGTGGCGCGCGCGGTCGCCACGGCTCTCGAAGGTCAGTCGAGCGGCAACTCGGTCGTCCGCCGGATAGCCCGAATCGCAATACTGGAGTTGATCCGCGAAACGCCCGGAAGACGGGTAAGTGCTTCGTTGTGCAGGCGTTCGAAGTCGGCCATGTCGGCGACGACGAGTTTCAGGATGTAATCGAATTCACCGGTCATCAGATAGCACTCCATGATCTCGGGAATGCGCTGGACCGCCTGCTCGAACGCCGCAAGTTCGCTTTGCTCCTCACGTCGCAACGCAATGTGGACGAAGACGGTACCGGAGCGCCCCAGCTTCTTCTGGTCGAGGATCGCGACATAGCCGTCGATGTAACCGTCCTGCTCGAGCGCGCGAACCCGCCTCAGGCAGGCGGACTCGGAAAGCTGCACCGCCTGAGCGAGCTCGACGTTGCTGATGCGCCCGTCCCTTTGCAGTTCTCTCAGGATGCCTCTGTCGAAGCGGTCAAGTTTCATGGCAGAAAATTGTTATTAATCCGTATATAGAGCAAGAAAATGCCATAAAAGGCCGGTACTGTCATGGAAACAGCAAGAGAATTCTCACCGATCGCCGGTATATTGCGTGAAATCTGAATCATCCGGGGGTGTGGCATGAAGATCGGCGTGCCAAAGGAAATAAAGGTTCTCGAATATCGTGTGGGCATGGTGCCCGCCGGCGTGCGCGAGCTGGTGCACGACGGTCACGAGGTGTTTGTCGAAACCAATGCCGGGGCGGGGATCGGGATGACCGATGAGGACTACGCGGCCGCCGGCGCGACGGTGCTCGACTCGGCGGAAGCGGTGTTCGATGCGGCCGATCTCATCGTCAAGGTAAAGGAACCTCAGCTCAACGAGTGCGCGATGCTGCGAGAGGACCAGGTGCTCTTCACGTATCTGCACCTTGCTGCCGATCCGGCGCAGGCGAAAGCCCTGGTTGACTCCGGAACGACGGCGATTGCCTATGAGACAGTCACGGCGGCCGACGGCTCGTTGCCATTGCTGACGCCGATGAGCGTCGTGTAGGGAAAGAGTGTA
>CAZMEA010000093.1:3576-8551 GCA_964565135.1 uncultured Woeseiaceae bacterium
GACTCTCCATCCAGGCCGGTGCGTTCGCGCTGCAGAAGGCGAACGGCGGGCGCGGCGTGTTGCTCGGGGGCGTTCCGGGCGTCGGTCCGGCAACCGTTGTCGTCGTTGGCGGTGGCGTTGCGGGTACCAACGCCGCCGAGATGGCCGTCGGACTCGGTGCGGAGGTGATCATTCTGGACCGCAGCGTGCCGCGCCTGCGTCGGATCAGCGAAATCTGGGGCGGTCGCGTACGAACGGAGTATTCGACGAAGCACATCATCGACGAGCTCATGCCTGTGGCTGACCTCGTCGTTGGCTCGGTGCTCATTCCCGGCGCCGCAGCACCGAAACTGGTGACGGCCGATCACGTCCGGTCAATGCGTCCTGGCGCGGTGCTCGTCGACATTTCGATCGATCAGGGCGGCTGCTTCGAAACCAGCCGGCCGACGACCCACGCGGAACCGACCTACCTCGTCGACGACGTCGTGCACTACTGCGTGACCAACATGCCGGGTGCCGTGCCACGCACCTCGACGTTCGCGCTGACCAACGTCACTTTGCCGTTCGTCAGAAGCCTTGCGAACCTGGGCTGGCGCGACGCGTTGGCGCGCGACACACACCTGGCGCAGGGACTAAATGTGCACGCGGGACACGTCAATCACGAGGCCGTCGCGCACGATCTTGGCTACAACTACCTGTCTGCTGCGGATGCGTTGAAAGCGGCCTGAGATTCGCGGTTCAGCTGACCGCGGTAACGCATGATGCGTTGCCGAGCTCGGACCTTAAGGCCTGCGACGCCAATAGCCGGGCAGTCGTGCCTGGTGTGCCACAGCAAGGACGAGAACCTCGTCGTCGATGACCGAGTAGTAAACGGCGAACGGGAAACGGCGCACCAGGCGACGACGAATGGTACTGCTCATCTGCGACCCGGACTCCGGAAACTGCGCCACCGTCTCGCAAGTATTTCGAACTTCGATAACAAACAGCCTGCCAAGCCCCGGGCGATGGGCATTGTAGTACGCTGCTCCTCCGAGCAGGTCCCGCTCCGCCTCTGCGTGGAGGCGGAATTGACGCATCAGCTTTGATTAAGCAGCGCGTCGAATACCTCGGCTCCGGGTCTGGCTGTGGACCGACCCGCTCTGAAGTCGGCTGCGCGCCGTTCAGCTTCGTCGAGCCAGGCCTGCTCTGCCCCGGTCTCGTCCGTTTGATCCAGCGATGCGATCAGCCGTCGGACAAGCCGGGCGCGCTCCTGAACGGACAGATCCTCGGCGTCTCGGAAGATTCTCTCGATGTCGATCGTCATCGCTTCAATATACGCGACGTTGTCAGAATCGAAAGGGCCGAATCCGCGAATAGTGCTCGATTAAGGGACGTTGACGAACGCTTGTATTTCCTGGCACAGACCAGAGCGCGTAGAGATCGTGCGGCCGTTTGCCGCCGCTACCGCCGATTGACGATCAATACCTCGTAACGTCCGTCCGGCCCGACATACCAGGACGCTATCGTGCTGGTGATGCTAACGACGATGGCGCCGAACAGGGCGGCGATGAATCCGGCGACCCGGAAGTTGTCGAGAATGGCGGCAACCAGACCGAACATCCCCGCGTTGATCACCAGCAAAAAGAAACCGAGCGTAATGATCGTAATGGGAAAGGTGATAAACACGATCAGCGGACGGATGACGGCATTGACCAGGCCCAGCAGCAGGGCCGCACCAAACAGGGTTGCGGTGCCGTTGATGGTCACGCCGGGCACAATCACGTTCGCGAGTCCCAGACCCAGCGCGATGATCAGCGTGCGTACGAGAATACCGGCCATACTCTCAGTCTAGCTGAGCCTGCCGGGCGTCACAGCCTGGCGGCGCTGAACGTATCGCAGGTTTCCGGGTCCCCGGATTCGAGACCCTGCCGAAACCAGCGTTGTCGCTGAGCCGACGTTCCGTGCGTAAAGGATTCAGGCACGACGCGGCCGCGACTTTGTCGCTGCAGGGTGTCGTCGCCGATACGGCTGGCCGCGTTCAACGCTTCCTCGACGTCACCCGATTCGATCAGGTTGCGCAGCCTGTTGGCACGATTTGCCCAGACGCCTGCGAAGCAGTCCGCCTGCAGCTCCTGCATGACCGAGAGCTGGTTGCCTTCGGTTCGCGACACGCTTTGCCGCTGCCGGAAGACGCGCTCCGAGACGCCAAGCAGGTTCTGTACGTGATGCCCGACTTCATGCGCGATCACGTACGCCTGCGCAAAGTCGCCGGGCGCTCCGTGCCGGTTGCGAAGGTCGTCATAAAAGCTGAGGTCGATGTAGGCGTTCTGATCGGCAGGGCAGTAGAACGGACCCATGGCTGCCTGACCCATGCCGCAGGCTGATTGCGTCGCGCCGGTAAACAACACCAAGGTCGGCTCACGGTAGTTCATGCCGTTCGCACGAAAGATGTCGTTCCACACATCCTCGGTGTCTGCCATGACGACGGACACCATCTGCGCGAGCTCGTCCTGCGCGGGATCGACCTGGGCAGGCTGGTTGACGCTGACCGTTTGCACGCCCTGGAGCAGCGGTGTGGGGTCGACGCCGAAATACATGGCAACGAGGATGATGAGGATCGTTGGCAGTCCGCCTTTCAAAGCGAGCCCGCCGCCGCGCCGTCCTCGTCGGTCTTCGATGTTGCTGCTTCGTCTGGCGCCGCGCCAACGCATGGTCAAACTCCCTGACAGGATCGTCCATTCTAGCCGAAAGATCGGAGCGGAGATGATGCTGGCCTGCGTTTCTTCGCCACGCTAAGGTGCCCCGAGTAAAACAGACAGAGAGCCGTGGACATGAAGAAACTCGCTGTGCTCGACTGGTCGTCGCTGGCAGACCGAAAGCCGGAACACCTACTCGTGGCCGGTGTCGATCTGGTCGTTATCCGTTACGACGATGAGGTAAGCGTGCTGTACGGACGTTGCGCGCATCGTGGTGCATTGATGTCCGACGGCCACATTGACGGGCAGAACATCATTTGCGGCGTGCACGGTTGGGACTATCGCTACGACACCGGCGTATCCGAATACGACAACTCCGAAGTGTTGCCGAAGTTCGCTGCCTGGGTAGAGGGCGGTCAGGTGTGGGTCGATGAAGATGAAATCTCTGCGTGGGCCAGCGCTCATCCTCAGCCCTTCGATCGTGATGCCTACCAGGGCGCCTACCAGGATCCGACCGGGACGAAGGACGAGCCGCACGTCAAACTCATTCGCAAACTGGCAAACGATGGCCTGTCGAAGATGGGGCACCACGGTCCGTCGTCTGCCATGGGCGTGCCCAGAAGTGAGTTGCCCGGCTGGGACGACCTGCAGTTTGTCGTCGCGCAGCTGCATAAGCTGCCGTTGCTGGATGACGAGCCGGTTGCAACGGATCTGGTCATCGGACCGCGAGCTCAGAAACCGCTGAAGCTCGACATTCCGCTGTTCGTATCGGATATGAGTTTTGGCGCGCTGTCGGAGGAGGCAAAGGTTGCGCTTGCCAGGGGCGCGGAGCTCGCCGGTACCGGCATCTGTTCCGGTGAGGGCGGAATGTTGCCGACCGAACAGGAAGCGAACTCACGCTACTTCTATGAACTGGCGTCGGGACGCTTCGGCTTCTCATGGGACAAGGTACAGAAAACCCAGGCGTTTCATTTCAAAGGCGGACAGGGAGCGAAAACCGGCACCGGTGGTCATCTTCCCGGTACCAAGGTGAATGAGCGCATCGCCGAAGTGCGCGGGCTGGCGGTTGGCGAGACCGCGATCTCGCCGGCTCGGTTTCCGGATTGGGCAGAGCTTTCTGCATTCCGGGACTTTGCCGGTCAGGTTCGCGAAAAGACGGGAGGTATACCCGTTGGCTTCAAGCTCTCGGCGCAACATATCGAGAAGGACATCGACGCCGCCCTGGAGATCGGATGCGATTACATCATCCTGGACGGTCGCGGTGGTGGCACCGGCTCGGCTCCGTTGATCTTCAGAGACAACATTTCGGTGCCGACCATTCCGGCGCTCGCGCGCGCCCGCCGGCATCTGGACGTATCGGATGCCGCCGACGTTACGTTGATCATCACCGGCGGCCTCCGAACGCCGGCCGATTTCGCCAAAGCACTTGCGCTCGGCGCGGATGGCATCGCGGTGTCGAACGCGGCGATCCAGGCGATCGGTTGCCTCGGCATGCGGGCTTGCCACACCAACAACTGCCCTGTGGGAATCGCAACGCAAAAACCGAATCTGCGTGAGCGGCTGCCTGTCGACGAAGCGGCGCACCGACTTGCCCGGTTCTTTGCGGCCGCCGTCGAACTCATGCAGGTTATGGCCCGCGCGGCCGGGCATCGACACCTGGCTGATTTCTCGACCGATGACCTGACGACGTTTAAACGGGATATGGCGGCGCTGACCGGGGTTGCGTATGGGGGTGTCGGTCCGGTTTAACAAACCCATTCGGGCAGGCGCTCCAAGAGCGTCAGCCTCGCGGGTGGAATTGCAGTTCGTAGGCGCTTTGTAAGGAGCATGGTATGGCGAAGTATCTGTTTGTGTATCACGGCGGCAGCGTCCCCGAAACCGAGGAAGCGATACAGCAGGTTCTGGCAGCATGGAACGGCTGGCTGGGCGGGCTCGGCAGCGCCGCAATCGATCCGGGCAATCCGGTCGGACAGTCCCACACCGTGCATCCCGACGGGGCCACGACGCCCGACGGGGGCACGAACCCGGCCAGCGGCTACGGCATCTTCGAAGCGACTGACATGGACAAAGCGCTTGCCATCGCGAAGGGCTGCCCGATCCTGGAGGGCGGCGGCAGCGTAGAAGTCGCTGAGATTCACGAAATGTAGCCGCGGCGCCGACGGGTTGATCCGTCGGGGTGCAGTCTGAGCTGTCTTCAGCGCGTGGACGATCGATGCTGCCAATAGAGCCGATCGGGCATAGTCGTATCAGGTGGGCGCCGGCATCATGACAACCGTGAACTCTGACTCCCCCTACTCAGATCACGACTCCCGACGCGACCT
>CAZMEA010000094.1:0-8394 GCA_964565135.1 uncultured Woeseiaceae bacterium
TGACAACCGTGAACTCTGACTCCCCCTACTCAGATCACGACTCCCGACGCGACCTAGCGTCCCTTGGCCGGCTGCCTCCCTCTGGCGCCGGCCTTTCTTTTTCCTTGACTGCCAACTGCCTGCCCGGTCTAATACGGCGCCCCGAAAGGCTCCTTTCGAAGGCCAGGTAGCTCAGTTGGTAGAGCAGCGGATTGAAAATCCGCGTGTCGGTGGTTCGATTCCGCCCCTGGCCACCAGATTCAACAAAGGCCCGATCGGGCCTTTGTCGCATCTGGAGCCAGCAGCAGCGAACCACGTTCGATGGATTCGGATCGCCTGCAGGCGATCCTCACCCGTTCGGGGCGCACTTCGTGCGTCGTGATTTGCTTCGCAGATCGCTCCGCTCCTGGCCACCCTCTCTTCGCTGCGGCCGCGATGTCTATCTCGTATCTAACGCAGCAGCAAACCCAGCAAGCGACTGACCCGTCGTTCAAGTAGCCGAGCTGACTCGGCAATCGTTGTATTGAGCCTCGATCCCCGATCAGCCTCTACACTTTTCTCACGCTCTAACTGCTGTTCGGTTTCGCCATCACCTTATTCGGAAACGGCATGACCAGGTTCAGAAGGTCGGGACGAACCAACCCCCCAGGAACGAGTCTCAAACAAAAAGCCGCCCGCCGTGGGCATGCTGGGCGATCCTGAATCGGATCGAGGGGCACAGCAGGTGACATGGAGCAACAAGCGCTAACGCAGGGTTTTCGTATCGACGACATTGTCGTCGAGCCGTCGAATGCCACACTCACTCTGGCGGACGGGACGACCAGTCAGCTGGAACCCAAAGTCATGGCGGTCCTGCTTTGTCTGGCCAGCGCCGGCAACCGAACGGTAACGAGAAGCGAACTGCTGGATGCGGCGTGGAACGGGCAGGTCGCGGCGGACGAACTGTTGACCCGTGCGATCAGCGAGATTCGGCGCGCGTTGCACGACGATCCGCGGGATCCCAAATTCATACGCACGGTGCCCAAACGAGGCTACCGCCTTATCGGCAACGTGGCGCCGATGTCCAACGATTTACATGCACGGCCAACGCAGGTTTCTTTTTTCAGGCGTTCGGTTTTCGCGCCAATCGTCGTCACATTGGCCGCAGCCCTCCTGTTTGTTGCGTATACCTTTAATAGTTCGATGAAGCCTGCGGCTATGACGGCGGCAACGACTGCGACGATGGGGCGTTCGACGCCACTGACCAGCACCCAAGGCTATGAGTGGAGCCCCGCGCTGTCGTCAGACGGTCGGTATGCCGCGTTTGTTTCCAGCCCGCCCGGAAACTTCAAAGTCGGCGATATTCATATCGTCGAAGTGGGCACGGCGATGCCGTTTCCTTTAACCCGGAATCCGCAGGCTGGCAATCGTGCGCCCGCCTGGTCGCCAGACGGTACCCGCATCGCCTTCGTCCGATCGGGCGAAGGTGGAAAGCGCGAACTTGTTAGTAAGTCTGTCCTGCAGGGTGTCGAAACACGATTGGCTACGGCCGATATCTTCTGGGGACACGATTGGTCACCGGATGGCGAAAATCTGGCGGTTGCGATTGGTACGTCGGGCGACAAGCGAGCGCGTATCTATCAACTCTCCGTCACGGATGGGTCACTCATTGAGTTGATTACACCCGACAGTGCAAACGGGGACCATCAGCCACGCTACTCTCCCGATGGTCGTACGCTCGCCTTCCTGCGCTGGAACGAATTCGGGACGAGTGCCGACCTTTGCCTAAAGCCGCTGGGCGATGCATCGGTGAACTGCATCACGCCGGCGGACAAGCAATGGCCTATTCGTGACTATGCCTGGTCGCCGAACGGCGAGAGCCTGATCGTGTCGGTGGACGGGCTCGTGAGGCTGCCTGTTTCCGGCGCTAAACCCGAGCCGCTCCCCTTCGGGAAGGACGCGTACAACGTCGCGACGGCCCGCGGTGCCAATCGACTCGTGTACGAGAGCTTCACCGAGGACAGTAATCTGTGGCGAATGCCCGGACCTTCATCAACCGCAGATGGTGAGCCCGAGCGCCTTATCGCGTCGACCCGGGCAGAGCTGCTGCCCCGATACTCACCGGATGGATCGAAGATCGCATTCGTGTCCGGCCGCAGTGGCGGCTGGGAAGTGTGGGTGGCCGGGGCCGATGGTTCCCAGGCCAGGCGGCTTACGGGATGGGGCTTTGCCGCCTTTCCGGACTGGTCACCGGATGGGCGGCTGATCACCTTCAGTTCCGGTCGCTACGCTGTGGGTCGTGGCGAGCAATCGCCGGACGACGTGGGTTCGGATATCGACGAAGCGTTTTCTGTGGAGGCTTCCGGCGGCGTTCCACGAATGATCTCCGATGGTGAGAGCGGCGCCAAAGCGCCAAGCTGGTCCGACGACGGTCGCTATGTGTTCTTTACTCGCGGGACAAATGCCTGTGGCAGCGAGGAACTCTGGCGCCGGCAGCTGGATTCCGGAGAGGAGTCCCGGCTTACGGACTGCGCCTGGCGGCCAATGGCCGGTGGAGACGGTCGCGTCTATTTCTACAACAAGGCGGCACATGGGATCAGCAGCGTGTCGACGGACGGCGCCGACGAACGGCTTGAGTTACGCATCGACGCCAGCTGCGAACCTCTCGCCAACGCCTGGACGGTATGGAACTCGCGTCTGGTCTACGTGGATTGTCAGGATCGGGGAATCAAAATGCTCGATCTCGCCACGCGAAGTACGGAAGAGCTTGCCCCGCCGCTCACTCAGGAGCAGTTGTTCGACTACTCCAGTCTGGATGTTTCGCCTGACGGCCAATGGATCGTCTACAGCCGAGTCGATAGAGGCGCCAGCGATCTGATCATGGTTGAGCCATTTCAGTAACTTGTCCGACCTCGGGTTCGCCTCGAGACATTCTCCACATTTTCTCCGGCAGGACCTCAGGTCTTCCTGCGCGGCGACGCGAACACTCATTCGTTCAACTCACTACTCGGGCCGGATAAAGACCGAGCCGGTCCGCCGCGGAGGATTGGACGATGCGAATCGTGCGCGCTCTGGTCGCTGCTGCCCTGTTAACGGGCTGTTCGCCGACCGGCTTCATGACCACCGGGCCCGAACCACAGGCCTTTACGAATCCGGCCCTGTTGAACTGTTCCGCCCGCCAGGTCCCGGTTTGCAACGTGGATGGCGGGCGTACCCGGAAATACTCTGCCAACTGTTCGTGCCGATAGTCTGAGCAAGGCTTTGGTGAGATCGACGACGGCAGCGGAAGGCTGGCGGCGGATTGCTCGTGGTATGTTACGGCACCGTTTGCCGGACACGCCTGATGCCAGAAATGATCCCGCTGGGGTGGTTCCACACGATTATGGGCGTGATTGCGCTGATAACCGGAGCCACCACCCTGTACGCCCACCGCGAAATCTCACTGCGCACGCGGTCCGGACAGATTTATCTGCTGACGACGCTCGTTACTGCGGCGACAGCGCTCGCAATTTATCAACGCGGTGTCTTCGGCCCGGCGCACGTCCTCGCCGTTGCCGCACTGGGCGCTCTGGGCATTGGGGCCCTGGCGGAGGTACTGCAGATGTTCGGCAGGTGGTCGAGACACGTCCAGGCATTCTTTTTCTCAGCGACCCTTCTGTTTCACTTTATCCCGGCCGTAACGGATGGACTGTTGCGCTTGCCGGTCGGCGATCCGTTCCTGACGTCGTTCGAACATCCGGTCATGCAAATGTCCCACCTGGCACTGGTGGTGATCTTCGCGATCGGCGTCACGATGCAGCTACGCTGGATAGGCAGGCAGGGCGCACTGGCCTGATTAGCGATCAGCTATTGGCGATCGATTGAGAAAGCGTCGCGCCGTACGAAGCGGCGCTGCGTTACCGGCTGGCGGCGGCGTTCGCGCCTCGCAAACTGCGGCCCGACTCGGCAACGATTCCCGCAATAAGGTCGCAGCGTTCGTCAGTCAGTTGTGTCTGCTGGAATCGCCAGCGCCAGTTGTTTTCCGAGGTGCCAGGCGTATTCACGCGGGCGTCTGAACCCAGCTCGAGGAAATCCTGCATCGGCGCGATAGCCAGCAGAGCTCGCGAGTTCAACGCGGTTCTGATGAGGTCGATTGCGATGGTCGACGGCGAGCCGTTGGTGAAGCGCAGAATAGCGTCCTGGTGGGCCTGCAGTTCCTCGGCGTTCAATCGGGCTTCGTCGCTGCCGTTGAACCAGCCGACGGTCGTATCGTTGTCGTGGGTCCCCGTGTAGATGACCGAGTTCTCCACGACCGAATCCCAGTTGAAACCGGAATCGATGGCCTCGAATTGCAGAACGATCATGCCGGGAATGTTGTAACGCATCCGCAGTTCGTCAACGGGCGGCGTAATGACACCCAGATCCTCCGCGACAATCGGCAGCGCTCCGAACGCGTCTTTGAACGCATCAAAGATGGCTTCGCGGGGCCCTGGCTCCCATTGCCCGACTCGCGCATCGGTCGCGTCGCCGGGAATCGCCCAATAGGCCTCGAAACCCCGGAAGTGATCGATGCGCACAAGGTCGACCAGCTCGGTCGTGCTGCGCAGCCGGCTGATCCACCAGCGGTAACCGGTCTCATCGTGCGCCGGCCAGTCATACAGCGGGTTGCCCCAGAGCTGTCCGTCTTCGCTGAAGTAGTCGGGGGGTACTCCGGCGACGCAGTCGGGTACGCCATCGCGATCGATACGCAGAAACTCGGGGCTTGCCCAGGCATCCGCGCTGTCCAGTGCGATGCAGATCGGCATATCGCCGAAAAGCGATACGCCCTGTTCAGACGCATAGCGCCGCAGGCGTCGCCATTGCGACGCAAACAGGAACTGTTGGATCTTGATGCGCTCGATCTGCTTTGCTGACGACGACTCGAGTCGTTTTAAAGCCTCATCGTCGTGATGCTTGTACTCGGGCCGCCAGTCAGGCCAGGCGCGCTGTTCATGCTGATCCTTGAGGACGCGATACAGGGCGTACTCATGCAGCCAGTCGACATCGGTTGCTTCCACGAACGCGTCAAACTCCGACGCGCACTGGCTGCTCGCCCGTTTGGGAAACCGCTCGGCGGCTTTTGCGAGCAGCGCTGTCTTGGCAGGGATCAGTGATCCGTAGTCAACGGTGTCCGAGGGCAACGCCTCGAGCGGCTGAACCTCGCTCGGTGTCAGCAGGCCGCGACGGACAAGGTCGCCGATATCGATCAGCATCTCGTTGCCGGCGAACGTCGATAACGGCTGATAGGGGGAGTTGCCATACGCCGTCGGGCCCAGCGGCAGAATCTGCCAGGTGCCAAGATCCATGCGCGACATTGCGTCGACAAAATCGAAGGCCGACGCGCCGATTTCACCAATCCCGTAGGGCCCCGGCAGAGACGTAATGTGCATGCACACACCCGCCTGTCGCGGCTCCAGGATCGACCCCCGATTCGTCTGAACTCCCATGGGACGCAATGTATCAACCAGAAAATCGGCCGCAACGAAATGAATACGTATTCAGCAAATGAATACGTTTGCAGTTTATTGCCGGCATCCGGGCGCGCACTTATGGTCTGACGAATGTCCTGATCCGGCGTACGTCACTGCGCCACTGATGTATAGGGGGAACCAACCATGTTCACACGCTCAAAGGCGCACAAGGCAACGTACACCGCGCTGGCCGGAGCCATAATGGCGGCGCTTTACCAGCCGGCCGTTGCTCAGGAAAGTGAAATCATCGAGGAAGTCGTGGCCGTCGGCTTTCGATCCAGTCTCATCAACGCGGTCAGCACCAAACGGAATTCGGATTCCGTCGTCGAGTCACTCGCCGCGGAAGACATCGGCAAGCTGCCGGATATCTCGATCGCCGAATCTCTGGCACGACTGCCGGGTGTTACCGCACAGCGGACCGGCGGTCAGGCGAGCGCGCTGAACATTCGCGGCCTCGACCAGGGGCTGATCCTCACAACCTTGAACGGCCGTGAGCAGGTGGCCACCAGCGGTGGTCGCGCAATCGAGTTTGCGCAGTATCCCTCGGAGCTGATCTCCGGTGCGGACATTTACAAGTCTCCGGAAGCGCGCCTGATCGAAGGCGGGCTCGCAGGCACCGTGGCGCTGCGACTGGCGCGTCCGCTCGACGGCACGCGTGACCAGGAGCATCGCTTCGTTGCCAACCTGCGCGGCAGCTTCAATGACCTCGCCGGCGATACCTTCGATGCTGACGAATTCGGCTACCGTTCGAGCTTTACCTATCAGGGCATTCTCGCCGACGAAACCATCGGCCTGACGCTCGGCTACGCACGACTCGTCCAGCCGAACGTCGAATCGCGTTTCGGTTCCGACACGTTTACCCAGACGGGGAACGATGACGACGGCAATGGCACGAACAACTTCATTCCGTTTCGCTACAGCGGTGAAGAACTCGGCGGTGAAGACGTTCGCGACGGCCTGATCGTTGGCCTGCAGTGGCAGCCGAACGAAAACTTCGAAATGGTTTTTGACGGTTACTACTCCAAGTTTGATTCGGACGGCTTCGCGCGCGGCGTGACCTTGCTCGGTCCGCAGTCGATTGGCGGCGGTACCACGCTGACCAACGCCGTCATCCAGAACGACGTCATCATCGGCGGGACGTTTACACGAGACGCGGCCGCGCCGATCACGGATCCGGCCAACCCGTTTACGACCGGCGCATGCTGCGGCGGCTTCGGTATCACGCCGAGCAGCGACACGCAGACGCGCGACTTCGAGGATGAGCTGACGACCCTGGGCCTTGGCGCTACCTGGTACAGCGGTCAGTGGACGTTCTCCGGCGACGTTTCTTACTCGAACTCGGACGCGTTCGCGCCGGATTCACGCATCATCCTTCATCAGGTAAACAACGGTTTTCAGATCGAAGAAAACGTCGTCTTCAACTTCCAGCAGAACGGACTGAACGTGCCGAGCACGTTTACCTTCGACAACAACTTCGGCGACAACCCGGCGCAGGTCGCTGTTGGTGGTATCCAGGCATTCCCGACCGAGAACGAGGACGAGCTGACAGCCATCGCGGGTGAGATCGAGTACGAGTTCAACGACGGCCCGTTCTCCACTATTCAGTTTGGTGCACGCTACTCCGATCGCTCGACGTCACAGGTCCGCAGTGGATTCTCACTCGGCAACGACGCGGGTTTCTACCAGTTCGCACAGAACAACGATGGCGTCCGCGCCAACCCGTTTGTGACGGAAACCATCCCGGGTTTCTCGCCGGTGTTCATCGATCCGAGCCTGTATTCGGTGCAGCAGTTCAACGGTGCCCTTTCAGGCTATCCGTCCTACCTGGCGATTGACTTCAACGGCGTGAGCTCGCTGTTCCCGAATGTTTCTCCGAATCAGCAGCAGGGTCGCGACGCTATCACCGGCGACTCGCAGGACTTCCTGCTGACCGAGACCTTCGACATCGGCGAAGAGACGTTTGCCGCATTTGTGCAGCTGAACTTCGACAATCAGATCGGCGACATTCCGGTACGCGGTAACGTCGGCGTGCGCTACGTCGACACGACGCAGAATTCCGCTTCAAACACGATTCTGAACGGCGGCGTCGAGCCCATCTTCATCGAGTCTGACTACGACGAGTTCCTGCCGTCTATGAACTTTGCCTTCGAGCTTTCTGATCAGGACATCGTGCGTTTCGCAGCGGCGCGTGTCATTGCCCGGACCGATCTGTTTGATCTCCGTGCCGGAAACTCCGTCAACGTGGATGGCAACACCGGTATCGTCAGCGGTAACGGCGGTAACACCAATCTGGATCCGTTCAAGGCCGACCAGATCGATCTGTCCTACGAGCACTACACCGAGTCCGGTGGCATCTATGCCGTGGCCGCGTTCTACAAGGACCTGGATACGTTCGTTGTCAGCCAGACGCAGCTGCTCGACTTCGTGGATAACGGGTTCCTCGACCCGAACAACGTCAACGTAAACCCGGGCGTCGTGCTGGATCCGGTCGGCGAGTTCACCGCGCCTGCGAACGGCCGCGGTGGTTATGTCCGCGGTCTTGAATTCGCCCTGACGCAGACCTTCGACAACCTTCCGGCGCCGTTCAACGGGCTGGGCATCACCGCCAACTACTCCTTCACGGAGAGCTCGGTGGCATTGCCGGATACCTTCAGCGGTCGTGGTGGCACGATCTCGCTGCCCGGGCTATCGGAGAACGTCTTCAACGCGACGATCTTCTACGAAGTGGAAGGCTTCGAGACTCGCCTTGGCTACCGTTTCCGTGACGAGTTCATCACCCGTCAGCAGGGTATTGGCGAACAGCTGCCGGTATCGGATGAGGAACAGACCCTCGACTTCCAGGCCTCGTATCGATTCAACGATGACGGCAGCGGCGCGGGCTGGCAGCTGCTCTTCCAGGTCAACAACCTGACCGATGAGCCGCTTGCGACCTACTTCACCACGCCAC
>CAZMEA010000095.1:0-8389 GCA_964565135.1 uncultured Woeseiaceae bacterium
CTGATCCTGGATCTCTACTATCGCGAGTGCGCGACAATTTCGGCGAAGCTGAGCCAGTCCGAGGGCCGCATCAGTGTAAGTCGCGAGGTCTACGACAGGATCGAGGAGTACAGAAACTTCTTTCCGAATGCGTATCAGGCCGTACCGATGCGGCATCGGGACATGCCCTATCGTGTCTTTCTGCGTTTGATTCAGGCTCGATTGCAGTCGACGTACGACGACGACGCGTATCCCTATGAGTCAGCGCGGCAGCTGACGTCCGACATCAAGATCATTGCCAGGAGCTTGCGGGCCAACAAAGGAGCCCACGGAGGTCTGTTCGCCGTTGACCGGCTTTTGCGCCGTGTTGGCACGTTCGGGTTCCACCTGGCGACCCTGGATGTGCGGCAGGATGCCCTGGTGCATCGGCAGGTAATCGGGGAATGCCTCGGGCACGACGACTGGCTCGATTGGACGGCCGAGCAGCGCGCAGACCGGATTACAGACGCTATTCGCAGCAAGGAATCGCCGACGGACCAGCAAAGCGTTCAGGTACGCAAGACACTGGCGGTCTTTCAGGCAATCTCTTTCTGTCGACGCAAATACGGCAAGGAGGCGATCGGTCCCTTCATCGTCAGCATGACCCAGGGAGCCGACGACATGCTCTCGGTCCTGCTGCTGGCAAACTGGAGTGATCTGCACACGCGCCGCGGCGACGTGCCGCTCGACATAGCACCACTCCTGGAAACCGTTGACGATCTGCGGCGAGCCTCGACGATTATGGGTCGCCTGCTTTCCAGTGAACTGTATCAGGCGCATCTCGAGTATCGAGGCAACGAACAGTGCGTGATGATCGGTTACTCGGACAGCAACAAGGACTCGGGTTTGGCGTCAGCGCGATGGGCGCTGCACCACGCACAGATCGATCTGGTCGATTCCCTCGCCGGCAAACCGATTCGATTGCGCCTGTTTCACGGTCGCGGCGGCACGGTGAGCCGCGGCGGCAGCAAGACACACATCGCAGTGCTCGGGTCGCCGCCCGGAACCGTGGATGGCTACCTGCGCGTAACCGAGCAGGGCGAGATCATCAATGAGAAATACGGACTTCGTGCCATCGCGCTGCGCACTTTCGAACAAACGACAGGCGCCGTCGCACTGACAACGGCGTTGCCGCAGCATCGCGGCGCCGACAGCCCCAAGTGGCACGACATGATGCAGCTGATCGCAGACGAAAGTCGCGCTGCCTATCGCAAGCTGGTCTACGACACCCCGGGCTTCTACGAGTATTTTCGCAAAGCGACTCCGATCGACCTCATCGAGCGGATGCGTATCGGATCCCGTCCTTCGTCGCGCCGTGGCGGCACCGGCGTGCAGGACCTGCGTGCGATTCCGTGGGTATTCGCGTGGGCCCAGAGTCGTCATATGTTCCCCGGCTGGTTCGGCGTGGGCAGCGGCTTGGCGGCAGCGGAACAGGCGTTTGACGAGACCGAATTTCGCGACATGTTTCACGAGTGGTACTTCATGCGCGCCATGACTGCCGATGTCGAAGTTGTATTGGCAAAAGCAGACCTTGGCATCGCACGCTACTACTCGGAGCTTGCAGGCCAGGCGCACGAGCGCTTCTTCCCTATGATCGAAAAAGAGTTCGAGCTGACTCGCGAACTGATACTGAAGTATTCAGAACATGACGATTTGCTGGCGGGCGATCTGACGATGCAGCGCGCCATCATGCTGCGCAACCCTTACGTAGATCCTATGAGCCTGATGCAGGTTGACCTTCTGCGTCGCTGGCGAGATTCGCATCGTATGGATGACGAACTGCTGGAGGCGCTGTTGGCCAGCGTCAACGGCATCGCCGCGGGGCTGCAAAACACCGGCTAAGAAATCAGTCTTCAACGAAGCTGACGAAGTCCTCGAGAGGTTTGCGGCGAATGTCGGGCACCGTTGCGTCCGCAGCGGGATAGCCGGTAACCAGCAGCAGAAAAGGGCGCTCGCTTTTCGGCCGACCAAGAATGTCGTTAAGAAACGCCATTGGACTCGGCGTGTGCGTCAGGCTCGCCAGGCCAGCCTGATGCAGCGCCGTGATCAACAGTCCCGTCGCGAGCCCTGTCGACTCGACGGGGTAGTAGTGTTTGACCTTGCTGCCGTCTTCGAGGCTGCCGAACTTCTGCAAAAACACGGCGATGAGGTATGGCGCGGTTTCCAGGAACGGTTTGTCGCTGTCCGTGCCGAGTGGCTCGAGTGCCTTGAGCCATTCGGCCGACGCTCGATGCTCGTAGAACTCCCGCTCCTCCGCTTCGGCCGCTTCCCTGATCCTTCGCTTCGTCTCCGGACCACTCACGACAACAAAATGCCAGGGCTGCAGGTTTGCACCACTTGGCGCCGTTCCAGCGACCCGCAACGCATCCTCAATGATGTCGCGCGGCACCGGTCGGTCCGAGAATTCGCGGACGGTGCGACGGCGACTCACATCTGCATAGAATTCCCGTAATCGCTCCCGCATCGTCTCGATCGGATACTCGCGAAAGTCGGGCAAAGCAACGAACGGATGCTCGGTCATGTGTCGTCAACCTCGGCAAGCAGCTGCAGGGATGTAAAACCCGTTGCTTCCGTTTCGGACACCACCTTGCCTCGCACGGAGATGCCGGCGGTGTGCACCGACTCCGGGTCGCCCGTCACCAGCGGGTGCCATTCCGGCAACGGCCGGCCTTCGGACAGGCGCCGATACGCACAGCTCGCGGGCAGCCAGTTGAACACGGACGTCGCATCCGGGGTCAGCACCATGCAATCGGGAACCTCGCGGGCGCGATTAGCGTAATCGGTACAACGACAGGCACCGATATCGAGCAGCCGACAGGCGACGTCCGTGTAATAGACATCACCGGAATCTTCGTCCTCCAGCTTCTGCAGGCAACACAGACCGCAGCCATCGCACAGTGACTCCCATTCGCCGGCGCTCATTTCATCCAGCGTTTTGGTTTGCCAGAAGGGCCGTTCCGTCCCGTCCATGTTTCTCCGCTAGAATTCCCCGAACAACGCCCATCCAGCATACCTCACACCGTGACCGCCGTATTTCTCGATTTCGCAACGCTTGGCAGTAAGGACGTGGATCCGTCACCGTTGCGGGGCACTCTGCCGGAGCTGCAATTCTTCGACTCGACACCAGCGCCCCTGGTCGGCGAACGCATTGCCGAAAAAGAGTTCGTATTCGTCAACAAAGTCCGTCTGGGCAGGGAGGAACTGCAGCGTGCTGAGGCGCTGCGTTACATCGGCGTTGCCGCAACCGGAACTGACAATATCGACAAGGACTTCGCTCGTGAACGCGGCATTGCCGTAACGAACATTCAGCGTTACTGCACACAGTCGGTCGTCGAACATGTCATTGGCGTGATGCTGATGATGACGCACAGCCTTCAACCCTACCGCGAAGACGTGGCGCGCGGTGACTGGCAGAAGGCCGAGACGTTCTGCCTGTTGTCGAGACCAATTCGCGAACTCTCGTCACTGACCCTGGGCATCGTTGGCCACGGCGAACTCGGGCGCGCAGTCGGCGACGCCGCAAAGCGTCTGGGCATGCGTGTACTGGTGTCCGCGCGCCCTGGTGAGCCGCAGACAGGCAACGGTCAGCGCGTAGACTTCGAGACGCTTCTCGGCGAGGTCGATGTATTGACCTTGCACTGTCCGCTGAATGAGGCGACTCGCGGACTGATCAATCGCGACACGCTCGCCAGGATGAAGCCGGATGCGTACCTGATCAATACGGCACGCGGCGCCCTGGTTGACTCCGATGCGCTTGTGGAGGCGCTCCGCAACGGCCGACTGGCGGGTGCCGCGGTCGACGTCCTGGCGGAAGAACCCCCCGGCGATGACGAATCGTTGCTGGCCTATCAGGGTGATCGCCTGATCGTCACACCGCACATAGCCTGGAGTTCGGTGACGGCCCGGCAACGGGCGATTGAGGAGCTCGCTGCGAATGTTGCCGCCTTTTTACGAGGGCAGGCGCGTTGCAGGATTACGTAGCCCCCGGTCGGCGCCACATAATGACAGCGCTGTCGATATTCCCGTTTTGATCACGTAGACTGGTGGTACTTCGGGGGAAGTCCACAATGGCAAGAGCCACAATCGAAGACGTCGCCAAGCTGGCGGGCGTGTCGATAAAAACCGTCTCACGGGTTGTGAATCGGGAGGCAAACGTGCGTGAAAGCACGCGAAAGCGTGTTGATGACGCCGTTGCCGAGCTTCACTACAGCCCTAATCAATCAGCGCGCAGTCTCGCCAGCCGCAGATCCTTTCTGATTGGATTGCTGTACGACGACCCGGGACGATATGCCGTCCCGAGCTCAGGCTACGTCATCAAGCTGCAGCAGGGGCTGCTGCGTGCCTGCAAGGCAGCCAACTACGATGTTCTCCTGCATCCCTGCAACTACGACGATCCGGATATCGGCTCGCAAATCACAGACCTGATCGAGCAATCGCGGGTGGATGGCGTTGCTGTAGCACCGCCTTTGTCAAACGTGCCCGCGGTCATTGATGCGATTCGCGCGAAAGGAAAGCCGTTCGTGCAAATCTCGCCGGGGACCAGCTCGTCGGGTCACCTGACCGTGGTCACGAATGATCGTGAGGTGTCGGCCGAAATGACCCGCTACCTGGCGTCGCTCGGACATAGCCGCATTGCCTTCATCAAGGGAGACCCGGGACACAAAGCCGTGGCGCATCGTTTCCTCGGTTACAAGGACGGCCTCGAAGCCTGCGGCCTGCCGTTTCTCGAAACCCTGATCTGCGAAGGGGATAACTCTATCGGCGCAGGCGAACAGTGCGCCTGGCGATTGCTTAAACAGGAACATCGTCCAACGGCGATATTTGCCAGTAACGACGATATGGCAGCCGGTGTGATCCGGGTTGCCCAGCAAATGAAGATTGATGTGCCTGGCGAGCTATCCGTCGCAGGGTTCGATGACATTCCGCTCGCTCAGCAAATCTACCCGGCGTTGACGACCGTCAATCAGCCGCTGCGAAGGATGGCAGAAGTAGGTGCCCAGACGCTGATCGAACAGCTTCAGTCAAAGGACCGTTCGAACGAGCTCATTACGGTACATTCCGAGCTGGTCCCGCGTGATTCCACGGCGCCGGTTTTCCGCCGGGCAGCGTTCGGCGAGACGCACTAGGCGCCGAGTACGTTTCTCGCCCACTGCACGACATCCCGCACCCGAGGCGATGAGATGTCGTAAGCCTCGTTAAAGCTCATCCAGCGAGCCTCATGGTGCTCTGGCTGACCTGTCTCGGGCGATATGCCCATTTCGATGGCTTCCTGTTCTGTTGACGCGATGTAGTAGCGGGCGACCTTGCCACGGCTGTACGGGCCCGTATCCATAAACCCTTCGCCCCATGGGAAGCTCAGGTCGGCGATACCGGTTTCTTCGCCGATCTCACGTATAGCAGCTTCGAGGGACGTTTCGCCGGGCTCGCGAATGCCCTTCGGAAAGTCCCAGTTCCGATAGGCGCGCAGCATCAAGGTGCGCCAGCCGTCCAACGTCTTTCGGACGACAACCGCGCCACACGACAATCGTTCGGTCTGCGTGACCGCGTCATCCATCAGGCGCCCCGAAGGACGTTGACCGGTGGCGCGTTGATCGCGCCTCGCGCAGCGGCGAATCCGCTGACACACACCAGCGCCATGCCGGCCAGGAGCCCCGCTACCCAGAGCGCCACATTGAAGTTGTAGTCGAGATCAAAAAGCTGCACGGCAATGACGGCGGCCAGTATCGACGCGCCAGCAGCCGCCAGTAAACCTGCGGCCAGGCCGATCGCAGCGAACTCGGTCAGCACACCGGACAGCACCGTGCGACGCCGCACGCCCAAGGCACGCAGCATGGCCGACTCGAAGCGCCGCTCGTCGATCGTCGACTGCACGGCGGCGAAGAGCACCGCGACTCCCGCGGCAAGTGTGAAAACGAAAACAGCCTGTACGGCCAGGCTGGCCTTGTCGATGATGCCTTTGACCTGATTCAGAATCGTTTCCAGGTCGATCACCGAAACGGTGGGGTGCTGACGTACCAGATTCAAAAGAACATCTTTGCGATCCGGCGGCACCTGCAGGCTGGCGATGAACGTCGACGGCAGGCCATCGAGTGCGCCGGGTGACAGGACCATAAAGAAGTTCGGCTGAAACGAGTCCCAGTTCACCTCCCTGAAGCTCGCAATCTCCATTTCGATCTCGCGACCGGCGATCAGGAAGACAAGCTTGTCGCCGATGTCGACACCCATCTCCATGCCCGCCTCGGCCTCTACAGAGACGAGGGGTGGACCGGTGTAGTCCTCACCCCACCAGTCACCCGCAACGAGCGTATTGCTGTCACTCAGCGTACCCGTCCAGGTCAGGTTTGCTTCACGGTTCGCCATCCAGCGGCCGTCTTCCATCGGGTACTCACGCGTCTTGACGTCCTCGTCGTTGATCGTCGTCATCCGGGCGCGAACGAGCGGCACGAAGTCCGGCGCGCCGATGCCGCCCGCCTCGAAGATCGCGGCAATCGAGTCACGTTCCTGCGGCTGGATGTTGATGAGGAAGTTGTTGGGCGCGTCTTCGTTCAGCGTGCGCTGCCATCCGGCCAGCAAATCGGTGCGAACGAACGTCAACAGCAGCAGGACCGTGAGGCCGAGGCCGAAAGCAACGACCTGCACCGTGCTGTCCCGCCCTCGACGGGCGACATTGGCGAGGCCGTAGCGCCAGGCAATGCCGACGCCACCGCGTGACCGACCCATACCTGCGACCAGACCACGGCCGAGAACGTACAGCGCAGCCGAGACACCGAGCATGCCGCCGAGCACGATCAGCAGGAGCGTTGCGTCACCAATCATCCGGTAGAGAAGCAGTGACACGGCAACAATCGCCGATCCCGCGACGAATGCCAGCGACGGTGGCGGCGGCATCGCATCACGACGCAACACGCGCAGCGGCGGTGTATTCCGTAGCTGAATGACAGACGGCAAGGAGAAGCCGACGAGCAGGATCAACGCGGCACCCATGCCAAGCCAGACCGGACCTAATCCAGGATCGGGCAGGTCACTGGCAAACAGGTCAGCCAGCATGCCCGTGACGATAGCCTCGACGCCAAACCCGACCACGCTGCCGATCGCCACGCCGATCACGCCCAGAAGAACGAGCTGGAGCGATGCCGCCGAGATGATGAATCCCTGGGTTGCACCGAGACTCTTCATTAATGCGACGGTATCCATGCGCCGTTGCGCAAAACGGCGTGCAGACATGGCAATCGCCACCGCGCTCAGAAGCACGCTGATCACGGCGGTCAATGACAGGAATCGCTGTGCCCGATCGGCGGCGTTGCCGGCGCGCGCGCCCGAGTCTTCCCTGTTGCGGGTCCTGACCGACTCGGGCAGGTCGTCTTCTACTGACGCGTAGAAATCGTCGACATCGCCTTCGTCACCGGCAACCAGCAGAGCGTAACTCACCCGGCTACCCGCGCCGATCAGGTTTGTGCGCGGCATGTCAGCCAGATTGACGACGATCGACGGCGCGAGCGATGCAAAGCCGATCGACTGGTCTGGCCGGTACATCAGTACCGCGTCGATCTCGAGATCGGTCTCGCCAACCGACACCGTGTCGCCAACGCTCACACCGAGCCGCGCCATGAGGGCACCGTCGGTCCAGACCTTGCCGGGCGGCGGTATGTAATCGACCTCCCGTTGCTCACCGAACAGGCGATCGGCGATGCGCACCTTGCCGCGGAGCGGGTAGTTGTCGCTCACGGCCTTGATCGTTGCGAGAGAGCTCTCGTCGCCAGCAAAGATTACGCTCGGAAAGGTCTGTGTTTCGGCGGTTTGTAAACCGTAGTCCGCGGCCGCGTCGCGCCACTCGGCCAGAATGGGATCCGGCGAGCGAAGGCGAAGGTCGGCTGCGAGGACTTCGTTCGCCTGACGCGCGACGGCTTTACCAATGCGATCCGTCAGGAAGCCGACGGCGGTCAGCGCCGCAACGGCCAATGCAACGGCCGTCAGGAGAATCAATACCTCGCCGGACCGAAGCTCTCGGCCAAAGCTCCGTATCGCGTAAGCAAAGGCGTTCACGCGTTCACGCCTCCCGTGTCAGCGACGAGCTTGCCCGCATCGAGGCGGATTTCGCGATCGCAGCGCTCGGCCAGCCGACGATCGTGGGTCACCAGAACCAAGGTCGTTGACGAGTTCTTGTTGAGTTCGAACATCATGTTCATGATGTTCTCGCCGGTCCTCGTGTCCAGGTTGCCGGTTGGTTCATCCGCAAACAGTACGGCTGGCTCGGTTGCGAATGCCCTCGCAATAGCTACACGCTGCTTCTCGCCGCCGGAAAGCTGCGCCGGATAGTGTGTTGTACGTTCGCTCAATCCAACGGTGTTCAGAATCTCCAGCGCCTTGTCGC
>CAZMEA010000096.1:0-8180 GCA_964565135.1 uncultured Woeseiaceae bacterium
AACCGTGCTCCAGGGTCAGTTCCCGGGCGCGCGCATAGAACTCCGGCGTTATCGCTTGTCCAGGGTTGCCTTCACCCATGACCGGTTCCATAAACATCGCTTCGATCAGGAAGTACTCGTCCTTCGCGCGTTCGAACACCGCTTCGAGTTCGGCAATATTGTTGGGTTCGACCGTCAGGAGGTAGTCCTTGTCCTCGAACGAGCGCAGGTACTTGCGGTACGCGCCCAGCGTCGAGTCCGAGTAGCGCGCAGGTCGGTCGGTTCGACCGTGGAAACTGCCGCGCAGGCTCAGGCCGCGGACGGGCCGCCCGGCGTAGCAGCCGCCTTCGGCGGTCAGATTCTTCGCGTTCACGTCCGCCAGTCGACTGGCAATCGTGACGGACTCCGAGCCGCTGTTCAGGCAGATGAAATGAGAGTACGGCTGATCGTCATCACTGCGAGTGTGACCGACCTCGGCACGCAATCCCTCGATGAAGGTCATTTGGCTTACGTTCGGCGTCATGATGTTGGCCATGACGTGAGGCTGATTCATTGCCTCGAGAACATGGTTCGACGCGTGCCCGAAGCCCAGCATGCCGTAACCGCCGCAGTCGTAAATGACCGCACCCTTGAGGGACACGATCCAGGGACCTTTGGCGCCGGCTGAGACGTAAGGGTTAACCGCGTCGATGGCATAGAAGTTGACGATACTCTGCTGCACGGCTGCGACCTGCTGGGACTCACCCAGCGAAAGCAGGTCGGGGCGGCACTCCTTGAGCGACAGGAACAACGCATGCGCTTGATTAATAGCGATGCCAAGCGACTCGTCCTGCGACAGGAATCGCGACACCGTGCGATCGTCCAGGCCGACCGTAGACGGCTGTCCGCCATGCTCGCGCATCTCGTGCAATCGTGACAGATAGAGTTTTGCGTCAACGAGGTTCGCCGGCTGTGCCATAAGACTTCTCCGAGTAGGGCCCTTTCGGGGCGACAACTTTAGCAGAGCCCCTGCGAAGCGGGCGCTACCCTTATCACGATATGTGACATCGAAACAGGTCGTGTTGGCTGCCCCTCTGCGGCCACAGCCACTGGACATAATCTGGCTTCCCCGGCGCGCTGGATCCAATGCTGAAAGCCGCGCCGCAAGCGGCTTTCCCGGCCGATTTGAGACCCACGTCGTTGCCGCTTTGCGTGGTCTCGCTATCCTGAATCGTTCGCCCGGTGCGACTTGAATCAGTGGGCATGGAACGCTTCGGTTGATCACGAAAAAGTCATAGGGATTAAAGGGTTGCGAGCGAGGGAATCGGCAAGACTCAGGGCTGGCGCGGGTGCGCCACTGGTCCTGTTCGGCCTGCTTTTTCTGTCCGGCTGTTCGCTCCTGCCAACGTTCGAGCCGGCGGCCGAGCCGCCGCCAGTCGCCGAGCCGCAGTTGCCGCCCAATCCCGAGCCGCTGCCCGAACTGCCGAATCCACGTCCGGAGGTTGCCGCACCGAGCACACCGGCGCCGGTCATACAGCCGGCACCTGCCGAAACGGCGGAGCCGCTACGCGTGTCCGTGCTGCTCAGCAGTCGCTTGCCTGCGTATGAACGAATCGCTATCGCGCTGCGCAACGAGCTCGGTCAGATCGACGTTTACGACATGGACGACCGAAGTCTGACACCGCGGGAGATGTACGACAGCATTCAGTCTGCGAAAACCGAAGTCGTTGTCGCCGTCGGCTACAAGGCGGCCGTGTTTGCGACCCGCATCGAGGGAATGCCGGTCGTCTTCTCCCAGGTGTTCAACACGGGCGGTCTCGATCTCGACTCCGACCGGGTCAAGGGCGTGTCGGTGTTGCCGCCGCTCGATCAGCAGCTCGAAGTTTGGCGGACGTTGAATCCGAATCTCAGTGCGGTTGGTGCGATTGTCGGCACAGGGCATGAACTGCTCGTCGAAGAAGCGGGCAAGGCAGCAGAGCATCACGCCGTCAGATTCCAGCATCGCGTCGCGCAGTCGGATAGAGAGACCCTGTATCTGTTCACGCGTCTGGTACCCGAGATCGATGGCTTCTGGCTGTTCCCGGACAACCGGATACTGAGTGGAGAAATCCTCAAACAGATGCTGACCTACGCCGCGCGGCATCGTGTGCAGGTCGCCGTCTTCAATGATTCGCTGTTGTCGATCGGTGCGACCTTGAGTACGACGACGGTCGATGAGGATGTTGCCGCAACGATTCTCGACGTTGCGGAACGGCTCGTCGACTCTGACGGGTCCACTCTGCCGCCGATTTCGCCGCTTACAGACATCGCAGTCCGCATCAACGACTCGTCACGACACGCGCTGCTGTCCAACACAGACGAGTCGGCCGGGGGCGAGGAGTGAAAACCTGGATTGCCTCGGTGTTCGGCCGAAACCGGTCGAAGCACGACCTGCTTCGCTTCGTTCGTTTTGGTGGCCAGCGCGTGCTCATCCACGAGATCATGTCGCTGCAGATTCTGATAACCGGGCTCATCGGTGCATTGGCCATCGCCGGTCTGTACTGGGGCGGACAGTGGGTGCTGCAAAGCAACTACAGTCGCTGGGCGATGCAGTGGACGAACGAGCTGCATGAACTCGGCGCGCCGTTGTATCTGCCGTACGGCGAAGAGGTAACGCTTCGGCTGGAGCGGTTCATCGACAAGTATCCGGAGATCGATCGCGTGTTGTTTTATCGCGCGGATGGATCGCAACTGATGACCGTATCGAACTCATCCGAAGCGCCGGTTGCTCACACAGGTCAGCTCCCCGCGGATCTGCTCGACAGGGTCTCCGCCCTTGTTGGTGGCGACACGCCGTATCTGATGTCGAGCAGCCTTACTGATATTCGTCTGTTCCAGATCTATGCGCCGATCTGGACCGCATCCATTGAAGGCGACGGCCTGTTCGAATTCGATCCGCTGGCCGATCAAGCCGAAGGCGCGCTAGAACTGGTCGGCTTCCTGGCGCTGGAGCTCAACTTCTCCGCTTACCACGAGAACCTGGTCAAGAACATCAAGCTGGCGATGCTTGCCCTGCTGATTCTGCTGATTATTTCGGGTTACCTCGGGCGCATGTCGCTACGGCGCGCGCTGCGCGCGATTTCGGATTTGCAGCAGCCGATCGCCGAGCTGGCCGACGGCAATCTCGACGTCAAGTTCAAGCCGGCCGCGCATCGAGAGATCTCGGAGATCGTCGAGGCGCTCGAATCCACGGCTACGGCACTCGGCGAGCGCGACGAAAAGCTGCTCCGCCTGGCCAATCACGACCCCCTGACAGGGCTGTACAACCGGCGTCGGTTTGTCGATGAGCTGCAGCACCTCTTGCTCAATTCGACGAGCCTTGGCAGTCGCGGCGCATTGCTGTTCGTCGATCTCGATCAGTTCAAGTACGTCAACGACACCTGCGGTCATCCCGCCGGTGATCGTCTGATCCGGTCAGTTGCGGACTGTCTGAAGACTGCGGTAGGGGAGGACGGGATCGTTGCGCGTTTCGGCGGCGACGAGTTTGCGGTGCTGCTGCCCGGGGTTGGCAAACGCGAGGCTCGCAAGATCGCAAATCGCCTGCTTGAAAGTATGCGGCAGCTCGCACACGTGGAGGATGAAAAGATCCTGCACGTCCACTGCAGCATTGGTGTGACGATGCTGCGTGGCGCCGAGGCAAACCACGATGACCTGCTGGCCCAGGCGGACATCGCCTGTCGGGAAGCGAAAGCCAGCGGGCGAAACCGAGTCGAATTCTACACGCCGTCCAAGCGAGAGTCGGAGCAGATGGCAGCAGACGTTGGCTGGATGCGCAAGCTGCGCGAGGCCATCGACCAGGATTTGTTCCTGCTGCGTTTCCAGCCCGTTGTGAACATAGCGACCGGGGATACGGCGCACTACGAGGTGTTAGTGCGTTTGAAAATGGATGACGGTCAGACCGTTGGTCCGGACGTATTCCTGCCCGCGGCGGTGCGTTTCGGCCTCATGGCGGAGATCGACGCCTGGATGATCCGGGAGGTCATTCGAGCTCAGGCACGATACCGCGAGAATTACCCGTCCTTGAAACTGGCGATCAACCTTTCGGCCAACGCCTTCGAGACGGAAGACCTGACAGGCTATGTAGCGACGCAGCTGGCGGAAAACGACGTTGCCCCGACCGATATCTCGTTCGAAATCACCGAGAACCTCGCCGTACGGCATCTGAGTCATGTCGAAAAGCAGGTCGCCAAACTCCGCGATATGGGGTGCGCAATCGCACTGGATGACTTCGGCAAGGGGTATAGCTCGCTGGGGTATCTACAGCAGCTGTCCTTCGACTTCATCAAGATTGACGGGTCTTTCATTCGCAACATCGTAAAGAACCCCGTCGATCAGAAAATGGTCCGCCTGATCGCCGAGATCGGTCGCGAGGCAGGCATGAAGACCATCGCCGAGTACGTCCAAAGCGCTCCTGCGTTTTCTCTGCTCGCCGAACTCGGCGTCGACTACGCGCAAGGCTACTACGTCGGCAAGCCTGCGGCCGTGCCGCGACGGCGGCAGCTGCCAGTTGCGTTGGCCAGTAAACGCCGGCAATCGCGAACCGCCGACACCGTCTGATCCCGCAGCGCTGCAACGCGGTCAAACCCGGGATAGACTGTGTGTCCCGGTTGCGGATCCAGTTTTTCGACCATGAGCGAACTTCGCGTCGACGCGAACGACCGACCAGCTCGAGCGCCTGCAAACGGTGTCGGCAGTGCCAGCGGCGTCTTCGTGGTCGTTGCGGCGCTCGTCCTCATCGCCATTGCTGTTGCGTACTGGTATTTCGGTCGAGCGCTGCCGCCGCCCGCGCCGGCGGTCGACGTACCGACAGCCGCTGACTCGAGCGTTGTTGACGATGAAACTCCGGCCTTTCCTGTTCCGGAGCTGTTGCCGGAGCGCGCCGCAGCCGGAGATCTGATGCCGCTGCCGGCGCTGGACGACAGCGACCGATACTTTGAATTGTCACTTGCCGATATTCTTGGATCGGGCGTCGTCGAACTCCTGGTCGACGACGCGCTGATCGAGAAGTTCGTCGCGACCATCGACAATCTGCCGAGGACTACGGTCGCGGAGCGAATCCGGCCGGTCGGTCGACTGCAACGCCCGTTTGCGGCTGACGGGCAGGATGGCAGTGGCGAGTTCATGTTGAACCCGGCGAACTATGATCGTTACGATCTTCTCGTCGCGATGCTGTCACGCGCGGACCAGGCTGCGCTTGTCGATACGTACCGGCGCTTCTACCCGTTGTTCCAGGAAGCCTATGAAGCGCTGGGCTATCCCGATGCCTACTTCAACGACAGGGTGATCGAGGTGATCGGTCATCTTCTCGACACACCAGAGGTTGACCAGCCGGTCATGCTGGTACAGCCCAACGTGCTGTTCGAATACGCCGATCCGGCACTTGAATCGTTGTCGGCAGGGCAGAAGCTGATGATTCGTGTCGGGCCGGACCATGCCGTTCGGGTCAAGCAGTTCCTCGAGGAAATGCGCGAGCGCCTGGAGTTTCAGACGCAATAATCGAGCGGTGCGCTGTCGACAGCGACAAAGCGAAGTTTGCACAGGCGCCAAAAGACGTAACAAAAATCGGTATACCGGGGGAGAGTTAATGAGAGTTCTGACTATTGCCGTCGCGGCCGTCGCGGCCGTCGCGGCTGCTGCTATGGCGTCTCCCGCCCTGGCAGACGATTTGCTGGGTTTTGATGCCGCAGGGTCGGCGGCGCAGCGGAGCCTGGAAGCCGAGTTCGACACACACCTGTCTGCGGAGGACATGGAAGACTGGATTCGGCAGATGAGCGCTCGGCCGCACCACGTGGGCTCAGCCGCCGGGCGCGACGTTGTCGAACTGGCCGCAGGGATGCTCGAGTCCTGGGGCTACGATGTGGAGATTGCCGAATACGACATTCTGTTGCCGACGCCAGTCACCCGTGAGCTCGAACTGGTCTCGCCGTCGATGTACGTGGCAGGCCTCGATGAAGACTCCCTGGCTCTTGATCCGAGCACATCGGTTCGCGACGACCTGCTACCGCCTTACAACGCGTTCTCGATCGACGGCGAGGTGGAAGGGGAACTCGTGTTCGTCAACTACGGCATTCCGGAGGACTACGAGATTCTCGAGCGTCACGGCATCGACGTCACGGGCAAGATTGCCATTGCCAAGTACGGCAGATCCTGGCGCGGCATCAAGCCGAAGCTCGCCGGTGAGAAGGGTGCGATCGGCACCATTATCTACTCTGACCCGGCCGATGACGGCTACGGTGTCGGGGATGCGTATCCGAAGGGCCCCTTCAAACACGAGAGCGGGGTCCAGCGTGGTTCTGTTATGGATATGCCGACCTATCCGGGCGATGTTCTGACGCCGGGGACGGGCGCAACAAAACGGGCGCGGCGCCTGGACCTCGATGATGCGCCGACGCTGACGAAGATTCCGGTGCTGCCAATCTCGCATCGCGACGCGTTGCCATTGCTCGAGGCAATGGACGGCGCCGTCGTTCCTCCCGAATGGCGTGGCGCGCTGCCAATCACGTATCACCTCGGGCCCGGCCCCGCGCGAGTGAGAATGAAGCTCGAGTTTGACTGGCAGCGGGTGCCTGCCTACAACGTCATCGCGCGTCTCGAAGGGAGTGAGTATCCGGACGAGTGGGTCGTGCGCGGCAATCATCATGACGGCTGGAATCACGGCGCCGCCGATCCGATTTCCGGGCTGGCGGCCTTGCTGTCGGAGGCCCGTTCGATCGCCGCGCTGGCCCGTGACGGCAAGCGTCCCAAACGCACGATCGTCTACGCGGCCTGGGATGCAGAGGAGCCGGGCCTGATCGGATCGACCGAGTGGGCGGAACATCATGCCCGTGACCTGCAGCGACACGCGGTCGCGTATCTGAATACGGACGGCAACAGCCGCGGTTTCGTCAACGTCGGTGGGAGCCACACGCTCGAGCGATTTTTCAACCAGGTGATCGAAGACGTCGACGATCCAGGGATGGCCATGTCGCTGAAGGATCGGCGGCGAGCCATGCTGCGCCTGAGCGCCGGCAACGAAAAAAGCCGGGCCGAGGCTGAGCGGCGTGATCTGCGGATCTATCCGCTGGGATCCGGGTCGGACTACACGCCCTTCCTGCAGCATCTCGGGATCGCATCGGCCAACATCAGCTTCGGTGGTGAAGGCAACGGCGGTTCCTACCACACGCTGTATGACACGTTCGAACACTTCACGACGTGGCGAGACCCGGGCTTGGTCTACGGCGTCTCGCTGGCCCAGGTCGCCGGACGCGCGACCCTGCGCCTGGCGAATGCACCGAGGTTGCCGTTCGAGTTCCAGGGATTTGCGGACAACATTGCCCTGTACGTCACAGAGCTCGAGGAGCTCGCCGACACGATGCGTCGCGAGACCGAGGAGACGAACAGGCGTCTCGACGACGGCACGTATGCGGCCGCGCTCAATCCGTATGAGACGCTGGGGCCGCCACCTCGAAAGTCCGAGGTGCCGTTTTTCAACTTTGCGCCGCTGAGGAACGCTCTCGACCGACTGCAGTCTGCTGCGGATGCCTACGCCGATATCGCGGCGAGTGGGACTGCAGCCAGCGCCGATGTCAACGAGATGCTGTTCACAACGGAGAGACTGCTGACCCGCGACGAGGGGTTGCCCGGGCGCAGCTGGTACAAGCATCACATCTATGCGCCGGGTTTCTATACGGGTTACGGGGTGAAGACTCTGCCCAGCGTCAGGGAAGCCATCGAGCAGCGGGAGTACGCAATGGTCGGCGAGCAGATTGCGATCGTCGCCAGTGTGCTCGACGGTTTAAGTGAACGGATCCTGGCCATCGTCGAGGAGGCCTCAGAATGAACAGTCGACACATGTCTCTTTTGACGCTCGCCGCAGTCCTCTCACTTTCGACGTCGGCGTTCGCCCAGATCCTTCCCGATGTGCCGCCGGGAGCGCAGGCGGTATCGCTCGATGGGCGTCCGTTCACGTCGGCCCAACCGTCGCAGCGTCTGCTCGACAACCTGAGCGCAGCACGTGCTGACTACGACGCCAATCCCGACGATGCAGATGCGATCATCTGGCTGGGGCGGCGACTCGCGTATACCGGCGACTATCGCGGTGCGATCGTGACGTTCAGCGAAGGAATTCAGAAGCACCCCGATGATGCGAGGATGTATCGACACAGGGGGCACAGGTACATCACGATTCGCGAGTTTGAGCGTGC
>CAZMEA010000097.1:0-8121 GCA_964565135.1 uncultured Woeseiaceae bacterium
ACCTGTCATCGCCTGCGGTGATGGGCATCCTGAACGTCACTCCGGATTCGTTTTCGGACGGTGGCAACTGGACGGATGCCGGCAGGGCCGTGGACTACGCACTCGGTATGCTCGAGGCCGGGGCCGGAATCGTCGATATCGGCGCGGAGTCGACCCGTCCGGGTGCGGCTTCGGTGCCAGCGCAGGAACAATTGAGCCGCCTGTTGCCGGTACTGACGCAACTCCGGGCTGAGACCGACGCCTTTCTTTCGGTAGACACCGGTAACGCAGATGTCATTCGAGCCGCGGCCGATGCCGGCGCGGACATGATCAATGACGTTTATGCGCTGCAGCAGCCCGGGGCCCTTGAGGCCGCCGCTGAATCGGGCCTCGCGCTGGGATTGATGCATATGCAGGGCGAGCCGGCGACGATGCAGGAATATCCCCGTTACGACGACCTGCCTGGCGAGGTTCTGCGCTTTCTTCGTGCCCGTGCGGCCGCGTGCGTCGACGCGGGAGTGGATGCGAATCGCATTGCTGTCGACCCCGGTTTTGGCTTCGGCAAGACAGACGACCACAACCTGGGCCTCCTGGCCGATCTCGGCTGCTTTCGCGAATTGGGATTTCCGTTGCTGGTCGGCTGGTCCAGAAAAGGTACGCTTGGCGCAATAACCGGTCGGCCGGTCGAGCAGCGATTGCCGGCCAGCATTGCGGCTGCGGTCCTGGCGGTTGAGAGCGGCGCGCATATTGTGCGCGTGCACGACGTGCCTGAGACCGTAGACGCGCTTAAAATCGTGTCGGCTGTAGCGAGAGCCGGCATGCAGGGCGGTCCGGCAGGCTGACGGCATTGAGGCGAGGGAGGCAGTCGTATGGCTAAGCGATATTTTGGAACCGACGGCGTACGCGGCGAGGTTGGCAAGGATCCGATGACCGCGGACTTCGCGCTGCGGCTGGCCAGCGCAGCAGCGCAGGTGTTCATGCCAAGCGGTGGCACCGTGCTGATCGGCAAGGACACGCGTGTTTCGGGATACATGCTCGAGTCGGCGCTTGAGGCGGGTTTTGTTGCCGCGGGCGCGGACGTGCTGCTGCTCGGGCCGCTGCCCACCCCAGGCATTGCGTATCTCAATAAGGTGTTCGATGCTGATCTTGGCGTCGTGATCAGCGCATCGCACAATGCCTACTTCGACAACGGCATCAAGTTTTTCGATGGCAACGGATCCAAGCTCACCGACGACATCGAGTTGGAAATTGAGAAGCACCTCGATCAGCCGGCGATTACCTCGGTCTCGGACAAACTGGGCCAGGCAAAGCGTATCGATTCCGCCCGAATCCGTTATCAGGACTTCTGCGTGTCGACGTTCCCCGAGGGCCGAACGCTCGACGGCATCAAGGTTGTGTTCGACGGCGCGAACGGAGCGGGTTACAAAGTTGGACCGCGCATCCTCAATGCGCTTGGCGCGGACATCATCTCGATCGGCTGTTCGCCGAACGGCAGAAACATCAACAAGGGATGCGGTTCGACAGATCTCGACCTGCTGTGTCAGACCGTGCCTGCAGTGGGCGCCCAGGTCGGAATCGCGCTGGACGGTGACGGAGACCGCGTCGTCATGGTGGATGAGAACGGCACCGTCATTGACGGGGATCAGTTGCTGTACATCATCGCCAAGGCTCGGAAGGCGGAAGGCCAGCTAACCGGGCCGGTGGTCGGCACAGTGATGAGCAATCTTGGCCTCGAGCACGCCCTGCGTGATGCCGATATTGCCTTCGAGCGCGCCAAGGTCGGAGACCGCTATGTCCTCGAAACCCTACGAGCCACCGGCGGAATTATCGGCGGTGAGACCTCCGGGCATATGATCTGCCTCGACCGGACGACGACCGGCGACGGACTCATCAGCGCGCTGCAGGTGCTGGCCGTAATGGAAAGCACCGGGCAACCGATGTCGGCTCTGGCGGCCGGCATGCCGCGATATCCGCAGAAGATGGTGAATGTGCGCACCGAGCGAAAGCTCGATCCGATGAGTGCGCCTGCAATTCAGGACGCGGTGAAGGCCGCTGAAGGCGAGCTCAAGGACAGCGGCAGGGTCGTGTTGCGGGCGTCCGGTACTGAACCCGTGATTCGGGTCATGGTCGAAGGTGAGGACGAGCGCCAGGTCTCGCGGCTGGCCGATGAGCTGGCGGAGGTTGTAGCCCGCGCAGCTGCCTGAAATGGCGGAATTTTCGCGCTTCGGCGCGTTGATTTGACCGCGTTGCATCGGTATCCTTGCGCGCCTTTTGGGGCATCCGGTCACGGGGGCCGCTATGCGCAAATATCTCGTCGCCGGGAACTGGAAGATGAATGGCAGCAAGGTTGCCAATCAGACTCTGGTTGATGGCCTACTGGCTGGTCTGGTCGCCAGCGATCGCGTCGACATGCTGGTTTGCCCGCCGTCGGTTTATCTCGAGTCCGTTGGCAAGGCGATTGCCGGCAGCGGAATTGCGCTGGGCGCGCAGACAGTCTCGGAGCATGAGTCCGGTGCGTACACCGGCGAGGTGTCCCCGGGCATGTTGCTCGACATGGGATGCGCCTACGTCATCGTAGGACACTCGGAACGCCGGGCGCTCTACGAGGAGACCAGCGAGCAGGTTGCCGCGAAGTTTGCGGCGGCGCAGGCCGCGGGACTGACCCCGGTGCTTTGCGTCGGTGAAACGCAAGTGCAGCGCGAGGCAGGTGAGACATCGGCGGTCGTCGATGAGCAGCTTGATGCAGTGCTGAATTCGTCCGGCGTGGCGGCGCTGACCAAGGCGGTCATCGCGTACGAGCCGGTCTGGGCAATTGGTACCGGGTTGACGGCCACGCCTGAACAGGCGCAGGACGTCCACCGGCATATTCGCGGCCGTGTTGCAGCGCTCGACGCAGCGGTTGCGGACGGCGTACAGATTCTTTATGGCGGCAGCTGCAAAGGCAGTAATGCGGCCGGGCTGTTCGCGCAGCCGGACATCGACGGCGGCCTGATTGGCGGCGCGTCGCTGAAAGCAGAGGATTTCCTGGCGATTGCGGCAGCCGCCGCCGGGCTTTGAGGTTTACATGACAACAATTCAGACAGTAGTACTCATTGCACACACGATCATCGCGTTACTGATTATCGTGCTCGTGCTCCTGCAGCGAGGGAAGGGCGCGGACGCGGGTGCGGCGTTTGGTTCCGGCTCGTCCGGAACGGTCTTCGGTGCGCGTGGTTCGTCAAACTTTTTCTCCCGAGCGACCGCTATAATGGCGACGGTGTTTTTCGCGTCGAGCCTTGGCTTGGCCTATCTGAGCAGCCAGCAGGCCGGTACGACCGACAGCCTCCTCGAAGACGCGCCGCCAATCGAGGCAGTCGAAGACCCGGCCGGTGCGCCGGCAGCCGACGTTCTGCCGGAACTGGGTGAAGCGGTTGAAGCCGTTGAAGATACAGAGACTGACGTAGCCGCCGAGCTTCCTGAGCTTGAGGCACCGCCGGCGGAAGAACCTGCGCCCGAGCCGCAGTAGTCTGGCTGGCCGAACAACGAATTGCCGATGTGGTGGAATTGGTAGACACGCTGTCTTGAGGGGGCAGTAGCGAGAGCTGTGCCGGTTCGAGTCCGGCCATCGGCACCAACAAAAGAGGCCGCCCTTAGGGGCGGCCTTTTTCGTTGGATCGATGGACGGACATAGGCATGGTGCCATCTTTCGGTTGAAAGGCAGCCCCGAGAGGGTAATGCCTTCGATCGATCCAGGTGGCAACACAGCGCTTGATTGGCACGGAGGCATTCGAGGAGTGCAGTGTCCTAATCGAGAGGGTTCGAGTCCGGCCATCGGTCATGCATAGGCGTGGTGCCAACGCTTTTGGTCGTAGCAGCCCCGAATCTCGGTCTTCGAACGTTGCCGCCGCAGATCATAGTGGGCGTCTTGCCCCGCGCGCTCAAAGATGGACACTAAAGATCAATCCGCAGTCCGCAGGAGTGCAGATATCTGCTTCGGCAGGCGGATTGGGTTCGAGTCCGGCCATCGGCTGACTCTTTACCCGTGCCGAAACGACAGGGCGCAAGGATGCTCCGATCGGCCAGTAGGCTCGGCCGTAAGCTTTTTTGGACGTAAATCGGCGTCCGGGGGGTTCTCAGGCGTGGGCAGACTGCTACAATTGCGCCCCATCCGCGGGCGGCGATATCCACCAAACCCACCATGCTCGAAAACTACCTGCCGATCCTTATTTTTCTCGGCATTGCGACCGGCATTGGCCTAGTGCTTCTGGGCCTCGGCTTTCTGCTTGGTCGTGGCGGCAAGGATTCCGAAAAGCTTTCAGCGTACGAGTGCGGGTTTGAACCGTTTGAGGATTCGCGAATCAAGTTCGATGTTCGCTACTACCTGGTGGCGATTCTGTTCATTATTTTCGATCTCGAGATCGCGTTCCTGTTTCCGTGGGCGGTTTCCCTGGACGCCATAGGCGCGTTCGGGCTTGTTTCGATGGGGGTATTCCTGGCGATTCTTGTCGTTGGGTTCATTTACGAGTGGAAGAAAGGGGCGCTTGAATGGGATTGAGCAGCGCCGCGTCGACCGACGCAGTGTCAGCTCGGCAGGCAATCTCGACGGGGGAGAGTCTGCAGGATAAAGGCTTCGTGGTTACCAGCGTGGACGCAGTGATGAACTGGGCGCGCACTGGTTCCATGTGGCCGATGACCTTTGGGCTCGCGTGCTGCGCCGTCGAGATGATGCAGGCGGGTGCGGCACGTTACGACCTCGATCGCTTCGGCATTATTTTCCGCCCGAGCCCGCGTCAATCTGACGTGATGATTGTTGCCGGTACGCTGGTCAACAAGATGGCGCCTGCACTGCGCAAGGTTTACGACCAAATGCCCGAGCCGCGATGGGTCGTGTCCATGGGCTCGTGTGCAAATGGCGGCGGCTACTATCACTATTCTTATGCCGTGGTTCGAGGCTGCGACCGAGTCGTCCCGGTCGATGTCTACGTCCCTGGTTGTCCCCCCACCGCTGAGGCCCTGGTCTATGGGCTGATACAGCTACAGAAGAAGATTCGTCGTACCAGCACGATTGCAAGGTAGGCAACAAACCGAATGAGTGTTTCCCGCGAGACAATGGCCGCGCGGCTTGACGCGCGCTTTGGCGAGCAACTGAACGCGATCGATACGAGTCGCGACATGCTGGCCTATGAAGTCGGTGCCGATGAATGGCACGACGTGGCCACGACGCTTGCCACTGATCCCGAGTTCGGTTTCGAACAGCTGACCGATTTATGCGGTGTTGATTATCTGACCTACGGCAAAGGCGAATGGACGACCTACGATGCGACCGATTCAGGGTTCAGCCGTGGCGTCGAGCGCGAGCCTGTCATCCTCGATGATGCGGACAACTTCGACGCCCGTCGGTTCGCTGTCGTCTATCACCTCCTGTCGATCGCCAACAACATCCGTGTCCGAATCGTTGTTTACACCGGCGAGAACAACCCGCCGGTCGTTCGATCCGTCGTAGATATCTGGAGCGGCGCGAACTGGTTCGAGCGAGAAGCCTTCGACCTGTTCGGAATTCTGTTCGACGGCCATCCGGACCTTAGGCGCATCCTTACAGACTACGGTTTCATCGGGCATCCGTTCCGCAAGGACTTCCCGCTGATCGGCAACGTCGAGGTTACGTACGACGCCGAGCGTGGCCGCGTCGCGTATCAGCCGGTGTCGATCGAGCCACGCACTCTGGTGCCGCGCGTTGTGCGCGATGACAACCGCTACACGGTCGAAGCAGAGGACGCATCCACCGATGGCTGAGATTCAGAATTTCACGATGAACTTCGGGCCGCAGCATCCGGCGGCGCACGGCGTTCTCCGACTCGTTCTTGAGATGGACGGCGAGGTCATTCAGCGTGCCGATCCGCACGTCGGTCTGCTGCATCGAGGCACCGAGAAGCTGGCCGAGTCGAAGCCGTTCAACCAGAGCATCGGCTACATGGACCGTCTCGACTACGTGTCAATGATGTGCAACGAGCACGGTTACGTTCTGGCGATCGAAAAATTGCTGGGTATCGAAGCGCCCGTACGTGCCCAGTACATCCGTGTCATGTTCGACGAAATTACCCGCATCCTGAATCACCTGATGTGGCTCGGCGCACACGGCCTCGACATCGGTGCGATGACGATGTTCCTGTACTGCTTCCGTGAGCGCGAAGACCTGATGGATTGCTACGAGGCGGTATCGGGTACGCGCATGCACGCGACGTACTACCGCCCGGGCGGTGTTTATCGTGATCTGCCGGATTCGATGCCGAAGTACCAGGAATCGAAGTGGCGCAGTGCGAAAGACCTGGCGAAGATGAACGATGCGCGACAGGGCTCGTTGCTCGACTTCATCGAGGCATTTACCGGGAAGTTCCCGGGCTGCATCGATCAGTACGAAACCTTGTTGACGGACAATCGCATCTGGAAGCAGCGTACGGTCAATATCGGCGTCGTCTCACCGGAACGCGCCATGAATCTTGGTTTCACCGGCCCGATGCTGCGCGGCTCAGGCGTGGAGTGGGACCTCCGCAAGAAACAGCCTTACGAAGTGTACGACAAGCTCGACTTCGACATCCCGGTCGGGCTGAACGGTGATTGTTACGACCGGTACCTCGTTCGCATCGAGGAGATGCGTCAGTCGAATCGCATCATCAAGCAGTGCGTCGACTGGCTGCGCGACAACCCGGGCCCGGTGATGCTCGAAGATCGCAAGATCTCGCCGCCGAAGCGGGTCGAGATGAAGGACGACATGGAGTCCCTGATTCATCACTTCAAACTGTTCACGGAAGGCTACAGCGTGCCGCCGGGTGAAGCGTATGCGGCGGTTGAGCACCCGAAAGGCGAGTTCGGTGTCTACATCGTGTCCGACGGTGCCAACAAGCCCTACCGCGTGAAGGTACGGGCGCCGGGGTTCGCTCATCTGTCAGCAATGTCGGAAATGGTTGAAGGGCACATGCTGGCTGACGTGGTTGCCGTTATCGGCACGCAGGATATTGTGTTCGGGGAGATAGACCGATGAGTGATGCTGTCGAACTGTCGGCACATGTCGTCGAGGAAATCGAGCGCTGGAAGGCGCGTTTCCCTGAAGACCAGAAACGCTCGGCCGTCATCGGTGCGCTGCATGCGGCGCAGCACGAGAACGAAGGCTATCTCACGACCGAGATCATGAACGGTGTTGCGGATTACCTCGGCCTGCCGCCCATCCAGGTCTACGAGGTAGCCACCTTCTACTCGATGTTCCAGACGAGGCCGGTTGGCCGTCATAACGTGGCGATCTGCACGAACGTCTCGTGCATGCTGCGCGGCGCAGAAGACATCGTCAGTCACGTGGAGCAAAAGCTCGGCATCAAGCTGGGCGAAAGTACCGCTGATGGCCGCATTTATCTCAAGAAAGAGGAAGAGTGCCTGGCCGCGTGCTGCGGGGCGCCCATGATGATGGTCGATCACAAGTATTTCGAAGACCTGACGATTGAGCAGGTCGATGCGATTCTGGACGGGCTCGACTAATGGAATACGCGCAGAACCTGGCTTGCTTCAATACGTTCGGCGAGAAGGACTCCTGGACGCTTGCTACCTACGAACGTCTCGATGGCTACAAGGCGTGGCGTCGAATCCTTGCCGGAGAGCTGAGCCCGGATGACGTGATTGAGGAAGTTAAGGCGAGCGGCCTGCGAGGGCGGGGCGGTGCAGGCTTCCCGACCGGTCTCAAGTGGAGTTTCATGCCGCGTAGTGCACCCGGCCAGAAATACCTGGTCTGCAATTCGGATGAGAGTGAGCCGGGAACCTGCCACGACCGAGAAACACTGCGCTACAACCCGCACAGCCTGGTCGAGGGTATGGCCATTGCCGCGTATTCGATGGGTGCAACCGCCGCATATAACTACATCCGCGGCGAGTTCATCGACGAGCCGGTGCCGCGCTTCGAAGCAGCCGTCCAGGAAGCGTACGACGCCGGGTTGCTGGGCAAGAATATTCAGGGATCGGGTATCGATTTCGACCTGTACACCTTCGTTGGCGCAGGCGCCTACATCTGTGGCGAGGAGACGGCGCTGCTCGAGTCGCTGGAAGGCAAGCAGGGCAAGCCGCGTTTCAAGCCGCCGTTCCCGGCCAACTTCGGCCTGTACGGCAAGCCGACGACGATCA
>CAZMEA010000098.1:0-7940 GCA_964565135.1 uncultured Woeseiaceae bacterium
ATTGCCCTTTGGCCATTTCGGGTCTCCCTTGTATTTACGTTCTTATTGATAGACCGGGACACCGGAACACCTTCCGGGGTCGGATTGCCATGGCTCGCCCAAAGCTGTGGAAAGTCTAACATATACGATTGTGACCGTTTCGCGCTTATTCGTTCAATTTTCGCGCTAACTCCGTCGATATTGCGTCGGCCGACGCATTATCAAGCGGATCAAAACATCGCAATTCCGGTTCAGACCGCAGCCAGGTCAGCTGCCGTTTCGCGAGCTGGCGTGTCGCTGCCTGCCCCTGGGCGATCGCCGTCTCCAGATCGATTTTTTCGCTGAGGAAGCGCCATATTTGTCGGTAACCGACAGCGCGCATCGACGCGCTTTCCGCTGTGAGGCCCGGTCGTTGCATCAGCCCGCGCACTTCGTCGATAAATCCCGCATCCAGCATCTGCAGAAAACGTTCATTGATCCGTTCATGCAGCACCCGGCGCTCGGGATCGATCAGGGCGAACTTTACAAACCGCAGTCCGCTGTCCGGTGGTGATGCCGATCGCTGCCAGTCCGACAGCGTACGGCCACTCGCCTCGTAAACCTCCAGAGCCCGCTGGATTCGCTGCTTGTCACCAGGCTCTATCCGCGCAGCGGCGGCAGCATCGATGGACGCCAGTCGCTCGTGCATCGCCGGCCAGCCATGCGCAATCGCCTCGGCGTCGATCGCCGCACGAATGCCCTGATCCGCATCCGGGAGCTCCGCGATGCCGTCTATCAGTGCGCGGAAGTAGAGCATCGTGCCGCCGACCAGCAGTGGTATCCGTCCTGCCGCATGAATTGCGTCGATCTCGACCCGGGCGTCCCGTACAAACGCGCCGGCTGAGTAAGCGTCCTCGGGTTCGCGAATGTCGATTAACCGATGTGGCGCGCGTGCCAGCACGTCTGATCCGGGCTTCGCCGTGCCGATGTCCATTCCGCGGTAGACGAGCGCCGAATCGACGCTGACAATATCGGCGGGAAATCGCTCGACCAGGTTAACAGCGAGGTCCGTTTTGCCGGATGCCGTCGGCCCCATGAGGCAAACGACGAGAGGTTTGTCCGGCACAGTTACTGCCCGCGAAGAAACATCTTGTCGAGATCCGCCAGACGAATGGCCGCCCAGGTCGGTCGCCCGTGATTACACTGATCGGCTCGCTCGGTACGCTCCATTTCCCGCAGCAGCGCGTTCATCTCATCGATCGTCAAACGGCGGTGAGCACGGACAGAGTGATGACAGGCCATCGTGGCAAGAATCTCATCGCAGGCGGCCTCGGTCCGGGCGCTGCCACCTTGATCGGCAAGATCCGCGAGTACATCTCTGACCAGCTGCTCGGCCTCTCCCGGCTTTATGAGCGCCGGAATCTCGCGGACGATCAGGCGGTCGGGACCGCCTCGATCGAGCATGAGGCCGAGTGAACGCAGTGCGTCGACATGTTCGTCGGCCAGGTCGGCCTCCCGTTCCGATACGGCAATCGCTTCTGGCACCAGCAGCGGTTGCCGTACGACTTCCTCGGCATCGAAATCACGCTTCAGTTTTTCGTAGAGTATCCGCTCGTGCGCCGCATGCATGTCGACAACGATCAACCCGTCACGCCCCTCGGCAAGAATGTAGATTCCCCCAAGCTGGGCGACGGCATAGCCCATCGGCGGAATCTCTCCCGTCGATTCCGGGACGTCGGCCGGAACGGCGGTCAGCGCGCGATAGCCCGCCAGCGATTCGGCCACGGCGTTTGCTGCGGAACGTGGTTCGGACAGCGCCATGGGTGACTGGGAACTGATCGGGGGCTGATGCCCGGAAAAGGTCGTCAGGTTTTCGACGGTCGGCGACAGCCTGTCAATCTCGTGACCACCCGGTCGGGTCTCGCTCAGTGCCTGTTCGATGGTTTGAGAGACCACACCATGCACGCGGCGTCCATCACGAAAACGCACCTCGTGTTTCGCCGGATGGGCGTTTGCGTCCACACCCGCAGGATCCATGCTCAGGTAGAGCACATACGCGGGATAACGACCGTGGAATAGGACGTCGCGATACGCGTGGCGTACGGCGTGTCCGAGCGTCTTGTCCGAAACACTCCGCCCATTGACGAACCAGAACTGCAGATCCGGCTGGCTGCGATTGAACGTCGGTAAACCGATCCAACCCGAGAAGGCGATGTCGTCCGTCGTGCGCTCGATGCGTACCGCCTGGCTCGCGAAAGCCTCACCGCAAATTCGGCCAATACGCTGCAACGATTCGTCCGGCGTCAGGGCCGGCGCCAGCTGCAGAACGGTGCGCCGATTGTGTGTCACCGAAAACGCCACGTCGGGACGTGCCAGCGCCAATCGGCGCAGCCATCGATCGATGTGCCCAAACTCGGTTCGCTCCGTGCGCAGGAATTTGCGCCGCGCGGGGGTGTTGTAGAAAAGGTCGTGCACCTCGACAGTCGTTCCGTGCGGGTGCGGAGCAGGTACAGCATCGCTGATGCGGCCGTTGTCGGCCGTCACTCTCCAGGCGGTGTCCGCGTCCGCGATGCGGCTGGTGAGTTCGAGCCTGGAGACAGACGCTATGCTGGGCAGCGCTTCGCCGCGAAAACCGAGGGACACGACGGCCTCGAGATCATCGAGCGACTGAATCTTGCTGGTGGCATGCCGCGACAACGCCAGTGCCAGTTCGTCTCGGTCGATTCCGGCTCCGTCGTCGCGAATGCGAATGAGCTTCTGTCCGCCGTTTACAATGTCGACGTTGATGGCACGGGCGCCGGCATCAAGACTGTTTTCGACAAGCTCCTTCACCACGGAAGCCGGGCGCTCGACGACCTCGCCGGCGGCGATCTGGTTGATCAGATGACTGGGAAGTTCGCGTATTGGCATAGGTGGAGGTCAATGCGACCTGATCCACCATTTTTTCAAATGCCCGCGGGAATGTGTAGCCGCTAGCTGCCTGCAAAGATCGGAATCTGCAGCGTCTGGCCGATACGTATGTTGTTTCCAGAGATCTTGTTCGCGCTGCGAATCGCCGACATGGACACATTGTAACGCTCGGCAATCTCACTCAGCGTGTCGCCTCGTTCGATCACGTGCCGGACGCTTCGCGTCGGCGACCGGCGGGTGTCCATGGCAATGCGCGAATCCACAGGCGGATTCATATAGAAGTATTTGCGCACGCCGGTGATGATGGCTTCCGCCAGTTTTTCCTGCTGCGCCTTGTCGGTCAGCTTCTTTTCTTCGGTCGGATTGGAGATGTAGTTCAGCTCAACCAGAATCGACGGCACGTCGGGCGACTTCAGAACCAGAAAACCCGCCTGCTGAACTTTGCGGCGATGCACGGTTCCCACTCGCGCGAGCTGGGCCATAACCGCATCGCCAACTTCCAGGCTGGCACCGATCGCCGCATTCTGCGACAGGTCCAGCAAGACCGATGCGAGCACCGCGTCCTTGCCTTCGAGCGACACGCCTCCGACCCGGCTCGACGAGTTCTCACGCTGAGCCAGCTGCCGGGCTGCTTCGTCACTGGCGCCTTTCATCGACAGCGCGTAGACCGAGGCACCCTTGGCCCGCCGGTCTTCGACCGCATCGGCATGCACCGATATGAACAGGTCAGCACTGGATCGTCGCGCAATGTCCATGCGCCCGCGGTGATTGACGAAGCGGTCGTCACTGCGGGTTAGAACGGCCCGCATGCCGGGCTCGGCGTTGATCATTGCCGCAAGCCGTCGACTGACTGACAAAGCGACGTCCTTCTCACGGGTCCTGGCGCGACCAATCGCCCCGGGATCGTGGCCGCCATGGCCCGGATCCACGGCAATAATGATGTCGCGTCCCGACTGGTACGCCTCGCTCGCGCGTTTGACGGTCTGCGTTGATCCTTCGCGGAACAGGTCGATGACGAGACGATCACCAAACTTGTCGTTCGGGCCGGCTGTGAAGCTCCGCGAACGAACAGACTCGCGCAGATCCAGAACGACGCGGAGTTGGCCGTTGGCGCGACGCCCGCTGCGAATGGTGCGAATTGAGCCCACGCCCTTCGGCATGGCACTGAGACGCTCGGCAAGTTTGCCGTCCTTGAGGTCCACGACCAGCCTGTCGGGACCGCGCAGGGTGAAGATGCTGTGTTCGGATGGCCGACTCAGATCGAGAACGACGCGAGTCCGGCCGTTTTCCGACCAGACGCGGATGTTCTCGACTTCAGTCGCGGCAACGCTCGCGGTGCTCACTGCGAGCGCCAGCACGATCGCCGTCAGTCGTCCCAATCCGAGTATCCGTGGCATGCCAGAGCGGCCCGTTTTCCCCAAGTATTATGTTCCGTCAGTATACGAATTCACCGGAGAATTCCAAGAATTTCCTGATCAATATTATGAAGATACGGTATGTAGCTAGAACGGCTTGGTGAGAAGATTGCTAAGTTGCAGATTCTCTTGCCACAGGCGTCCTAACTCGCCGGCCGAGTGAATCTCCGCTTCCCGGCCATTTTCCCGATAGCGGAGCCGTATCGCGAGATCCGCCTGCGCCATCAGGTCCGGGGCCCGCTCCGGCCACTCGACCAGGATCAAACCGTCGCGAAGGTCGCTCCAGCCCAGAAACTCGAGTTCATCCGTGCTTGAAATTCTATAAAGATCAATGTGATAGAAAGGATACTCAAGCACGTCGTAAGGTTCGACAAGGGTGTAAGTCGGGCTGGGCACCGGACCGGAATGACCCAGTGCGGTCAGGAACGCGCGCGCCAGCGCCGTCTTACCGCTACCGAGATCCCCTTGCAGCGTCACCAGCGCACCGGCCGCCGACGACGGCATGGCGTCTGCCAGCGCGGCGCCCAATGCATCTGTGTCTGCCGGCCCCGGCAAAAAAAGCGTCAGAGGCATGCGCGTCTCAGGGATTGACGACTGAGCGTAGAGCGTCGACGAGATCGGATGCCAGCATCCCGCGCTGCCGCGAGCCCGCAGCCAGGTCTCCGGCCCGCGCGTGCACTTCGACGCCACAGACGGCGGCCAGCGACGGTGGCAGTCGCTGTGCGACGAGCGCCGCGACCACGCCGGTCAGAACGTCCCCCATCCCTGGCGCCGCCATGCCGGGATTCCCCCGCCGACAGAGCCAAAGAGGGGTCTCGCCATCGGCGCCGCAAACCAGGCTACCGGCACCCTTCAGGATTGTGGTGGCGCCATAACGACGCGTCAGCGTCGTCGCAGCGGTGATGCGATCCGTCTGCACCTCGGCAGTACCAAGACCGAGCAAACGTCCCGCTTCGCCCGGATGCGGTGTGATCACGCTGTCAGGACGATAAAATTCTGACCCCGCGATCAGGTTCAGCGCGTCGGCATCGACCACAAGGGGCTTCCCGGAATCCAGCACTGTCGCCAGCAGCGCCCGGCTCCAATCCGTCTGGCCGAGCCCTGGACCGACGGCAATCACCGAAGCCCGCTCGAGTAGCGATGCGACACCAGGGCCATCGTTCGTGGCGTGGACCATCAATTCCGGACGCGTCGCCGCGATCTCCGCCGCATGGTCCGGATGAGTGGCGACCGAAACCAGGCCCGCACCCGCGCGCAGTGCAGCCTCACCGGCCAGCCGCGCAGCGCCTGGCATACCGGGACCGCCTCCGACAACGACCACGTGCCCGAATGAACCCTTGTGCGCATCAAGCGGCCTCGGCGGCAGGCATTCTCCCACCAGAGACCTGGGAATCAGGCGCAGCACGGGGTCCTGCGCCGTGTAGCAGTCGGCAGGTATGTCGAGATTCGCGAAGGTAACGTCACCGGCGAGCACCGGACCCTCACCGAGAAAGAGCCCGCACTTCTGAGCAACGAATGTAATAGTGGCATCGGCAGCCACCGCGGCGCCGTGTATTTGCCCGGTGTCACCGTCGAGGCCGGTTGGAATGTCCAGAGAAAGAACCGGGGCCGATGCCGCGTTGATCGCATCGACCGCCGCGAGGAAACTGCCGGTAACGTCGCGTTGCAGGCCGCTTCCCAGCAGTGCATCGACGATCAGCCCGGCGTCCGCGGGAATGCTGCCGGCCCAATCGCTCGCGACAAGACCGGCATCCACAAACTCGGCAACGGCGCGCCCGGCGTCACCGCTCAACTTGGAGGGCTCCACCAGGGCGATAGTCCGCACATCAATGCCCGCCTCCGCTGCCAGACGGGCCATGACATATCCATCTCCGGCATTGTTGCCGCCGCCACAAACAACAACCCATGGCGCTAGCCCGGGAAAGCGGCGTCTCGCGAGGTTGACCGCGGACGCAGCCGCCCTGGTCATCAACGTGTAACCGGGAATCCCCCGATCGTCGATCGCGCATCTGTCCAGCGCCCGCACGGAACTGACCGAATACAGGGCGTCGGCGATCAGGAATTCGGAAGTCGCTGCCATGACCATGATTATACTGCGCGGGTGGATACCGACTCGATCAAAACGCTGACCGATGACATCAGAAACTGGGGAACCGAACTCGGGTTTCAGCAGATAGGCTTCAGTGACATCGATCTCTCGCACGCCGAGGAGAGGCTACAGACGTGGCTGGCCCGGGAGTTCCACGGCAGCATGGAATACATGGCGCGTCACGGCACGCGACGAAGCCGACCGGATGAGTTAATCGAGGGCACGCTGAGCGTCATCTCGGTGCGCATGGACTACCTGCCAGAACCGGCAATGCAGGCCGAAGCAATGCTGGACCATCCGTCGAAAGGCTATGTTTCCCGCTACGCGCTTGGGCGCGACTATCACAAGGTGCTGCGCGGTCGCCTGCGACACCTCGCCCGCCGTATCGAAGCGTCGGTGGCCGATGTGAAATACAGAGTGTTTGTAGACAGCGCACCGGTACTCGAGAAACCGCTCGCGGAGAAGGCCGGTCTCGGCTGGATAGGCAAGCACACCAACCTGATCAATCGTGATGCCGGCTCCTGGTTTTTTCTCGGCGAGCTGTATACAAATCTGCCCCTGCCTGCCGATGAACCCGCGACGGAGCATTGCGGTACGTGTCGCGCCTGCATCGACGTGTGTCCGACCGATGCGATCGTGGCGCCATTCCAGCTGGACGCACGGCGCTGCATTTCCTACCTGACGATCGAGCTCAAATCATCTATCCCGGAAGAGTACCGGACGCTGATCGGGAACCGCATTTACGGGTGTGACGATTGCCAGCTCTTTTGCCCCTGGAACAAGTTTGCCCAGCCGTCGACCGAGTCCGACTTCTCACCACGCCACGGGCTCGCGGACGCGGAACTGGTCGATTTGTTTCTGTGGACGGAGGACACCTGGCAGACGCGTACTGAAGGCAGTGCGATCAGGCGCATCGGCTACCAGCGCTGGCTGAGAAACATCGCCGTCGCACTCGGCAATGCGGCGCCCTCCGCCCGGGCCGTTGCAGCATTGGAGCAAAGACTGGATATTGACGACCCCATGGTACGAGAGCACGTCATCTGGGCCCTCGACCGACAGCGCAGCCAAACGGCCGGCGCAGGATAAAAACCACAATCAGGAAAACCTCATGTTCGAATCCCAGTACGACGTCCATCGCGTTCCTTATGACGGCAGTTTTCGCGTAGCAGACGCGCCGACGTCAGTGCCCCATTTCCCGGACGCCAAGTACAAGCGGCGCCTGAAGAAGGCGACCCGCAAACTCGACGCCATGCAACGGGTACTGATGGCAAGAGATCGACATTCGGTGCTGCTGGTCTTTCAGGCGATGGACGCCGCCGGCAAGGACTCGACGATTCGCGCTGTCATGCAGGGCATAAACCCTGCGGGCTGCCAGGTATTTCGCTTCCGAAAGCCTACCGAGAACGAGTACGACCACGATTTTCTGTGGCGTACGTCGATTCGCCTCCCCGAACGAGGCCGGATCGGCATATTCAACCGCAGCCAATACGAAGAAGTACTCGTCGTTCGCGTGCACCCGGGGTATCTCGGTCCGCAGCGAATGCCGAAGCGGCTGATCACCGAGAACA
>CAZMEA010000099.1:0-7922 GCA_964565135.1 uncultured Woeseiaceae bacterium
GCTTCATCGAGAATAAGTACGGGCGAGTCCTTCAGCAGCGCCCTGCCGATCGCTATGCGCTGACGCTGGCCACCGGACAACAGCACACCGCGATCTCCGACGCGCGTCTCCAGCCCGTCGGGCAGATCACGGACGAAGTCGAGCACGTGGGCTGCTTCTGCGGCTTGCAGAACCTCGGCGCGACTCTTGGATTTAAGCTGGCCGTACGCAAGGTTGTTTTCGATACTGTCGTTAAACAGGACGACGTCCTGACTCACCAGGCTGATGTGACTGCGAAGGTTGTCCAGCGCATAGTCCTGCACAGGCACGTCGTCGAGGAGTACCTCGCCGACGCTGACATCATAGAAGCGGGGCAACAGGCTGACGAGCGTCGACTTGCCGCTGCCGGAGTGGCCAACGATGGCCAGGGTCTTGCCGGCTTCGACGCGAAACGACACGTCTTTCACGACGGTCGAATCCTCATCACCGTAGCCGAAGCTCACGTCACGGAATTCCACATCGCCGCGCACGCGACCGACGCTCACCGATCCGGCGTCAGCTTCATCTGGCTCATCAATGATGTGAAACAGGCTGTCACCTGCAGCTACGCCGCGCTGCAGCGTGGCATTCACATTGGTAACGCGGCGCAGGGGCTGCAGCATCAGCATCATCGCGCCGAAGAACGCCATGAAGCTCCCGGGGCTCAGATCACCGTTGACCGACTCGATTCCCGCGAAGTACACAACAGCCGCGACGCCAAAGCCGAAGATCACCTGCGTGATCGCCGCACCCATCGATTTTGAGCGAATCAGCTTCAGGTTTTGCCGGCGGTTCCTCTCGTCGACTTCGTGCATGCGCCCGGATTCGTAATCAGAGCCACCGAAGATCTTGACCACACGATTGCCACTGAGTACCTCCTCCGAGACCTGGGTAACCTCTCCGACCGTATCCTGGATGCGTCCGCTGTAGCGACGAAATGCAGAACCCAGGAAGCGAATAAGCACCGCGATAACGGGAAAGATCAGCATTACGGAAACAAAGAGCCGCGGGCTTTGATACAGCATCAGGCCAATCGCCGCTATGACCGTCAGAAAATCCCGAACCAGGATCACGACGACGTTGGTGACCGACTCGGCAACCATCTCGACGTTGTACGACATACGGGACAGGATCGAACCCGTGGCCTTGGTTTCAAAGAACCGCGTGGGCAGCGTCAGAAACTTGCCGAATACGTCGCGGCGCAGGGCGCTAATGACACTGCGACCGATCCAGCCAAGAGAGGCCTCCGTGGCAAACCCGGTGATACCACGCGCGATGAAGACGAGAACGAATGCGACCGGCAGCCAGCGTGTGGCTTCGAGGTTCTGCGCGACCAGCGCTTCGTCCATGAGCGGCTCGACCATCGCGACGAGACTCATTTCGATGACGGCGGTCAACGCCATTGCCACCAGCGCGATGATCCCGATGGTCTTGTGCGGAAGCACGTACTGCCATAGCCGCCGATAGACGGCGATGACATGCGTTCTCGAGATTTGGCTCACTGCTCTGTGGGGTCGCTGACCGTGGCAATGTTGATTTGGACGAAGCCGAGGCGTCCGGCAACGTCCATCGCAGTCACGACGTACTGGTGTCGCGCATTGGCATCCGCACTGATCGTCAACGGCAGCGAGTAATCGCCGCCGGAGATGCGCCGCAACGCGTTCCGAATGGTCTCAGGTCGGTTGTTGACGAGCTCCCGACCGTTGACGAGATAGACACCTTGCTCGGTAATCATTACGTCGACCTGCTCCACCGCCTCCTCGGCGGGCGGCGCCGTCTCTGCTTCCGGAAGACGGATGGTGATCTGCGACTGCTTCACAAAACTCGTCGACACCATAAAGAATATGAGCAAGAGCAGCACGACATCGATCAGCGAGGTCAGGTTGACCTCCGGTTCGTCCTTTGGCCGCATCGACAACTTCATGCAGCAGCGCTCTCTTCGCCAGCCTTCATCTCCCGCGCCTGTCGACGATGCAGAGCCTCGACCAGCTTGATCGCTTCTTTCTCCATATCGACGACCAGCGTATCAACGCGGTTACGGTAATAGCGGAAGCCGATCAGCGCGGGAATGGCAACCGTCAGGCCGGCCGCCGTCGTGATCAACGCTTCAGCAATACCACCGGCAAGCACTGACGGATCACCGACGCCCTGGGTCGTGATCGCCGTGAATACTTTCACCATGCCGATGACGGTGCCCAGCAAGCCAAGCAACGGCGAAATCGCAGCGACCGTACCGAGCGTATCCAGGTAGCGTTCGAGCTCGTGAACGACGTGTCGTCCTGTATCCTCGATACTGTCTTTCATGACCACCCGCTCCTGGTTGCGGTTGATCAGCCCCGCCGCCAGCACCTGGCCCAGCGGCGAACCCTGATGCAAAGACTGGATGCGCTTTTGATCGAGCGCGTTCTGCTCTACCCAGCCCCAAACCTTGCTGGTGAGATCTTCAGGGATTACCCGCTTCTGTTGCAGAGTCCAGAATCGTTCGAGAATGATTCCGAGGGCAATAATGGCGCAGAGGATGATAGGCGCCATGAGCCAGCCGCCGGCTTTGACGATTTCGACCATGAATGCGTCTCTTATGGAAAGCCGAAATATACAGCGACAGCCGCAAAAATGCGCGGCTCAGACGCGCGTTGCGCTAACGCGCATGCCAGAAACGATGATGGTCGGCACGCTGTCGGGTAAACCTGTCACCGGACCTGTCAGCGCAAAGACGAACAGCAATCTGCCCGCTATCAGCCGTGTTTACGACGCGTGCACCAGAGCCGGACCATCGATCGACGACTTCGCCGGTCGGCATCCCCCAACGATTCGCATAGCCTGCAGACACGATCGCGAGGCTCGAGGACAGGGCCTCAACGAATGCGGCCGACGACGATGTCTTACTGCCATGATGAGGCACCAATGCAATCGTCGTCGAGGTGAGCATACCCTTGGAAAGAAGGGCAAGCTCCGCAGCGGCTTCGATGTCACCGGTCAGCAAAACGTGCCGACCACCGACACTGATCTGGATGACGCAGGATGCATTGTTGCCTTCCGGGTACGCTGATCGGGGCGGGTGAAGGACAGTGAATCGAACCTCGTCCCATCGCCAGAACTGGCCTGCCTGGCAACGCAACGCGGGCGCGGCACCTGCAAGCGGTTCATCAATCTCAGCCTCGCCGTGCAGGATCGCAATCACCGGCACCGCGTCCGCCACGGAGGCAGCACCGCCCGCGTGGTCGTTGTCGCCGTGACTAATGACGAGAAGGTCGAGCTCCTCGACACCAGACTCCCGCAGGTAGGGTGCAACAACGAGTTTGCCGGTGTCATTCCCGGATCGAAAAGCCGGGCCGGCGTCGTACAACAAAGCATGCGAGTGAGTTCGTACCAGCGTTGAGAGTCCTTGCCCGACGTCGAGAACATGAAGGTCGACGCAAGACCCCGGGGGACCGGCCGGGCGATGCAAGACGACGAACACAATACCGAGGCACGCCACCTTTCGGCCGGGCCACCCAATCGGGAGCGCCGCCATTAACGCGGTGAGCCCCAGAGCAGCGGCCTGTGGGAACACCAATCGCGGAACATCGATTGCAGCGAACGGCAAATCGGCTGCCCATTCGATAATCCCCAGCAACCACCCAACACTGCGCCAGGCGATCAACAGCAGCCAGTCGCCGACACCGTTATCGAACAGTGTGCCGAGCAAAGCCGCGGGCATGGTCAGCAGATTAAAGATGGGGACCGCGAGAATGTTGGTGGCTGGCGATATCCAGGCAACGCGGCCAAAAGCTGTAATAACCAGTGGCAACATGCCGAAGAGCAGAACGATCTGCAGTTTCCAGAGCTGCGAAACTCCGTGTAGCAGTCGAACTCCGTGTCCTTGCGACGCATCCTGCGCGACGGTTTGCGCGCTGGCGAGAACCAGCAGAAGAACGACAGCCAGGAACGACAAACGAAATCCGATCGTGAACCCGTCGAGAGGATTCACGGACAACATTAAAAGGGCCGTCAGCCCAACGGTGTGCCAGGCATTGACTCGTCGTCGCAAGAAAACGGTGATCAACCCGATTGCCAGCATCAACACGCTGCGCTTTGCGGGAATGGCAAGACCGGATACCAGGGCATAGGTCGCAGCGGCACAGAGCGCAATGCCGCCGGCGAAAATCATGTGATTCCTGTTTGAACCGGTTGCAGCAAGCACGCCACGCGCAATCCCGAAGAACAGACCTGCTGCAAGCGCAATGTGCAGGCCGGAGATTGCCATCAGGTGTCCCGTACCCGTTACCGAAAACGCCCGCCACTGCTCCTCTGTCAGCCACTGTCTTGCGCCGAGCGTCGTCGCGAGCAGCACGGCCCGGGCATCATCATCGGGCAGAACGGCAACCAGCCGCTCAAAGTACCGTTGCCGGAGTCGTACGAATATGCCGGGCCGCGGGCAGTCATCGAGCCGCCGCCCCTCGCGCACGTAGCCTGTCGCGCCCAGATCCTGCTCGAAGAGCCATCGCTCGTAATCAAATCGGCCGGCGTTCAGATATCCCCTGGGTGGACGCAACCTCAGCGTCAGTTCCCAGCATTGGCCGTAGTCCGGAACAACCACGGGGTCATACCAACTCAAGCGGAGCCGACGTGGCAGATCCACGCGGCCAAGCGGCCGAACCAACAGTCGCGTTACCTCTCGTTGATCGACAAAGTCGATCACCTGCGTCGTGACGGTCAGGTCCAACCCTGCCCGGGCTGTGTCGAGCCGCCCGTCGATGCGCAACCCGGCGTCGGCAGTCGCCAGAGTGGCGCCCAGCGCGAATGCAGCGACAAACGGCCGGCGTCTCAGGGCGAGAACGAGCAGAAAGACGACGGTGACGACACCCGCTGACGGAAGATCGGCGACGAACGACACCCCGAATACGCCGGCAAAGCACGCGAGTGCGAGACACATCGGCGAGTCGGCGCCTCGCACGTGCCCCGAACGGACTTGAGTCATTCCGCATGTCCGCCGAATCCCGTTATGATGGATCTCCCGAGCGACCTTAAGATGCTCTCAGCTATCCCAACCTCTGCGAACCGCGATGCCAAGGCGCTTTTTCAGGAAATTTGCGGTTAAACGGGAGGCCTTTCGCGGGCAGTGGTTTCTCGCGCCGTTCGACCACCTGCTGCATGACCACAATCTTTGGGGAATCCGACGCCGGACGGCCGTGCCGGCCTTCGCGATCGGATTGTTCGTCGGCTTTATGCCCTTTCCGGGTCATCCGATCACGGCGGCCCTCCTCGCGCTGGCGTTTCGCGTCAATATTCCGGTCGCCGCCCTGACCACGTTTGTCTCCAACCCGTTCACGATGGGGCCGATGTATTTTCTGGCCTATCGCCTCGGCCATTTTCTGTTGGGACGGGAGCCCGCACCCTTTGAGTTCGAGCTGTCGATCGACTGGGTACGGGAGAGTTTCGTGAACAACTGGCAGCCGCTGATGCTCGGCTGCCTTCTGTTGGGCGCCACCCTTGCGCTGGTCGGCTACCTTACCGTTGACCTGCTTTGGCGTGTGTCGCTCGGCGACTACGTGAAACGCAAGCGGCTGGAACGCCGCAACCGACAGAACCGATAGGCTTCACCCGTCCAGACGGCCGTCGACCAGGGTCAGGATACGGTCCATTTTTCCTGCGATCGCCGCATCATGCGTTACCACCACGAGACTTGTACTCAGTTCCTGGTTCAGTTCAAGCATCAGATCCAGCACCTGTTCGCCGTTGCCAGCATCCAGGTTTCCGGTAGGCTCGTCGGCAAGTACCAGCGCTGGTCGAGTAATCAATGCACGTGCCACAGCTGCCCGCTGCCGCTCACCACCCGACAACTCTCCAGGCTTGTGCGTCAGTCGCTCTCCAAGGCCAACACGAGCGAGCAGTTCAGCTGCAGAATCGAGTGCGTCCGGCCGCCGAGTGCCACGGATCATCAGGGGCATGGCGACGTTCTCGGCCGCACTGAATTCGGGCAGCAGGTGATGAAACTGGTAGACGAACCCGATGTATCGATTCCGCAAATCGCCACGTGCTGATTCGCCGATATCAGCCATGCTATGACCACCAACGGCAACCTCGCCGCTGGTCGGCTCATCAAGTCCGCCGAGTATCTGCAGCAATGTCGTTTTACCAGAGCCGGACGCGCCGACAATGGCCAGGCGCTCGCCAGCCTTTACATCGAGATTGACGCCCGACAACACCTCGAGGGTTGAACTGCCTTCATTGAAACGACGGACGACATCACGACAGACGAGCACACTCTCCGGCGCGGGATGGGTATCAGTCATAGCGCAGCGCCTCGGCCGGCAGGGTGCGCGACCCGCGCCATGCGGGATACAGGGTCGCCAGTAGCGACAGAGCGAGTGCGATTGAGCATATGACGAGCACGTCCCCAAGTTGGAGTTCAGCCGGCAGATCACTGATGAAATACACGTCAGCGGCAAGCAGCTTAATGCCAAACGCTGCTTCGACGGCACCGACGATCGCTTCAAGATTGAGCGTCACGAGGACACCGACCAGCAGACCGCCCAGCGTGCCGACGACGCCGATGATACTGCCCTGCGTAATGAAGATGCGCAGAATGCTCGCCGGCCGCGCGCCGGCCGTACGCAGGATCGCTATATCACCTTGCTTGTCACGGACGACCATTACCAGAGTCGAGACAATGTTGAACGCCGCGACCGCGATAACAAGAAGCAGAATGACAAAGAGAATCGACTTCGTAATCTGGATCGAGCGAAAGAAGTTGACGTGTCGACGCGTCCAGTCGCTGATCAGGACAGGTTCGTTCAGTGCCAGGCCGACTTCGCGAACAATCTCCGGCGCAAAGTACACATCGTTGGTGGCCAGACGAATTCCCGTGACGTCATCGCGCAATCGGAACAGGCGCTGTGCGTCATTGATGTGGACAAACGCGAGACGACGATCGAATTCGAACATGCCAACCCGGTAAATGCCGACGACCGTGAAGCGGCGACTTCTGGGCAGCACGCCTGCAGGCGTCACGACGCCCTCTGCGAGAGTCAGCGTGATACGCGAGCCGAGCTCTGCATTCAGTGCCTCGGCCATCTCGACGCCGATGACAATGCCAAACTCGCCCGGCGCGAGTGCATCCAGACTGCCGTCGAGAAACAGCGACGCAATGCCCGACACCTCTGCCTCGGCAAGCGGATCGACACCGCGGATCAGGGTGCCGCTAAGCTGCTCGCCGAGCAGCAACAGTCCCTGCCCTTCCACGTAGGGCGCGGATGCAATGACGCGGGCATTCTCATCGGCGACGCCTGCCAGACGCTCCCAGTCCGACAATCGACCATCCGGCGATTCGATGATCGCGTGTGACGACATCGACAAAAGCCGGTCCTGGAGTTCGCGTTCGAAGCCGTTGACGACGGAAAGGACGACGATGAGCGTTGCAACGGCAATGCCGATACCCGCCATCGAAATGCCGGAAATCAGTGAGAGAAATCGATTGCTGCTGCGCGCGCGCACGTAGCGTCGGCCGATCCAGGTTTCGTATCCGCCGGCCATGATCACTCGTACCTGAGCGCCGCCGCCGGCTCAACCAGCGCGGCTCGTCGTGCGGGATACAGGGTCGCCATAGACGTCAGTACAAACGCAGAAATCGCGATGATGACGACATCGTTCATCTCGAGTTCGGACGGGATTCGCGTCACGTAGTACACGTCGCCCGGCATTATCTGAAAGCCGAAGAGCTGTTCGAGAGCCGGTACGATGACGGGCACGTTGGCCGCAACGACGACACCGGCCAGAACGCCGATGAGAACGCCCAGCCAGCCGATTACTGCGCCCTGCACGAAAAACACGCGAACGACAGCGCCCGGCCCCATGCCGAGCGTCCGCAGTATGGCGATTTCACCGGTCTTGTCCGTGACAACCATGACAAGGCTGGCGACGAT
>CAZMEA010000100.1:0-7911 GCA_964565135.1 uncultured Woeseiaceae bacterium
CTTAGCCCGCGTGCTTGCCCGGCTCCCAGCCGAACGTCTCTCCCAGCGTCGCTTCCGCAACATCAGCCGGCAGCGTTTCAATGTCGGTCGCCATTGTGTCGTTCCAGCGGTTGAGAAAGCCGAACAGCGCGATAGACGCAACGATCTCGACAACCTGGTCCTCGTCGAAGTGTCGATACAACGCGTCAAAGTGTTCCTGTGTCGCCTGCGCGGGCGACATCGCACCGTGATAGGCGACACGCAGTGCCGCGCGCTCGGCATCGCTAAAGAGCTCGCTTTGCTCGAACTCCCAGACCTGGCCGATTTTCTCTGCGGACGCTGCGTAGATCTTCGACAGGTTCGCCATGTGCGCCTGGCAGTAGCGACAGCCGGCAACCTGACTCGCAATCAGGCTGATCAGCATCTTCAGCTCTTCGGGTACGGTGCCTTCGTACAGGACCGCCTGGTTGAGCTGCATGAAGGCGCGTACGATGTCCGGACGACGCGCCATGGTCATGATGCTGTTCGGGGTGAACCCTCGCGTTTGGCGATAGTGCTCGAAACGTTCGCGGATATCGTCGGCGACGCATTCGGCTTCCAACGGCTTCATGTGCGCCATTGCTCCTACCTGATGACCAACAGACTGCTCTGAATATCAGGCGATCTCGAAGCGCGCAACCGTAACGCCGACTGCGAATATGGGCAGTTCCGCAGAGTAATACTGCAGCTCACCGCGGCCACCGCCTGCGGCCGCCGCAGCGAGGTAGGTTCGAATCTCGAACCCGCCCTGCCCGGCCTGTGCGTAGGTCTCCTCGTCGGTGTAGCTGACCAGCGCTTCCCGGTCCTGCTTCATCAGCCGATCGAGGAACTCTCGATCCCAGGCTTCGTTGATCTTTCCGGAGTCCGGCGTTGCCGGCCAGTGAGACACGCCCCCGGTACCTACCACCGCAATTTTTTCAGGCACTGAATCGCAGGCCCGACGAACTGCTTCGCCAAACGCCCATGCCCGGTGCAGCGGCGTGAGCGGCGGTCCCTGGCAGTTGATGTTGACCGGGATAATGGGCAGGTCGTACTTCGGCGTCAGGAAATGCAGCGGCACCATGATGCCGTGATCAAACTTCCATTCCTCGGCGTACGCAACGTCGACCGTCTGCATGATTTCGCGCGTCAGTCGCGTACCGAGCTCCGGCGCACCTGGAATCTCGGTGCGCTCGATCCGCAGCCACTCCGGATCTTCGATAGGACCGTGGTACTTCTCGCCAATGCCCACACAGAACGCCGGCATGTTATTCATGAAGAAGTTGCCGAAGTGTTCGGCGGCAATAACGATGAGCGCTTCCGCTCCGGTGTCCTCGATCTCCTGTCGCTGCTGGTCGAGCATTGCGTAAAACCGATCGCGTTCCGCCGTGTTCTCGACGAGATGGGCGCGCCCGGTGATTCCCGGCGCATGGCTGAGCACCCCTGCATACACGAGGCTCATCGATTCTCCCCCTCGACGGTGAAGCTCTTGCCACCTCCAGTCATCGTGTAGACGCCATCCCGCACGGGGCCGTGCTCCTCGATGCCCTTGCGCATCAGGTCCAGGTAGTCGAACCACTCGATGCCGAGAAATGCGGCGTAGTGCATCAGTATCTGGCCGTTGACGCCCAGCACGTACAGCAGGCCGATGTCGCCGTCACGCAGCGCGTTGGCTTCTTCGTTGGTCAGGTCGAACTCGGCAATGAGTCCGTCCTTGTCGTCGTGATACCGCTCCTGCGCCTGCTCGTCCCGGTTGAGCACGTACAGAAACTTTTGCAACTGATAGAGGCTCATGACCTACCTATCCGCGGCACCCGGTGCGAACCACTGGCGATGCACACGTTCTTGGTTTCCATATAGAACTCGAAGCTGTAGTCGCCGCCGTCGCGACCGATGCCGCTGGCCTTCATGCCGCCAAACGGCGACGGCAGGTGCCGGTTGTTCTCAGAGTTGAACCACAACATACCGGCATCCAGTTTCCGCGCCATGCGCATGCAACGCCCCACGTCGTTGGTCCAGACGTAACCTGCCAGCCCGTACTCCGTCGCGTTTGCGATGGCCAGCGCCTCCTCTTCGTCAGCGAAGGGTATCGCCGTCAGGACCGGACCGAAGATCTCCTCCTGGGCGATGCGCATGTCATTATCCGCGTTAACGAACAGCGTCGGCTGTACATAGTTACCCTTACCGTCGATCCGTGCTGCAGCACCGCCGACCTCGATCGTCGCACCGTCCTGCTTGGCGATCTCAAAGTAACTGCAAACCTTGTCAAAGTGTCGGCTGTGCACCAGTGGGCCGACTTCGGTCGCGGGATCCAGCGGGTGGCCGACCGTAAGGTTTCGAACCCGCTCTGCAAGCCGCTTCGTAAACTCCTCTCGAATCGATTCATGGATCAGCAGCCGACTGGATGACGTGCAGCGTTCGCCGTTCAGGCTGTAGATCATGAACACGACGGCGTCGAGGGCGCGATCGAGATCGGCATCGTCAAAGACGATAACCGGGTTTTTACCCCCCAGTTCGAAGTGCACGCGTTTCAGGGTGTCAGCGCCCTGGCGCATGATGTGACTGCCCGTCACGGATTCGCCGACGAACGCAATTGCCTTGATCGCCGGGTGCTCCGTCAGCGATTTGCCAGCCGCCTCCCCGAGACCCTGAACGCAGTTCAGCACGCCGTCGGGAAGCCCGGCCTCGTGGGCGATCTCGGCGAGCATCATGCCCGTGTACGGCGACCACTCGGCGGGCTTGTGCACGACCGGACAACCCGCCGCAAGCGCCGGGGCGATCTTCCAGGTGGAGAGCATGAACGGCGTGTTCCACGGCGTGATCACGCCGACAGGCCCAATTGGCTGCCGCAGTGTAAAGTTGAGATGTTCATCAGCCGGCAGCGACTGTCCGTCCGAAGCATTGGCGGACATATCTGCAAAGTAGCGAAAGTTCGCCGCACCGCGGACGGCAGCTTTGCTCATGAAGCGGATTGCCTGGCCCGAGTCGACGCTTTCAACCAGCGCGATGTCGCGGGCCCGGGCCTCGATGCCATCCGCGACGGCATGCAGGATCCGCTTTCGCTCCTTGCCGGGAAGACCCGCCCAACCGTCGAAAGCTCGGCTTGCCGCGTCACAGGCAGCGGCAATGTCTTCGGCATTGCCCGCCGCAACGCTGCCGATGACGCTGTTGTCTACCGGTGTGATGCTGTCGAAGGTTTCTCCCGACCGACCCGGGTCGGTCTTGCCGTCGATAAAGTGCGGCAGCGTCGCATCGCGAAAGCGTTGCAGGAGCGCGTCGGCGTCGCGTTGATTGGCTTCGAAGTCGTTGCTCATTCTGACACCTTCTTTCGTTGTTCCAGGTAAGTTCGGATGTTGTTCTGTTTCCAGCGCAGGTCCGCATCGATCTCCTGGATCTCGTAGGACAGGGCCAGCGGAGACGACGCATAGGCGTCCTCGACGAACGTGCAGAGCGCCGCGAAGAGTTTCTCGCCCGCCGCCTGGCGCACCTCGAACGGCCGCCCCGGGGCGATCCGCAGGGTTACGTTGATGAATGCATTGTCGGGATGACCGTCCGCAATCCGGTACTGCGCACGGGAAACGGCGCGGGTCCGCAGGCCACCGATGGGCAGCGCATCGATCGATGCCGCGGTCTCGTGCAGATCACGAACCAGCGCGACCGTATCAATACGGTCTGCAACGTTAGCTGAATACTCGATGACCTGGTGTGGCATGTCGTTTGTCCTCGCCCGAACGTTGACCGAATTCAATTAACATGTTAAGTATAACCCCGATTCACAGATCGTCAACCCGACACAGAGATCATCCCTATGCCAGCCGACTTCATGTTCAAGGGCTCTTATCCACCTGTGATCACGCCGTTCCGCAATGGCGAGGTGGACTACGAAGCGTATGCCGGGCTCATCGAGTTCCAGGTACGCGAGGGCTCGCACGGAATTCTCGTCAACGGCACCACTGCGGAGCCATCGACCCTGACAGTCGATGAGCGGAACCGGCTCGTCGACGTCGCGCTGCAGACCGTCGGCGGAAAGATCCCGGTCGTAGCCGCAACGGGTTCCCAGTCGCTGGCCGAGACGCGTCAGCTGACGGAACACGCCGCCGAGGCCGGCGCGGACGCGCTGCTGGTCGTTACGCCCTATTACATTCGCCCACCGCAGCAGGGCCTGATTCACTATTACCTCGAGGCTGTCCACGGGATCGATACGCCGTGGATGGTGTATCACATTCCCGGCCGCGCATCCGTCAGCGTAACGCTGGACACCCTGAAGACTCTCAGGGAGAAGTCGCCGAACTTCATCGGCATGAAACATGCGGTTAATGATCTCGGCTTCGTCACAGAGTGCTTTGCCGCGCTGGGCGATGACTTTCACGTCTTCGTCGGACTCGAGGAGTTGTCGTACCCGATGATGACGATTGGCGCCGCGGGCCTGATGAATGCCGTCGGCAATCTACGTCCGGGCGCACTCGTCGAGATGTGCGAAGCGGTGTGGAAGAGCGACCTGGCCGCGGGCCGGGAGATTCACCAGCGGCTTCTCGAGATCAACAAGTCGGTCTTCTATGAGACGAATCCGATTCCAATGAAGTACATGATGCGGCGCCTCGGCCTGATGCCGACAAACGAGCATCGACTGCCGATGATGGCGGCAACACCTGAACTCGAACGGCGCCTGGATGGCGTACTTTCGAGGGCGGGACTTCTGGACGGAGGCACCCGATGAAATTCCTGAGCTTCATGCGTGATGGACTACCGTCGTTCGGCGCAACCGACGGGACCGCGGCCGTCGACCTGAGTGCAGCCTTAACGGGGATCACCGACCTGCGCACCGCGATTCGTGAACAGGCGCTCGATCGGCTGTCTGCGGTGGCCACTGAACGCGGCTTCGATCTTCCGTTGGACAGCCTCGAATTTCTGCCGGTGATCCCGAACCCGGAAAAGATCATCTGCATCGGCGTGAACTACGCGAACAGGAATGCGGAGTACAAGGACGGCAGCACCCTGCCCGAGTACCCGAGCGTGTTCATGCGCAGCCGCGAATCGCTGGTCGGTCACGAGCAGCCGATACTGGACCCGCCAGAATCGGACCAGCTCGATTATGAAGGCGAGATCGTGCTGGTCGTCGGCAAAACCGGGCGACGTATTCCGGAGGCTGACGCGCACGAGTACATCGCCGGCACAACGATCATGAACGAAGGTTCGATTCGGGACTGGCTGCGACACGCCAAGTTTAATGTCACACAGGGTAAGAATTTCGCAAACTCGGGCTCGCTCGGCCCCTGGCTGGTCAGCAGCGACGAGCTCGATCCGATGGGCAGATTCCACGTCGTCACCCGCGTCAATGACGAAGTGCGGCAGGACGACACGACCGACAACCTGATTTTCGATTTCCGCTACCTGATCAGCTACCTGTCCCGCTTCTATGTCCTGCAGCCGGGCGACATCATCGCCACCGGGACGCCGAACGGCGCCGGCGCGCGCTTTGACCCGCCCAGGTACCTGCGCCCGGGTGACCGGGTTGACGTCGAGGTCTCCGGCGTTGGCGTGCTGAGCAACGCGGTTGCAGCGGAGTCGCTCTGACGTGGCATCGCGCGACGCGATGAGTGCACGGCCGCCGGCAGAAGCGACGATGCGCGCCTTCGAACACTCGCTGCCCATGGCATTACTGCGCGCCCGGGAAGCGGCGATGGCTCGTTTCAGGCCCATGCTGCGCAGCCACGGGCTGACAGAGCAACAGTGGCGGGTCATTCGCGTGCTGGCGGATCACGACGACATCGACGCGAGCGAACTGGCGCGCCGCTCGTTTCTTCTCGCGCCCAGCCTGACGAGGATTCTGCAGCATCTGGAGGCGGAGCGGCTGGTCCGACGGCGGGGCGACAGCCGTGACCAGCGACGTTCGGTCTTTGCGCTCACGGCGAACGGGCGACGTCGATTCAACGCCGTCGCGCCCGATTCGGAAGCGCTTTACCTGCAGATCGAACAGGAATTCGGCGGCGAACGCCTGGAGCGCCTGTATCGATTGCTTGCCGAGTTCACCGAGGATCTGCAGCCAGCCACCTGAACGGCTGCCGGCCACGGCATTGAAAACCCTACCAAAACACGGCATAACGACGGCCTTTCCTCCTCCGGCGTTCGCGCCGATTGCCTGGATTCACGTTGACTGATCTGATCGAATTTCGCCGCTGCCTGGGGCGCTTTGCCACTGGCGTAACCGTCATTACCTGCAGCGACGAGAGCGGTGCGCACTACGGCATTACCGCCAACAGCTTCAGCTCGGTATCCCTGGAACCCCCGCTGGTTCTGTGGAATATCGCCAAAGTGTCGCGGTCGCTCGACGCGTTTCTGGCTGCGGAGTACTTTGGTATCAATGTGCTGCGGGCAGATCAGGAGGCCGTGTCGTCAAACTTTGCGCGCTCGGATGCCAACCTGTTCGACGGCATCGACTCTGGCCTGGACGACCACGGTATTCCGAAACTGGACGAGAGCCTCGCCTGGTTCGCCTGTCGCACCTTCGACGTACACGAATGCGGCGATCACCACATAATCATCGGCGAGGTCCTGGATTTCGAAGCGCGCCAGGGATCGCCGCTCCTCTTCTACCGCGGGCGCTATCAGCGGCTGCCGGGGGATCGCTAAACCACCTGCAAACGGGGGCGCACATGGATCAGCAGAAAACCGCAACCTTCGTCGAATCGATGTGGGACGACTCGATTCTTCCTCAACTGTGCGACTACATTCGTGTGCCGAACAAGTCTCCCGCGTTCGATCCGGACTGGGAACGACACGGACACATGGAGCAGGCGGTGAACATGTTTGCCGACTGGTGCCGCGAACAGCCCATCGAAGGCCTGAGCGTCGACATCGTGAGGCTGGAGGGGCGAACACCCGTCCTCTTCCTGGAGGTTCCGGGCGATTCCGATGACACCGTCCTGCTCTACGGACACTACGACAAGCAGCCGGAGTTCACGGGCTGGGCCGACGACCTGTCGCCATGGGAACCGGTCATTCGGGACGGCAAGCTGTACGGGCGCGGCGGCGCTGACGACGGATACGCGGTGTTCGGCTCGCTCACAGCCATCCGCAACCTCCGCGACCAGGGTATCCCGCACGCGCGCTGCGTCATCCTGATCGAGGGCTGCGAGGAGAGCGGCAGCTTTGACCTCCCCTACTACATCGAGAAGCTCGAAGACCGAATCGGGTCTCCATCGCTGGTGGTTTGCCTGGATGCCGAGTGCGGCAACTACGAACAGCTCTGGTGCACGACCTCGCTGCGCGGCAACCTCGTCGGCACCTTGTCCGTCGACGTTCTGTCCGAGGGCGTTCATTCCGGGAGCGCCAGCGGCATCGTGCCGTCAAGCTTCCGGATCGCGCGACAGCTGTTGAGCCGCCTCGAAGACGAAGCGACCGGCAGTATCCTGCCGCCCGCTTTGCACGACGACATTCCGGAGCAGCGTCTCGGCCAGGCTGAACGCGCTGCCGACGTCCTCGGCGAAACGGTGTACCGCAAGTATCCATGGGTCGATACGGACGCAACACCGAGCGAGAGCCCCTGTGAACTCGTGCTCAACAATACCTGGCGACCGACCCTGTCGGTTACCGGCGCGGACGGGCTGCCGGCAACGGCGAACGCCGGCAACGTTCAGCTGCCCGGAACCGTTCTGAAGCTATCCTTTCGCCTGCCACCGACGACGGATGCGAATGCAGCAGCGACGGCCGTCAAGGAACTGCTCGAATCAGATACACCGCGATTCGCCAGGGTATCGTTCAACGTCGAATCTGCGATGGCGGGTTGGAACGCGCCACCGGTGGCACCCTGGCTGGAAGCCTCGATGGCCGAAGCGTCCGAGGTCTTCTTCGGCAAGCCGTCCATGTACATGGGCACCGGCGGCAGTATTCCGTTCATGGGAATGCTCGGCGAGA
>CAZMEA010000101.1:0-7897 GCA_964565135.1 uncultured Woeseiaceae bacterium
GAGTACAGGATGTTGACGATGCGCTTGCTCTGGCCACTGACGAGCGTGTGGATCAGAACCATCGGGATGGCAACGACCAGGCCCAGTACCGTCGTCATGAGCGCCTGCGAGATACCGCCGGCCATCATTTTCGGGTCACCGGCGCCATACAGCGTGATGACCTGGAAGGTTTTGATCATACCGGTAACCGTTCCGAGCAGGCCCATGAGAGGGGCTACGACGGAGATTACCTTGATGAACAGGAGGCCCTTGGTCAGACCCGGCATTTCCTTCAGCGCAGCTTCGCTGAGCTTCAGCTCGACCGTTTCAGTGTCAGCCTGACGGTTAGACTCGTAAGCCGCGAGAACACGACCCAGCGGGTTGTCCGTGCTGGCCGAGTCGCGCTTCAGCTGAGCGCTGACCTTGCGGCTGTCGGTGCCAAGCGCAATCCAGCGCCACAGTGCGATCAGCAGGCCGATAATGCCAAGACCGATGATGCAATAGCCGACGATGCCGCCCTGGTTGATTCGGTCGGTAATGGTGGGAGAGTCAACCAGCAGGGCGAGGATGCCACCGCGGGTTACGTCCAGACCGAAGCGAACCACGCCGCTCGTCGTGTCGACCATCTCGGCGCCCGAGTTCGTGAAGCGCGCCTGATCCGGCTGACGCTGCAGTTCGCTGACGTTGCCGGTTTCGGCGTCATACGAGAGGTAGCCGCCGTCGAATGCAAGGTTGAAGACACCAACACGAACGACGTCCTGCGTTACCCGCTCGCCGTCGGCTGTCGAGAACTCGTACGGGAATCGTACGATCGCACCCTGCTCGCCGACCTCACGCTGCAGCTCGTACCAGAGAGTTTCGATGTCTTCGATCGATGCGAGGCTGCTGGCACTGGCCATCTTGCTGCCAAGCTCAACGAGGAACTCCTCACGATTGGGGTACTGCAGGTGCGTCAGGGAGTTGGTGAAACGGCCCTGAGCATCGCCGGATACCATCTGCAGAACACCGAAAAGCTCTTTCAGTGCACCGAGTCGCTCGTCCAGCGCCTGGCGCTGGTCCGCGATCCGGATCTGGTTCTCGGAGAACTGGTTTTCCAGTCGCTGCGAGTTGTTTTCCTGGCGGGTACGCTCGGCGCGCGCCTGGTTAAGGAGGTTCTGCTGCTCGTTGCGTGCATTCTGGAACTGCTGTTCCCGCTGGCGAGCTTCCGTGTTGTCACGTGCCTGACCCTGCTCGATCATCTGGAGCAGTTCGGCCATTGAGCTGGCCGTGTCTTCCTGAGCCAGTGCACCGGCACTAATCGCGCATGCGGCGACGAGAGTAATAAAGCGTTTCATCAGGAAGCCTCCCCTGCAGCGGGCATCGGCAGCAGAAGCAGCTCAGGCGCAATCAGCTGCCTGGCCATGCGGAGCCCTTTCCGAATCTCGTTACGGTGTTCGTTGCCCAATACTTCCCAGGCGCCCTGCTCTGCATTCCACCAGCCAGTGACGGCCGCGTCGTCAGACTGGAAATACAGGCCGATACGACCGACCCGAAGCATGTTGTAGTCCCGCACACCCATGCCGGGCAGCTCGATCGACTGAGAGTACTCTTCGAGCGACGAACCGTAGTCCATCTCAATCTGGTAGGCCTCCATCACCTTGCGGAATTTCTCTGCAACGCTCACGTCCGAACGCGACATGATCTCGGTGAGTTCAGCGACGCGATTCTGGCGCTCCTCTAGAAGGAACGGGATATCCAGTGCGACGGACTGCTCCAGACCATCGATCATGCGTTCCATCAGCGGGAAGATCTGGCGGTTGATGACATCAACCTGATCCATGGAAATCGCGATGTCTTCGAGGACAGCTTCCTGGCCCTGGACCTGTGCGGTCATCAGCCGGTTGTACACGCGAAGACCGTCGATCTCTTTATTGATGGACCGGTAATCGTCGATCAGTGAACGAGTACCTTCAACGATTTCGTTGACGCGCTCCTGGGCTGCTTGTGCGAGCTCGAAACGCCGCTCTTCGGCCTGCAATACGTCATCCACTGATTGCGCGAAGACGCTGCCAGCTACTGCGGCGACGGTTGCCGCCAAAAACACAGTCGTCGTATGTCGACTGCCGTTTGTCCACCGTTTCATGGGTGCTCCTTCCGTAACTACAGTTTTTAGATTTGTAATGTCGTTCGGGAGAGGGCTGTGCAGGCCCAATGGGCCGGATGCACAAAACGTGCAGGCGGATCTGCCTCGTAAAAGACACAACCCCCTGCTTCGCGTGCGACCCTCTCCCAAGCCGCCGCGGGCAAATTTAATATTTCTGTATCGTTATTTTCCGGCCGTTCGACCGTACGCCACACCCTCGCCTTTCTGAACCTCTAATAAATCTCGTCAGGCGCAGCGAGAGAAAGAATACCATATGCTCCCGCGATGACCAGCCCGTCTGCGACGTGACATAAATTCATAATCAGGAGCGGATGCCGCTGGCGTGGCGAGCCAGCTCCAGCTTGGCCAGAGCGGCACGGTGCACCTCGTCCGGACCGTCTGCAAACCGCAGCGTCCGTGCCCCGGCCCACGCGGCGGCAAGGTCAAAATCCCCGCTAACGCCGCCGCCGCCGTGCACCTGTACGGCGCGATCCAGAACGCGAAGCGCCATGGACGGCGCCACCACCTTGATCATGGCTATCTCGGTCCGCGCAACTTTGTTGCCGACCTTATCCATCATGTCGGCCGCTTTCAGCGTCAGCAAGCGCGCCTGATCGATATCAAGCCGCGAGTCCGCGATGAATTCACGAATGACGCCCTGCTCTGCCAGCGGGCGTCCGAAGGCAACCCGTTCTCCGGCGCGAGCGCACATTTGTTCCAGTGCGCGTTCAGCCATGCCAATGAGTCGCATGCAGTGATGAATGCGGCCTGGACCGAGCCGCCCCTGGGCAATTTCGAATCCGCGGCCCTCGCCCAGAAGAATGTTCTCCACCGGTACGCGCACGTTTTCGAACACCATCTCCGCATGACCGTGAGGCGCGTGATCATAGCCATACACGGTCAGCGGTCGAACGACTCTGACGCCAGGCGTGTCCATCGGCACGAGAATCATCGACTGCTGTCGGTGACGTTCAGCGCCGGGGTCGGTCTTGCCCATGAAGATCAGAATCTGGCAGCGCGGGTCCATCGCGCCTGACGTCCACCATTTACGTCCGTTGACGACGTAATGGTCGCCATCCCGTTCGATGGTTGCAGCAATGTTCGTTGCGTCTGACGAGGCGACGTCAGGCTCCGTCATGGCAAACGCGGACCGGATCCGCCCGTCTAGGAGCGGCTCCAGCCATTCCTTCTTCTGCGCTTCGGTGCCGTAGCGCACCAGTACTTCCATGTTGCCCGTATCCGGGGCGGCACAGTTGAAGACCTCGGGTGCGATATGCGAACGCCCCATGAGCTCGGCCAACGGCGCGTATTCGAGGTTGCTGAGTCCGGCGCCGTACTCGCTTTCGGGCAGGAACAGGTTCCAAAGCCCGGCCGCCCTGGCGCGCGCCTTGAGCTCCTCCATGATCGGCGGCACTGTCCAGCGAGTCTCCGCTTCATTTATATAGGTGTCGTAGGTCGCCTCCTCCGGGTAGACGTGTTCTTCGAGAAATGCCGCGACGGTCTCGCGGAGTTCGGCAACCCGGGGGGTGTAGTCGAAGTTCATGGAAAAGGGCTCTGTGACTTTTTACAGGTGCGCGAAAAGACGCGGCGCGGAGCATAACGTGAGCTTGGGCGTGGCGTCATCTGCTGGTGCTGATCGCGTATTTTGGTATCACAAGTAACTGATTCCACGCGTGTTGACTTCGATTGCGGCATACAACATAGTCCGCGCATGCGTAACCCGTTGAACAGATTAGCTACCGGCCAGAGCCCAGAGGCTCTTCGACTGTCGCTTCTGCTTCTTGCTGTCCTTGGACGGAGGCATCGCGGGTAGCGCAGTAAAGACACAGAAAACGCAAACCCCGCACTCAGTAGCTCGATGCGGGGTTTTTTTTTAGTTACAGATCTTTCTTGAAGAGCATTTGATTCAATAGCTTATAAAGCTTTATTCAGGGGAATTATCACCATGCAGATGTACACCGAAAAAGACGTCGACGCGTCACTTCTGGACGGCAAGAAGATTGCCATTCTTGGCTATGGGAGCCAGGGTCGCGCGCACGCGCTGAATCTCAAGGATTCCGGCTTCGATGTGGTGGTCGGTTTGCGCCCTGATGGAGCGAGCTGGAAGAAAGCAACAGCGGACGGCCTGCAGGTGGCTGAGCCTGCGGAGGCCGTGGCGGGTGCGGCGATCTCAATGTTCCTGACGCCGGACATGGTCCAGGCAGATCTCTACAAGGCGGTCGAGGACAAGCTCGAACAGGGCTCAATGCTGATGTTCGCCCATGGCTTCAATATCCACTACAAGCGCATCGAGCCTCGCGCCGACCTGGACGTGACGCTTATTGCGCCGAAAGGACCTGGCGGCCTGGTACGTCGCCAGTACGAAGAAGGACACGGTGTGCCCTGCCTGGTCGCCGTTGAGGCCGACAGCACCGGCAATGCGTTGCAGCTGGCCCTGGCCTACTCCGCCGGAATCGGCGGCGCGCGTGCCGGAGTCATCGAGACCACCTTCGCGGAAGAGACGGAAACGGACCTGTTCGGCGAGCAGGCTGTCCTGTGCGGCGGTGCGACCGAACTGGTGGTCGCGGGCTTCGAAACGCTGGTTGAGGCCGGTTATCAGCCGGAGGTGGCCTACTACGAATGTATGCATGAGCTGAAGCTGATTGTGGATCTGCTTCACGAAGGCGGCCTCAGGAAGATGCACGAGTTCATCAGCGACACGGCAGCGTACGGCGACCTGGTGAGCGGTAAGCGGGTTGTCGATGAGCACGCGCGGGCCCGGATGAAGGACGTGCTGACGGACATTCAGGATGGCACCTTCGCACGTAACTGGATCGCAGAGAGCGAATCCGGGGGTGCCGAATTCAAACGCATGATGGCCGAGGACCTCGAACACCCGATCGAGAAAGTTGGCGCAAATCTCCGTGGTCGTATGGACTGGCTGGAAGGCTGATCAACAAGACCACACCTCGAAACTCCACTACGGGATAAGGACCGATGAGCGATAACCGCGTAAAGATCTTCGATACGACCTTGCGAGATGGCGAACAGGCACCGGGCTGCAGCATGACGCTGCGCGAGAAGCTACGTGTGGCCAAGGCGCTTGCGGACCTTCGTGTCGACATCATCGAAGCCGGATTCCCGGCAGCGTCACCCGGAGACTTTGAGGCGGTGAAGGCCATCGCAGACGAGAACTTTGGCCCGACGATCTGTGGTCTCGCGCGGTGTAATCCGGACGACATCGAAAAAGTGCACGCCGCTGTAAAAGGTGCGGACAGCCATCGGATTCACGTGTTCGTGGCAACCAGCGCGATCCATCGCGAATACAAGCTCAAGATGGCGAAAGAGGAGATCATCAAGAGCGCGGTCGGTGCGATCCGTCTCGCGCGAGAGTTTTGCGACGACGTCGAGTTCTCACCCGAAGATGCATCCCGCACCGAACTGTCGTATCTGGCCGAGGTTGTGACCGCGGCCGTCGAGGCCGGCGCGACCACCGTCAATATCCCGGATACTGTGGGTTACACGGTCCCGTCCGAGTTCGATCGACTGTTTCGTTACCTCAAGGAACACGTTCCGGGCATTGACGACATCACTCTGAGTGTCCATTGCCACAACGACCTGGGTATGGCCGTTGCCAACAGCCTTGCGGCGGTGAAGGGTGGCGCCCGACAGATCGAATGTACGATCAACGGCATCGGCGAACGGGCCGGCAACTGCTCTCTCGAAGAAGTGGTTATGGCGATCAATACGCGCAGCGAGTACTTCGGTGTGGAAACCGGTATTGAGACGACCCGCCTGTACCCGACCGCTCGATTGGTATCCGGCATCACCGGTATGCAGATCCCGCGCAACAAGGCGATCGTTGGTGAAAACGCCTTCGCCCATGAGGCCGGCATTCACCAGCACGGCATGCTCCAGCACGCGTCGACCTACGAGATCATGCGCCCGGCAGACGTCGGTTTGAGCGACTCCAACCTGGTGCTCGGCAAACATAGTGGACGGCACGCGTTCCGCGATCGGGTACAGGAGCTTGGCTTCGATCTCGACGACTTCGAGGTCAATCGTGCGTTCCAGGAGTTCAAGAAGCTCGCGGACAAGAAGAAGGACATGTACGACGGCGACATCGAGGCGATCATCATGAATGTTGATAACTCGTCCGCCGGCCCGTGGACGATGAAGTCAATGTCGGTGACCTCTGAAACCGATAGCGACGCCTCGGCAAGTATCACGTTGCTGTCGGAAGACGGAGCGGAACAGGTTGAATCCACGACGGCATCGGGCCCGGTTGAAGCGGCGTTTGCTGCGCTGGAGAGGATTACGGGCGTCACCCTGACGCTACGCAACTTCGAGCTGCATAGCGCGACGGTCGGTGACGATGCCCAGGGCGAAGTAACCGTAACCGTCGAGCATCAGGGCCAGCCCTATCGAGGACATGGTGCGAGTGTGGATATCGTCGAAGCCGGGAGTCGTGCCTACCTGGAGGTCATCAATCGCATCCTTCGCAGGCGGGAGCGCGGTATCGTCGATGCGCCACCTTCCAGCGATGTGAATCGAGCATCGATTTGACGCGCTCCCTACCCTGATTAGCATATTGTTCGTGCCGATCTGGCTGCGCACGCTCTAGTGCCCTGTTAAAGTATCGGCCCCGTTTTTGACGGTCTCGGCCGTCGGAGATCACGCATGTTTGAAGGTGGAAAACTGATCTGGTTCAACGGCGAACTCGTTCCCTGGGATCAGGCGCAGGTGCATGTGCTGACCCATGCACTGCATTACGGCTCGTCGGTTTTCGAGGGCATCCGGGTTTACAAGACACCGGATGGACCGAAGGTGTTCCGGCTGACCGACCACATGCAGCGACTCTACGACTCGGCGAAGATCTATCGGATGCCGATTCCCTATTCGCTCGACGAACTGATCGACGTGTGCAAGGAAGTGATCATTGCAAACAAGCTGGTCAATGGCGCCTACATTCGCCCGATTGCCATGCGCGGTTACGGCGAAATCGGTCTGGCACCCAAGGCGGATCATCCGGTCGACGTCGCCATCGCAGCGTGGGAATGGGGTGCCTACCTCGGTAAGGACGGTCTCGAGAAGGGTGTCGACGTGTGCGTATCGAGCTGGCAGCGAGTTGCACCGAATACCCTTCCCGCACTCGCCAAGGCTGGCGGCAACTATCTGTCCAGTCAGTTGATCAGTGTCGAGGCCAAGCAACGGGGTTTTGCTGAGGGCATTGCGTTGTCGACCGATGGCACGGTCAGCGAAGGTGCGGGCGAGAATCTGTTCGTCATTCGCGACGGACGCATCATGACGCCGCCGTCGACGTCCTCCATTCTCACGGGCATCACCCGTGACACGATCATGCAGCTGATCCGTCGCCAGGGTCTTACCGTCGAAGAACGCTCAATACCGCGCGAGGCGCTGTATCTTGCGGACGAGATGTTCTTCACGGGCACGGCCGCAGAGATCACGCCAATTCGCTCGGTGGACAATATTGAAGTCGGTGCCGGGCGCCGCGGTCCGATCACCGAACAGCTCCAATCGGCGTTTTTCGGCCTGTTCAGCGGCGAGACAGACGACACCGAAGGCTGGCTCGAAGCTGTCGACGTCGCCACGCCCGCCGCGGCGACTGGCAGCTGACCACCGAACCGGATCAACCACCCGTCACAGAAAGCCGTACTCAATGACCCCCTCGATGCCGCGAACCCTGTTCGACAAGGTATGGTCCGATCACGTCGTGCGTCCGGAAACGGACGATACGCCGGCGATCCTTTACATCGACCTGCACCTGATTCACGAAGTGACGACGCCGCAGGCGTT
>CAZMEA010000102.1:0-7879 GCA_964565135.1 uncultured Woeseiaceae bacterium
TTCCCCGGATTTTTAGCATGCGCAGCCATTATTGCGGAGACGTCGAGCAGAGCCTCATCGGAGAGGAGGTGTCTGTCTGTGGCTGGGTCCACCGACGTCGCGACCACGGTGGCGTGATCTTCGTTGACCTGCGCGACCGGGAAGGTCTGCTGCAGATCGTCTTTGATCCTGATCGGCCCGACATCTTCGCCGACGCAGAGCGCATTCGCAGCGAGTTCGTCCTGTCGGTTCGCGGCCGGGTGCGCGAGCGTCCCGAGGGCACGATCAATCCCAAAATGAAGACGGGCCACGTCGAGGTCCTGGCGCAAGAGCTTGAGATTCTGAACCGCTCCGAGACGCCGCCGTTTCATCACGACGAGGACGCGAACGAGGAGCTGCGGCTCACCTATCGCTACCTGGACCTTCGTCGCGAAAACATGCTCGGCAATCTGCGCCTGCGTCATGCGGTGACCCGTGCCATGCGCAACTTCCTCGATGACGACGGATTCTGTGACATCGAAACGCCAATGCTGACGCGTGCGACGCCCGAGGGTGCACGCGACTATATCGTTCCGAGCCGCACGCATCCCGGCAAGTTCTTTGCACTGCCGCAGTCGCCGCAGATCTTCAAGCAGTTGCTGATGATGTCGGGCTTTGACCGCTACTATCAGATCGTTCGCTGCTTCCGCGACGAGGACCTGCGCGCCGATCGTCAGCCCGAGTTCACGCAGCTCGATATCGAAATGAGTTTCGTCGACGAGGCCATCGTTACCAACACGATGGAGAGTCTGATTCGCAGCGTCTTCAAGACGGTGCTCGACGTCGACCTCGCAGATCCGTTCCCGCGCATGACCTACGCCGAGGCGATGCAGCGCTTCGGTTCCGACAAACCCGATTTGCGCATCGATCTCGAACTCGTCGAGGTCGCTGACCTGATGCAGGACGTCGAATTCAAGGTGTTCGCCGGTCCGGCAAAAGATCCTGCGGGTCGCGTCGCGGCACTTTGCGTTCCCGGCGGAGCGAGCCTGACGCGCAAGGAAATCGACGACTACACCAGCTACGTTGGTCGCTACGGTGCGAAGGGTCTGGCCTACATCAAGGTGAACGACGTCTCGTCGGGTCGTGATGGCCTGCAGTCGCCTATTTTGAAATTCCTGCCGGACAACGCCGTCGACGGAATCCTGGAGCGCACCGGCGCGAAGGACGGCGACCTGATTTTCTTCGGCGCCGACAAGGCCCGGGTCGTCAACGATGCGCTGGGCGCGCTGCGCGTGCGGGTCGGCGAAGATCGCGGGCTCGTGGCCGACGGCTGGGCACCGCTCTGGGTCATCGACTTCCCGATGTTCGAGGAAGACCCGCAGACGGGTCGCTGGCAGGCGCTGCACCATCCATTCACCGCACCTTCTGTGAACGACGCAGAGGCGCTGAAGGCTGACCCTGGCAATGCACTGTCCCGCGCCTACGACATGGTGTTGAACGGCTCCGAGATCGGCGGCGGTTCGGTGCGTATCCACGATCAGCAGATTCAGTCGGCGGTCTTCGACCTGCTGCAAATCAGCCGCGAAGAGGCCGAGGAGAAGTTCGGCTTTCTGTTGCGCGCACTGCAGTACGGCTGTCCTCCGCACGGCGGCATTGCCTTCGGACTGGATCGCATCGTCATGCTGATGGCGGGCGCGGACAGCATCCGCGACGTCATCGCATTCCCGAAGACCCAGTCCGCCCACGATCCGCTCACGGATGCACCGGGCGAAGTCTCGGCCGCCCAGCTCAAGGAAACCGGCATCCGCCTGCGGGCGCCGCGTACGGAGTAAACCGGGCATGGCCGCGTACCGCAGGCCGGAGTCCGTACTCGTCGTTGTTCACTCGGGTCGCAGCGTGCTCGTCATGCTGCGCGTGCAGCCGTTCAATTTCTGGCAGTCGGTCACCGGCAGCCTGGAGGCGGGTGAGCAGCCGGCCGACACCGCGGTACGGGAACTGGCTGAGGAAACCGGGCTCAGCCCTTACGGGGTCATTGAACCGACCGGCGTCATTCGTGAGTTCGAGATCGACCCGCGCTGGCGCAAACGTTACGCCCCGGGGATAACCGTTAACCGCGAGCACGAGTTCCGCCTGGCGCTGCCGGACACACCGACCATTCAGCTCGATCCGCACGAGCACTCGGACTACCGGTGGGTTGATATCGACGAAGCCATCGAGACCGTTTGGTCGTACACCAATCGCGAGGCGCTGGAGGCGCTGCGCAGCGAACTCTGATGGCCGAGGTCGTCGTCTGTTTGCATGGCTGGTGGATGCCAACCCGGGAGGTCGCGCTGGTTCGCAGCCGGCTGCAACAGCATCACGGTTTTGACGCGCGCTTGTTTGGCTACCCGTCCGTGCGCCGAACCCTCGACGAAAGCGCGCACAGTCTCATTGAATTCCTGCGGAGCCTGGACGCCGATCGCGTACACCTGGTCGGGCACAGTCTCGGCGGCATCGTCGCTCTGCGCGCGCTGGCGCTGGCGCCGAATCTGCCGGGTGGCCGGGTCGTGTGTCTCGGCTCGCCCTTGTGCGGTTCCAAGGCGGCTCAGTCGCTGCATCGTTACGGATGGGGTCGCCTTTTGCTCGGCAAGGCGCTGCCCGATGCAACGCTCCGCCAGTCCACGGTGGCCTGGGCCAGCAGCGTGGTCGTGCAGCGCGAAGTCGGTGTGATCGCCGGCAACGCGGCCGCGGGCCTCGGCCGATTGTTTGCGCGCTTCGATGAACCCAACGATGGCACCGTCGCCGTCGCGGAAACGCGGCTGCCGGGCATCACTGATCACCTCGTTCTCGACGTAAGTCACACCGGCATGGTGTTTTCGAATCCGGTCGTCGAGCAGGCGGCGGCTTTCCTTTCCGAGGGCGCGTTTCGGCGCTAGTCGTCGATGTCCTTTAACGCATAAATCGCGTCAAGCGCCTCTCTCGGCGATAGCGAGTCCGGGTCGAGTGCATCGAGCGCTTCACGCAGCGGATCGGGTGCGGGCTCTTCGCGCGCCGGGGTCAGCGGCAGCTGGCCCTGCAGTTGCGCCCCGTCCTTCGGCGTCTGTGACTCGAGATTCGCGAGGTACTGGCGGGCGCGAGCGATGACGTCCTTCGGCACGCCGGCAAGCGCCGCGACCTGCAGTCCATAACTCTGGTTCGCAGGCCCGTCGCGAACGGCGTGCAGGAACACCAGCTGGCCTTTATGTTCGGTCGCATCCAGATGCACGTTGCGGCAGCCCGGCACGATGTCCGCTAACGCCGTCAGCTCGAAGTAGTGCGTGGCAAACAGGGTGAAGGCGCGCAGCTTGTCGCCCATCCGATGCGCGGCCGCCCAGGCCAGCGACAGTCCATCGAACGTGCTCGTGCCGCGGCCAATTTCGTCCATGAGGACAAGGCTCTGGTCGGTGGCGTTGTTCAGAATCGTGGCCGTTTCTGTCATCTCGACCATGAACGTCGAACGACCCCCGGCCAGGTCATCGGACGCGCCGATGCGGGTAAAGATGCGATCAATCGGACCGATGCGCAGCCGATCGGCCGGAACGAAGCTGCCAACGTGAGCAAGGATCGCGATCAGGGCGGTCTGGCGCATGTACGTCGACTTACCGCCCATGTTCGGGCCCGTGATGACCAGCAGCCGCGTGGCGTCGTCGAGATCGAGATCGTTGGGCACGAAGGGATGGTCGCTCACCTGCTCGACCACCAGATGCCGGCCGCCCTCAATCTGCAGGCAGGGCTCGTCGGTCAGCTCCGGCCGCGAAAGGTTCAGTGCGACGGCACGCTCGGCGAATGCTACCAGCACGTCCAGTTCGGCAAGCGCCGATGCGGACCGCTGCAGCCCGGCCAGGTCGCCGTTCAGCGTGTCGAGCAGCTGTTCGTAAAGTGCCTTCTCCCGTGCCAGAGCGCGTTCTCGGGCACCGAGTACCTTGTCCTCGAATTCCTTCAGTTCCGGTGTGATGTAGCGCTCGGCCGTTTTCAGGGTCTGGCGTCTCACATACTCCACCGGCGCCTTGTCCGCCTGTGCCTTACTGATCTCGATGTAGTAGCCGTGGACACGGTTGTAGCCGAGTTTCAGCGTCGCGATGCCCGTACGCGACTTCTCGCGGGCTTCGAGATCCAGCAGGTACTGATCCGCGTTGGCGGCGACGTTGCGCAAATCGTCCAGCTCATCGTCATAGCCTTCCGCAATCACGCCGCCGTCGCGAATGAGCATCGGCGGATTGTCGATCAGCGCCCGGTCGAGGACCCTGGCAAATTGGGGATGGGTCGAGATCTGCTCGCCCAGCGCCGCAAGCGCCGGCGAATCGAGCTCGGCCAGCGACTTCTGCAAACCTGGCAGGTCAGCCAGCGCCCGACCGAGCTGGGCAAGGTCCCGGGGCCGCGCCGAACGCAGGGCGACCCGCGCAAGGATGCGCTCAATGTCGCCTATGCCGCCGAGCGCTTCCTGAAACGCCTCTGCGGTCCGCGAAGCGAGCAGCGTGTCGATCGCCTGATAGCGCGCGAGGCGCACCTCGGGATCGCGCAACGGGCGCTGTATCCAGCGACGTAACAGTCGGCTGCCCATCGGCGTGCGGCAGGTGTCCATGATGCCCGCCAGCGTGTGCTCGGGCCGGCCGCCCATGGACGAGACAAGCTCGAGATTCTGGCGGGTCGGCGCATCCATGTGAATGGCGTCATCGCCGCGTTCAACAGCGATCCGCTCGATGTGCGGCAGGTGACCCTTCTGTGTATCGATGACGTACTGGAGCAGGGCGCCAGCCGCAATCAGGCCGAGCGGGTAGTCCTCGCAGGCAAACGCGGACAGGTCGCGCGTGCCGAACTGAGAGGTGAGCAGCCGCCGTGCGCTGTCTAGATCAAAGTGCCAGGGCGGACGCGCATTCGATCGAACGTCATCTCGCCGGGCGAGATGCCCGGTCAGCCGGGTCTGGTCTTCGCTGTGAATGAGTTCTGCCGGACGGAGCCGTTCCAGCTCGCCAGGGAGCGCGTCGAGACTGTCGAGCTCCGTCATGCGGAACCGACCGCCCGACAGGTCGAGCCAGGCGACGCCAACGGCATCTTTATCGGCAAAGACGCCGGCAACGAGGTTGTCTCCATCGTCGGGCAGCAGCGCCTCGTCGGTCAGCGTCCCGGGCGTCACTATCCGGGCCACCTGTCGCTCGACGGGACCCTTGCTCGTCGCCGGGTCGCCAATCTGCTCGCAGATCGCCACGGACTCACCTTTGCGAACGAGCCGCGCAAGATAGCTTTCAGCGGCGTGATACGGCACGCCCGCCATGGGAATCGGATCGCCGGCCGACTTGCCGCGGGCCGTCAGCGTGATATCAAGAAGCTCCGCCGCGCGTTTAGCATCGTCGTAAAAGAGCTCGTAAAAGTCGCCCATTCGGTAGAACACGAGCATGTCCGGGTAGTCCTTCTTGATGCCCAGGTACTGGCGCATCATCGGGGTGTGGACTGGGCTGACCTTCGCGGACATCGTTGCCTTTCGGGATTTCACGGACGACAGGAAAGCCGACCATGCTAGCCTCTGGGTTTGGCTAAATCCATCGCCGCCCGTCCGACCGAAGTTCACTGAAACGCGATGAAGACCCTGCACGTCGAAACCGGCCGCCACCTCTATGGCGGTGCGCAGCAAGTCCTGTATCTGACCGAAGGGCTGACGCGTCGGGGCGTCGACACCCTGCTTGTCTGTCCACCGGACAGTGCGATTGCACCGGCGGCCAGGGCGCTCGGGGTCGCCGTCGAAACGATCCCCTGCAACGGCGACCTGGACGTCTTGTTCCTGTCGCGGCTGCGTCGTTTGCTCTCCCGTCTTCGGCCGGACATCGTGCACTGCCACAGCCGTCGGGGAGCCGACATTCTGGGCGGTCGTGCCGCCGCGAAAGAGGGCATACCTGCCGTCGTCTCACGCCGGGTCGACAACCCGGATCCACCGTTTCTTGCCAGGCTCCGCTATCGCAAGTTCGCGCGTGTCGTTGCCATTTCCGAGGCGATCCGCAAGGCGCTACTGGCAAGCGGCGTTCCCGAGGAGGTGATCGTGGTGATTCGCAGCGCGGTCGACGTCGATCGGTTTGACGAAGTGGCCGACAGGCAAGTACTTGCCGACACGTTCGACCTGCCGGCTGATGCGACGGTCATTTTGTCGGCCGCACAGCTGATTCCGCGAAAGGGTCAGGGCCTGCTGCTCGACGCACTGGCGCGCCTGAAACCTGAGTATCCGAATCTCAGGGCCGTGATCTGCGGCCAGGGACCGGACGAGGTGGCGTTGAAGTGGCAGGCCGGCCAACAGGGTCTCAGCGACATCGTTCGCTTCGGCGGCTTCCGTGACGACCTCGACGAGATGCTCGGCGCCTTCGACCTGCTCGTGCATACGGCGTCGGCGGAAGGGCTTGGTGTGATTGCGCTGAAGGCGCAGGCCGCCGGCGTGCCGGTCGTCGCATTCGAGGCGGGCGGCCTGCCCGAAATCGTGAATCATGCGCAGACCGGTCTGCTGGTCCCAGATGCGGACGTGTCAGCGCTTGCTTCGGCAATCGCAAGCCTGCTGGATGACACCGCCACACGCGCCCGCTACGCTAAAGCGGCACGAGCGCATGCACGAGCCAATCTGTCGACCGCGCCTATGATCGAAGCACATCTCAAGCTGTACCGGTCCCTGCTGAATGGCTGATCAGGATGTCATCGATGCGCTCGCGACGGCCGTGGTCGACGAGTACGCCCAGGCCGGGCTGACGCTAGCAACGGCCGAATCCTGTACCGGCGGCTGGATTGCCAAAGCAATCACCGACATTCCCGGCAGCTCCGCCTGCCTCGGCTACGGCCTCGTCACCTACAGCAACACCGCGAAGATGACGCTGCTTGGCGTCCGGCCTGCGACTCTCGAGTCCTACGGCGCCGTCAGCGAGTCGACGGTTCGCGAAATGGCGGAAGGCGTGCTCGATGTCAGCGGCGCCCACTGCTCGGTTGCCGTCAGCGGCATCGCAGGACCGTCTGGTGGCAGCGCCGACAAGCCCGTTGGCACCGTCTGGTTTGCCTGGTCGTGCAAAGGCGAGAACGTCATTCATACCGACGCAGAAGTGCACCAGTTGTCCGGCAACCGCGATGCCGTCCGCGAACGCGCCGTCGTCATCGCGCTGCAGGGGCTGCGCTCACGTGCCAGAGACTGCTGCGCGAAAGGCGCCGGATCGACGGGGTGAGCGACAAACGCCTGTTCTTTGCGTTGTGGCCGGACGATCGGCAACGGGAGCGGCTGCGGGACACGATGGCGCCGCTTGCCCGCCAGGTGGAGGGCAGGGCTGTGCCGCGCGGCAACTGGCACGTGACGCTCGTGTTTCTCGGTAACCAGCCGGCTGAGCGGGTCGCGTCGCTGCTCGAGACCCGATCGACGGTCGATATGGAGGAGGTCCGGCTGCGTTTCGACAAGCTGGTGTTCTGGCAGCGGCCGAAGATCGCCTGCCTGCAGGCGGTGTCCGTACCGTTGGCGCTTGGACAGCTGGTGACCCGGCTGCAGTCGGCTCTCGAACCGCTCGGCATCGAGCCGGAAGCCGGCACGTACCGGCCGCACATCACCGCGGTTCGCGCCGCACGGAGCTTCGAACCGCTGAGTCTGGCGCGCCCGCTCGAGCTGACGTTCAGTGAATTCGATCTGGTGGAATCGGTCTCCACCCGCGACGGTGTGCAGTACCGTCCGCTGAAACAATAGCTTCGGCGAGTTTCTTCATGAACGCCAAAGATTCGCGGCGTTCCCGCTCTGCAGTGGCTATTTGAAGTGTGAAATAATGGCCTATTGATTCACGCATCGACTCAAGCAATCGGAGTGGTCCCGCACAATGGATGAAAATCGTAAGAAAGCGCTCGCCGCAGCCCTCGGGCAAATCGAAAAGCAGTTCGGCAAAGGGTCTGTCATGCGCCT
>CAZMEA010000103.1:0-7825 GCA_964565135.1 uncultured Woeseiaceae bacterium
TCAGTGCGTTTTATCAGCAAAACAGCGTTGCCGATCAGAGCAACTGGAATGTCCGACTCGCCTGGGAGTACCGGCCGTTGTCCTATCTCTACGTCGTGTACAACCGTAACGAGCTGCCCGGCTTGTCGCCCGCGATAAATGCGAGCGAGCAGGTCATCGCGAAGTTCACCTACCTGTTCGAAGCGTAGCGCCAGACGTTCGACGGCCGGAAGGCCGGTCTGCCAGCGAGACAATTCAAGGCCCGGGATCGAGCTATCGGGACCCGTTTCGTCTTATCTGATTCGTGGGTCAGTCGTCCAGGTCGCCGTGACGTCAGATGGGACGGTGAAGCCGATGGTTGCGCGAGTGCGTCAGGCTGCGGGCAGTCCGTCGATGAACTCTTCCATTCGTCGCCGCGCCGCCGCGTCCGGCAGCTCGCCGTATGCCGCACCGATGTTGTCCAGCATGTTCTTCGGCTTGCTCGTGGCCGGCGTTACGCAGGTGACAGCCTCGTGCGAGATCACGTACTTCAGAAAGAACTTGCCCCAGGTGTCGATGCCGTACTCCTGGGCCCACTCCGGGATGTCCACACCGCGTGTCCGTGAGAACAGGCGGCTACGGCCGAACGGAACGTAGATAAGGGTTGCCACGCCAAGCTCCTGTGCCGCCGGGAGGACGCTTTCCGCTGCCACCCGGTTATCGACGGCGTAGTCCACGCCAATGAAGTCGACCGGATAGTCGCGCATTGCCTGCACGAGCTCCGCGTAGCGAGACGTTCTCGTGACCGTCGTGCCGATGTAGCGCACCTTGCCCTCCTGCTTCAGCTCCTGGAGCAGTGGCATCTGTGTGGGGAGGTCGCCGAGGTTGTGGACCTGGATGAGATCGATCGGCTCTTTGCCGATGAAACGGAACGAGTCGGCCAGCTGGGCGCGTGCGCGATCGGCGTCTGCCTTGCCGCCTCCGCGCGGTGCGACGTTCACTTTCGTCGCCCAGAAAATGCTGTCGGTCGTGCCGGCATCGCGTGCAATCTGTCCCGACACCTCTTCAGAGGCGCCGTAGGAAGGAGCGGTGTCAAACACGGTGCCACCGTTGTCCAGCAGCGTCTGCATGACGTTCGCCAGCGCAGAGTAGTCCTCGCTCTGAGCAACCTGGCGGAAGGTGGCCGAGCTGCCAAGTCCCACGACCGGCAGCTGCTCTCCCGTTTTGGGAATCGCACGGGTTATCAGGTCGTCTGGCTCCAGGGCGCGCGCCACGCCACTGGGAAGGGCACTGGTCGCGCCTAGAAGTGCGCAGGTCTTCAGGTACTCGCGCCGGGTCAGCATCATGGTCTCCCTTTTCCGGGTATGGGCGGCCCTTTGGGCACCGCCAGCAGTCGGCACACGGCCGAGAATACGAATACGCTAATACAAACAACGCCGGGCTGGCAATACGACCCCCTCGAGGCCGAATCGACCCGATTTCGGAGCTCGCCACGGTTGGGGGCGTCAGTGATTCCGGCATCGGGCTGATCGATGCGCACAACGAGACTTGCGGCTGCGACTGCCTGCGTCGGGTTGGCCTGTTCGGTTACGCTGTCGAGTATCGCGGACAGGCGAAGCGTCGACGACAGGCCGACTCTCGCAGTCTCGGTGTCGTCGGTATGCAACCGGATCGCAGCTGGCGCTGGCGGTTGAATCGACGTCTTGTAATGTCACAGCCGCGCCCGAAGCACGTTTCGACAGACGAGGCACTATCGACAGTGTGAAGGCAAACAGAATAAGAATCCCCTGGACGCTGCTCGCGTTCGCGATGCTGTTTCTGGTCGTCCTGTATGTACCTTATGCCAGCGCGCATAACGTGTCTGTCGAGGACGCCCGCCGCATCGCCGGAAAGACCGGCTGGCATTTCGGACTTTACGCCTGGCTCGGCGCCAAGCACATGTACACGGGCTACGATCACTTGCTCTTTTTGCTTGGTGTGATCTTCTACCTCAATAGCCTGCGGTCGATCGTGCTGTACGTCAGCCTGTTCTCGATAGGTCACAGTCTGACGTTGATAATCGGTGTCCTGGGTGAGCTGAACGTCAATCCGTTCCTCGTCGACGCAGTTATCGGTTTTTCAGTGATCTACAAGGGATTCGACAATCTAAACGGATTTCAGACGGCGTTCGGTGCACCGCCGCCGGACGAGCGCGTGGCGATCGGCATCTTCGGGTTGTTTCACGGCCTAGGGCTCGCCACAAAGCTGCAGGAGCTCGGCCTGCACGCGGACGGACTCGTCGCCAATCTCCTGTCTTTCAACCTGGGCGTAGAGCTCGGGCAGATACTTGCCCTCACCGTTATCGTGCTGATCCTGAAACTGCTGCCGGCGCAGACGAAGCAGGGTGGCGTCGGTCAGGCCGTCAACGTGGGGCTGATGCTCGGCGGTGCGAGCCTCATGTTCTACCAGCTGTTGCTGTATATGGAAGTCTGAGCCGGCTGCCCGACGGTTCGGCGCCGGCCAATACGGAGAAACCAATGAGTAAATCGACCCTCTTTCTCGTCGTGATTGCGACCCTGATTCTCGGCGCACTGATCGGTGCCGCGGTGGTAAAAACCGACAGCGCGCCGCCGGCCGCCGAGCCAGCTGCAGCGACCGCGGGCGTTGCCGTGGACGCGGGTGAACCGGCTGTCGCTGGATCGAAAATGGGTGAGCCGGCCGTGTCGATGCGCTTCCTCAGCCCTGACGATGTCGAGGTCGAGTACGATGAGTTCGGTACCGCACTTCCGTCGATGTCCGGCGACAATTTCGTCAAAGGCCGTCGCGAGTGGCGCCAGGAGACCACGACGGTCGTTATCCCCGGCGACGGCTCGGTCGAGTACAAAGCGCTGATGGAACAAGGCGATGCGCTGAGCTTCAGCTGGTCTGTCGAAGGCGGGCTCGCCTATTACGATATGCATGCCCACGACGAGGCGTTCGGCGACGAGTTCTTTACGCGTTACGAAGAAGGCGAGGGCACCGCAGCAGCGGGGACTATCGTCGCACCCTACAGCGGGGAGCACGGCTGGTTCTGGCTGAATCTCGAAGCCGACCCGATCACGATTACTCTGGAGACCGCGGGTTTCTACGACCGCATTATCGAAATCGATCTTGGGGCCGAGTACTGAATCGCCGTTCGCCGTTGAAAGCTAACGCTTGGGCCAGAGCATCCGTACGAGTGAATCATCCTGATGAAACATGACGTGTTTCAGTGCGCCAAGCACGTGCAATAGCACGAGCACGAACAGCGCGTTACCTGCATATCTGTGCACCGTCTGCGCGGACGTTGCAACGGTGCTGGCAGCATCGGCCCAGGCGGCAACAGGGCCGCTCACGATGAGCAATGACAGAAAGGCCAGCATCCCGTAGTGAAATGCCCGGGCGAAGCGGTGCGTTCTATCGCTGATGCCCGCCGAGTGCGGGTGCGCTACCCGCAGTCGCCAGGCGATGCGACCGGCCAACAAGACCCAGGCACCCAGGCCGAGGATCACATGAAGTTCGCGAAAGAAATCCGGCGAACCGTCCGGCTGCACCGAGATATTCTGACCGATGACCCACATCGCAATAACGATGGCCGCGCTTAACCAGTGAAGGGCAATTGACAGCCAGCCGAAGGAGTCCGGCTGGTCGAATACGTGGCTCTTGCGGTCAGTTGCCGCGGTATTCACTGCAATTCCCGCGTTCGGGCCGACAGTCTCCGATTTCCGAGGGTTCACTCTCTACGGTCGATTGCTGACTGAGTATTCAAAGTCTGACGATGTTTCGCGCGGCAGGCAATAAAGCACTCGTCCAAGCGGAAGCCGGTAGGGTGAACGCAAGCGTCGTTGGTTTCGAGGGGATCGATCAGCGACTTACTGACGGCATCGCGGCACCGAAATCGCAGGTCGAAGCCGCCGTGCTTCCGGCCAGTAGAACCCGGGTGGGACCAGTCATGCAGATACCGGTCCGAAGGCATTCTGGTGCTTTGGTACCGGTCGGCCGTCAAATCGCCTCGGCTATCGCCCGGCCGAGCTCGTCGGTGCTGGCTTTGCCGCCCATGTCCGGGGTCAGCTGCTCACCTTCCCGAAGGATTCGTTCAATCGCGCCCATGATCGAGTCATGCGCGCCCCGATGCCCCAGGTGGTGCAGCAGCATCGCGCCCGCCCAGATGGTGCCGATCGGGTTGGCGATCTTCTGGCCGAAGATGTCCGGTGCAGAACCGTGCACTGGCTCGAACATCGACGGATGTTCGCGCGTCGGGTTGAGATTGGCTGACGGCGCGATCGCGATCGTACCGGTGCATGCAGGTCCAAGGTCGGAGAGGATGTCGCCGAACAGGTTGCTGCCGACAACCACGTCGAAATGATTGGGCATCCTGACGAAGTTGGCCGTAAGAATGTCGATGTGGTACTGCTCGGAGTCGACCTCCGGGTATTCCTTCGCCATCGCCTCGAAGCGGCTGTCCCAATAAGGCATCGAGTGCACGATACCGTTGGATTTCGTTGCCGAACTGACCCGTTTTGCGTCGCGGGTCATGGCCAGTTCGAAGGCATAACGGAGCACACGGTCGGTGCCGCGGCGCGTAAACACACTTTGCTGGACGACAATCTCGTCCTCGGTGCCTTCGTACTGAATCCCGCCGATATTTGAGTACTCACCTTCGACGTTCTCCCGAACGACGTAGAAATCAATATCGCCGGGCTCCTGACCTGCGAGAGGGCAGGGCACGCCGTCGAACAGCCGTACGGGACGCAGGTTGATGTACTGATTGAATTCGCGACGGATCGGGATCAAAAGACCCCACAGCGAAACGTGATCGGGTACGGTTGGAAACCCGGCCGCGCCGAGGTAGACGGCATCGAACGGGCGCAGCTGCTCGATGCCGTCCTCGGGCATCATGCGCCCGGTCTTCAGATAGGTCTCGCAGGACCAGTCGAAGTTCTTCCAATCGAACTGCAGATTGTGCTTCCTGCCGGCGGATTCCAGTACGCGTATGCCTTCCGGCATCACCTCTTTGCCAATGCCGTCACCGGGGATTACCGCAACCTTGATCTCTTCTGCCATCTTTCATTCTCTGATAAATAATAGCCATCAAAAGGCCCCTTCCGCTGCCCTGGTTCAGTACGGCAGCCTGAAGGCACTGATGTTCGTCCAATTCGTCCTTGCTGTCATTCACAGTGACCTCGGACAGGTTCGTACATCGGAAAGCGCGTTGGTGCACTTCGGCACCGTACGTCAAGAGGATGTCGGAGCTGCAAGGCAATATCAGGGCAATGTGAAGGTCCTGATGATGTGCTTCCCAAACCGGATTCGAGTCAGGGTCCTCGCCTTTTGGTGCCTCTCTTCCCGGGGTATGTCTTAACCCGTGGAAGGCAAGTCGGATGCGTTCCTCCCAGACTGAGTTGATGTTGGCAATCGATTTGCGCAGTCCGCTCTCTTCCAGCCAGCAGCGCCTGTGGGCGGCCATAAACGGTTGATGCACGGCTGGAATTCGGCGTGCTTTTCAATCTGGGTTGTTGACTGGCGGTCGGTCGTGGCGGGACCTCAACGCCTCCACGATTCTGGGTTGCAGTCGCCCTGATGCTACTTTTATCGGTATTGCTTGCATAGCGCGTAACGCCCGGCACGGCGAAACGCGGCAAAACGTTTGTGGCAGAGGGGTTTCGCCTGGCAAGCGTTACTATGGTCGTTTCTGCAATTGGGGGATACGCATGGAGACAATGTACTGGCTCGAGGAGACGCCGCTGGCCCTGTGGGTCGGTGAGTCCCTGTGGGCCTACCCGTTTCTCCTCAGTCTGCACGTTATGGGCTTGGCAATACTGGCAGGCGTCTTCATCATGCTGGATATGCGGCTGCTCGGTTCCTTTCGGCAGATTCGCATTGACAGCCTGCTGCCCGCCGTCAGGTTTGCCTGGATCGGCTTTGTGCTCAACGCCATGTCTGGCGCCCTCCTGTTCACTTCGCAGGCCAGCTACTTGATTACCAATCGGCCGTTCCTGATCAAGATAACGATGATCTTCATCGGCGTCATTCTGGCGGCGATCATTCAGCGCAGGCTGCGTGATGCCGGCGCTGCTGGCGTCGATCGGGCGATCAGCGGCGGTACAAAGGCGGTCGCTGCGGTTTCATTGACGATGTGGATCGGCGCCATCGTCACGGGTCGGCTCATCGCCTACCTGGTTTGAGTCCACCTTTAACTGGAGCGGGACATGATGGAATCACTTGCACAGTCCATTGAGGGCGGCGCGATCCACACATTGGTGACGAGCGTTGCCTGGTTGTGGCCACTGATGGAGATCGTTCACTTTGTCGGCTTGTCACTGCTGCTCGGTGCGCTGATCATCATTGATTTGCGGCTCATGGGCTTTTTCCGCGGCATCAATATTCACGCAACGCATGCCATGCTGCCGTGGGTCTTCGTCGGCTTTGCATTGAATCTGATCACAGGCGTGCTGTTCTTTTTTGGCGACCCATTCCGCTATGCAGTGCACGCGGGCTTCCAAATCAAGATGGTGTTGATCGTTATCGCCGGCTTCAATGCTGCCTGGTACTACTGGAAGCTGCACCCGGTCATTGGTACCTGGGACGAGCATGCCGACACGCCTGCGCTGGCGAAGACCATTGCCGGCGTTTCTCTGTTGACCTGGACCGGCGTCCTGTTGCTCGGCCGGCTCATCCCTTACATGAGCACAGGCTAGCTTGGGATTCTGTACGCAACGTCTGACACTTGCGAACGTCGCCCGGGCAGGGTGCAACATGCGGATCTGAACGCTTCCGTTGCCGCTGGTCGCGTACACGCCCCCTCGGGACAGCGGCATCGCTGCGCATTCGTCCGATCGTTGCGCTGTCGACGGTGCTTACCCGGGCGCGTGTCAGCAGGGACGGGTGCAGATACGCAACACGACGGAAGGGCCCCCGGGATTGGCGACGCTCCGCTAGAGCACGTCCCAGACGAGCCTCAGCTCCATCAGTATGAACACGCCGAGCAGAATCTTCTGAAACGCGTCTCGTGAAACCCTGCTCGAATAGCGTATGCCCAGCTGCGTGAAGATTGCGACCGGTATCAGCGCCGCGGCACCGATTGCGAGGCGATCCGTTGTGAACAGGCCGCCGGCTGCCGCTGCAATCAGCTGACCTACCGAGAACACCATAAAGGCGGTCGCCATCAGGAAGGCGTAAGCGCCCGGTTCGAGATCCCGGTTGTTGAAGTACGGGGCCACGATCTGCGACGAGATGCCGACGGCGCCCTGCGTCGTTCCCGCGATCGCACCGATGACTCCGGCGACGGGTCCCGTCGGTTGAAACTGCAGTCGCGTCCGCTTGACGAACAGGCGCTGTAGCAGATACACGGCAAGCCAGGCGGCCAGCAGCGACTTCAGCCAGCGGTCATCGATCTTGTCGAGCAACAGCGTGCCGGCCACGCCGCCAAGCAGGCCGGCGATCATGAACGGCTTGTGGCGGTTGATCGTTTCGCCGAATCGTCGGTGACTGACGATGAGCCACAAATTGGCGCCAAGACCCGGGAGAATCATGAGTACGACGGCTTCCTCGACGGAGGTCAGCGTTGCGACGGCCGGCACCGCGAATATCGGCAGGCCCATGCCCGTCAAACCCTTGATCCATGAGCCGAGCGCAATCAGCGCCAGGACCGCAGCGACAAGCCCGGCGTTGAGACTTGCCAGGTCCAAGGCCAGGTTACCGGTGCGCGAAACGCCGCCTCAGGAGGCCGCGGCTTCGCTCAGGCTCGAACCGTCTGCGACTACGCGCTCCAGCAGCGGCGACGGACGCCAATACCGTTCGCCGTGTAGCCCGGCAAATTCGCGAATGCGATTGAGTACGTGCTCGAGGCCCGCGTCGTTCTCCGCCCAGT
>CAZMEA010000104.1:0-2726 GCA_964565135.1 uncultured Woeseiaceae bacterium
CCCCGGATAACGTTCTCGAGCACGGCGTACGAGGCTAAAACGGAAACGACGGGAGTGCTGCGCGGTGAGTTGACCGTTATCGGAATGACCCAGCCTGTTGAACTCGACGTCAGCATAAACGACGCTGCAATGAACCGATTCACACGCAAGGAAATGATCGGTTTTTCCGCGACCGGCGTGCTGCGGCGCTCGGACTTCGGGCTGACCGCGTACAGCGAGTTCGTCAGCGACGAGCTGGACGTCGATATCCAGGTCGAGTTTGTGCGCGCTGACCGGCAGCCGGACGCGGCAGGAGGCGCGCAATGAGAATCCTTCAGGTCGTCTTGTTAATCGTAGCGGCGCCAGCCTTTGCCCAGGACGATTCAGGTCTCGGCATTCCCTCCGGTGTGTATGCCATCGACAAGGGGCACACGTACGTATCGTTCTCCTACCTGCACCAGGGCCTGTCCTATCCGCGGCTTCGTGCGGCTGACGTCGACGGCGAGCTGACATTGAATGCCGGGAGCCCGGGAGACAGCCAGGTGGCGATTTCGATTGCTGTCGATTCCATTCGCTCGAACATCGACTACTTCGATGAGGAGCTGGCGTCGCCGAAGTTCTTTAACGCCGCAAAGTTCCCGCACATCACCTTCGTCGCCGATAGCATGGACATGGCTTCGGCCGAAGGTGGCATGCTGCAGGGAGTGATCACGATACGCGGAATCTCGAGACCCCTGTCGCTGGACGTGAAGATCAACGGTGCGATGACGAATCCGATCACCAACAAACCGGTCATCGGCGTTTCGGCGACGGGCACGCTGAATCGTTCGGAGTTCGAGCTTGATCGTTTCATACCCGCCGTGTCCGACCAGGTAACCCTGCGCATCGAGGCCGAGTTTGCCCAGGGAAGCAACGAAGGCAGCGCGAGCGCGGCGGCGCTGGCGCTGGGAGCGGCGGGCGATGACTAGTCGACATCGGTGGATGTGCCTGACCGGAGCGCTGCTCTTCGCACAGGCAACGATCGCAGCCGAACGTGATTTCCTCGGCGAGTGGGACATCACGGCGTACGGTTTCGCCTTTGGCGGTGCCGCTGCGCACATTGATCTGAGCTTCGAGGAGCAGGACGGTGAGATCGTTGCGTATGTGTATAACGGGCCAGCGCCCGTGCGCATCGACGGCGATGCATTCGAGCTCGATATCGACTGGAAAACGCTGTTCGACACTACGCACGTCAGCACGCTCCGCGGCACCCTGACAGTGGACGGGCGCCTGCAGGGAGAGGTCAGCCACAACGGCGATATCAATTTCCTTGGTGATCCCATGCGCGGCGGCGCGTTCACCGGCGCGAGAGCAGCAGAGTCCTATTTTGACGCCGACGCTGCCCCGGACCCCGTCGACCTGTCCGGCGTCTGGAACCGGGCGACCGGACAATGGCCGGTGCGAAAGCTTGATTTCGCCATGACCGAGGTTGGGCAGGCGACCATCGACAGCTACGAAGAGATGGACAACCCGAACATTCGTTGCGCACCGATGGGACTCGTCATGGCGACGGGGTATCCGTACGCCACGGAGATCATCCATGCACGCGACCACATCCTGATTGTCTACGGTGCCGACCTGGTTCGTCGCGTCTACCTGGACGATCGCGAGTTTCCCGATACCGAAACTAACTCCTCGCTCGGGTTCTCCCGTGGCAAATGGCACGGAGAGACGCTGGTCATCACGACGACCGAGCTTAGTCCGGCTTTCATGAGCACGCGCGGCCAGCCCGTGTCCGAGGACGCCTACACCGTCGAACATTTCTACCTCGACAGTCGTGGCTACCTGCACACGGACATGTGGGTTCACGATCCCAAGAATTACACCCGGCCGCCGTATCACCGACGGGTCATGGACCGCGATTTCACGCCGACGGTCATTACAACCGTTGGCTGCGATCCATACTCGTTCTTCCGTTCCCTGTACCTGGACGGCAAGCTAGAAGAGTTCTGGGAACGCGCGGAGTTTCGTCGGTAGACGGAGTGACTGCCGGACGCCGGTATGCCTTGCTGCTCATGCTTCCTTTATCTACAGTGCAAACGACAGCAGCTGGCGTGCACTAAATGACAACAACAAAGACGCTGAGCGGCGACTCCTTCGTCGCAGACGTGGTCGACCAGGGTCATCTTGGCCCACAGCAGCTTCTCGTGGTTGGCCTATGCCTGGTCCTGAACATGCTGGACGGGTTCGACATCACCGCAATGGCCGTCGTTGCGACGTCGGTATCCTCCGAGCTCGGTCTCACGCCCGATCAACTGGGCTGGATTTTCAGTTTCGCACTGGCGGGCATGATGGCCGGAGCCATGCTGCTCGCGCCGATATCCGACCTAATCGGGCGACGTACGATGGTGATCGTAAGCGTCCTGCTCGTGGCCGCATCCATTCTGCTGACTGCGCGGGCGTCGAGTCTCCTCGAGTTCATCCTGCTCCGCTTTATCGCCGGGCTGGGTGCCGGCGCCATGCTGGCGAGCCAGGCCGCGCTGGCGGCAGAGTACAGTCCTGAGAAGTATCGCGCAGCGGCCGTGGCGATCGTGACCTCGGGCTATCCCCTGGGCGCGATGCTCACGTCCGTTGTGGCCGGCTACGTCATGCCGGACTACGGCTGGCGTGGCATGTTCTGGTTCGGCGGTGGCCTCACGTTATTGATGGCCGCCGTTGCGTTCCTGCTGATGCCGGAGTCGCTGAAGTATCTGTACGAGAAGCGGCCC
>CAZMEA010000104.1:2826-7787 GCA_964565135.1 uncultured Woeseiaceae bacterium
CGTTGCGTTCCTGCTGATGCCGGAGTCGCTGAAGTATCTGTACGAGAAGCGGCCCACCAATTCGCTTCCCCGCATAAACGCGATTCTCGAGAAGATGGGCAGTCGCGCAGTCGACGAATTGCCGCCGGCGCCAGTGCAGAAGTCCAGTTCCGGTCTGATAGCCAACATGCTGAAGCTGCTGGCGCCGGAGCACCGGGCCGGCACGCTGACGCTCTGGACAGCGTTTTTCCTGTGCTTTGCGGCGCTGTACTTCCTGATGAGCTGGATTCCCAAACTGATGGACGATTCCGGCTACGAACCCACGGTCGGGCGACAGGCATTTCTCTATTTTAATCTCGGCGGCGCGGTGGGCATCTACCTGATGAGTTACCTGTCCACGCGCTTCCGATTAACCAACCTGATATTTGTACTTGCTGCGACGTCGGCTGCATTCATGGTCGTCTTCGCGTACGCGCCGCGCGAACTGAACCTGCTGCTTGCGCTGATTCTGCTGATCGGCATCCTGCAACAGGGTGGCTTCACCGGTCTCTATGCGGTTGCCGCGAAGCTGTATCCCACCAACATTCGCACCACCGGTATCGGCTGGGCGATCGGGCTTGGTCGTTCCGGCGCGGTGGTTGGTCCGGCCGTCGCCGGCTACCTGATTGCGGCCGGTTTCGACATGTCGGCGAACTTCGTCATCTTCGCGGTGCCAATGGCCGTCGGCGGCCTTATAGCGTATTCATTGCACATCGACTGACACAGGGGGTTGTCGCTCCTGTTTCGTTATGCGATATAATTGGATCGTCATGAGTAACGATACGATGCGGTTCAATCGCGATGGCGGCTGACGAAAAGGCAATAGCAGCAAAGTCTTCCACTGTTCACAGCGTGGTCGTAGCCGTACGACTGCTCGAGTACCTGGCAGAAAGCGGTCGGCCGCAGCGTGTGACCGACATTGCCGCCCATCTGGGTATGACCAAAGCCCGGGTGTCGCGGCATCTGAGCACGCTCGCCGACCTCGAGCTCGTGGTAAAGACGCCGGACAACAGCGGCTACCGGCTCGGCTCGAACCTCTTCCGCCTGGCAACCGCAGCGCTCGACCAGTACGAGATTACGAACATCGCGTACCGCTACATGGTCGTGCTGAAGAACCGCATCGCCGAGACGATCATCCTCGCCATTCCGGCCGGCGGTGACTCCCTGATCGTCTCCACCGTCAACAGTGGCAAGCCATTCGGGCCCAAGATCGAGCGCGGCGTGCGCTTTCGCGTCCCGGTATCGCCGACGGCCCGCATGATCCTCGCGTTCTCACCCGAAGAAGTTCGCGAGCGCATTCTTTCCCGGCGCACGTCGCACAACACGGAGCGCGAGCTGGACTTCGACCCGGCCGAACTGCGCCAGGACATGGCGAGGATCCGGGATCGGTACCACGAGTTTCTGCAGGATCCGCACGGTGCCGGTTTCTCGGCGTTGACCGTGCCGATTTTTAATCACCACGAACACATCGAAGCCGCCATGGCGGCGATCACGCCGTCCAAACCGGACGACCCGAATCGGGAAACGCGTCATCTCATGGCGGTCAAGGAAACCGCCGTCGAGATTTCGCGCGTGCTGGGCTCAGTCGAAATGGCTGGCCGGATGGCCGCGACGCTCTGACGCCAGCGGGCGGCGCCTGTGGTCGCCTGTCAGCCCGTACTAGGGGTATCGGCCGTAGCCCAGGTCTTCATCGAATACGGCAATGCCGTTCTGCTCGGCATAGGCTTCCCAGTCTTCGATCATGCTCTGGAGTCGCTCCGGGAACTGCGCCGCGAGATCGTCCATCTCCGCAGGGTCTGAACCGAGGTCGTACAACGACCATTGTCCGTCGCCATTCGGGGGCCAGATCAGCATCGCCTTCCAGTTTCCCCGGATCAACGCACGGTTGCCGTAAAGCTCCCAGGCCAGCGGGTCGTCGCCGTGTACGGTAGGTGCGCGGCCGGTCAGGTAATCGAGGGCTGAAACGCCCATCATAGGAATCACGTCGCGTCCGTCGTACGACTCGCCGGGATGGCTCGTGCCCGCGAGGTCGAGGATTGTTGCGGGTACGTCGGTAACGGTGACGTTCTCGGTCCTGAGCCCTGTCTCGAAGCGGTCCGCCGTGCTGTGAAAAATTGCCGGGGCGCGGATTCCACCATCGCTGATATAGGACTTGAACAGGCGAAACGGCGTTGACGTTGCGGCGCCCCAACCGAGGCCGAGCCAGACGTAGGAATCGCGCCGGCCCATGTTCGCAAGGCGATTATCGAATCGCGACGCGACCCAGTATTCGGTATCCAGGATACTGATTACGTCATTCGCTTCGGAGCCGTTGTCCGACACGAAGATAAACACGGTCTCACGTTCAGACTCACTTAGCGTGTCGACCAGCCGACCGATGTGATGATCCATCAGCTCGATCATCGCCGCGTAAATTTCCATGCGCTTCAGCTCGACTACGCGTTGCCCCGGCAGCACGTCGTCCCAGGCGAGCGCAGCCCGATGACCGGGCGGCAGTTGAGCGTCAGCCGGGATAATTCCCAGATCGCGGAGCCGTTCGAACCGGGCCTGGCGAATCGCGTCCCAGCCGACGTCGTACTCACCCGCGTATCGATCCAGCCAGTCGTCGGGTACCTGCAAGGGCCAGTGCGGCGCTGTATAGGCAACGTAGGCAAAGTAGGGCGCCGATGGGTCGGGCCTCTGGGCAATAAAGTCGAGCATCGCGTCCGTGTAGCTGCTCGATGAATAGAAATCGTCACGAAGAGCGTCGAGAGGTTGGCCGTCCTGAACGTAGACGGCGTCTTCCACGGCCCGGAACGTTCCGACCGCATCCGAGAAGTGGCTGGCGCCAGCACTCGGGATGCCCATGAATCGATCGAATCCGCGCGCGGTCGGCAGTTTCTCCGGTTGGCCGCCGAGATCCCACTTTCCGGTCATGAAGGTCTCATAGCCGGCGTCCTTCAGCAGCCTCGCGACCGTTACGACGCGATCATTCAACAGGCCCTCATAGCCGGGCCTCTCGCGCAGCTCCGGAAGACGCCTCAGCGACGCCGCGTTGACCCCAAGACCGGCACGATGGTGATCGACACCGGACATCAGCATCGCCCGGGTTGGCCCGCACGTGGGGCTGGTGCGATAGGCCGTCAGCTGGGCGCCGCGCGCCGCGAGCGCATCGAGATTGGGCGTTCTTATTTCGCTGCCGTACGCGCCGAGATCGGAATACCCCATGTCGTCGGCAACGATGAGGACGATGTTCGGTCGCGAATCGCTGAGCGCCTGTCCGGCAGATTGCACGGTTGGTTGACCATGCGCCTGCGGGATGAAAACGACGGCGACGAAAACGAGAAACAGGTGTCGAAGCATGGGTTCAGATCAGTCCGGCGGCCAGGACGCCATTGTGCGATCTTGCCGCGAATGGCGCCAGTCATCGAGCATCCATGGGTTACGCAGGCCACATGTCGACGGTCGTCCGAGCGGGGGCGGTTTATGCAGGGCTCGCGTACCTTTCTCCGCACGGGTCGGCTACTATGCGGCCCTGACAATGGGAGGGGGAAAGCCAATGTCTGACTATGGCCTCATTGTCGATGGCACAAAGGTCGCCACCGACGACACGTTTCCAGTGACCAATCCAGCGACCGAAGACGTCGTCGGTCAATGTCCGTTTGCGACGCGTGAGCAGCTGAATTCCGCCGTCAAGGCCGCCGCTCGGGCCTTCGAGACATGGTCGACCGTGTCGGATCAAGAACGTGCCGCGGTCTGCGGCAAGATGGCCGAAGTAATCACCGAAAACGCCGAAGAGTTGGCGCAACTGCTGACGCAGGAACAGGGAAAGCCACTCAACGGAGCCGGCTCGCGATTCGAGCTCGGCGGTGCCGCGGCATGGGCCGGATTCACCGGTACGCTGTCGCTGCCTGACAAGGTCATTCAGGACGATGAAAATTCGCGGATCGTGCAAACCCGGAAACCGATCGGGGTGGTCGGTTCGATCACTCCGTGGAACTGGCCACTGATGATTGCCATTTGGCACGTCGTGCCGGCGATTCGGGCCGGCAACACGGTCGTTATCAAACCGTCGCCTTACACGCCTCTGTCGACCCTGCGAATGGTCGAATTACTCAACACTGTATTGCCGCCGGGCGTGCTGAATTGCGTCACGGGCGAAGACGAGCTCGGCCAATGGATGACCGAGCATGACGGTATCCAGAAAATCATCTTTACCGGTTCAGTGAACACCGGCAAGAAAGTCATGGGCAGTTCCGCGGATAGCCTGAAGCGGCTGACCCTGGAGCTGGGCGGAAACGACGCTGGCATCGTTCTCGACGATGCCGATCCGGCGACCGTTGCGTCCGGCATCATAGAAGGTGCCTTCATCAATAACGGACAGACCTGTGCCGCGCTGAAGCGCCTGTATGTCCACGAATCGATACACGACCAACTGTGTGACGCGCTGGTCGCACAGCTGTCCGGGACCGTGATGGGTGACGGACTGGACGAGAACACCACCCAGGGGCCGATTGCCAATCGCATGCAGTACGAACGAGTGGTCGAATTGCTCGAGGACGCGAAAGCGCAGGGTGGCAAGATTCTCTGCGGCGGAGAGGTACCCGATCAGCCGGGTTTCTTCGTACCCTTTACCCTGATCGCAGACGTGTCGGACGGGACCCGCGTTGTCGATGAAGAGCAGTTCGGACCGCTGCTGCCGATTATCAAGTACAAGGATCTCGATGACGCCGTCTTGCGCGCAAACGGACTTGAAGTCGGGCTGGGCGGATCGGTCTGGTCCTCTGATGTCAATCGCGCGAGCGACGTCGCAGCGCGACTCGAGTGCGGCACCGCCTGGGTCAACAGCCATGGCGGTATCGCGCCTCATGTTCCCTTCGGCGGCGTAAAGTGCTCCGGCATCGGGGTTGAGTTCGGCGAGGAAGGGTTGCAGGAGTACACGACCATCCAGGTCGTCAATGTGA
>CAZMEA010000105.1:0-7768 GCA_964565135.1 uncultured Woeseiaceae bacterium
GTTGGCGATCTTGCTGTCGCTGAGTGGTTTGGCAGGATTCTCGGCGCCGATGAGCTTGCGAATCTTGGCGCGCACGGCAGTCGATGACTGATCGTCGCCGTCCACCGATGACAGGTGGCTGGAAAAGAAGTACTTGAACTCGAAAACGCCTCGCGGCGTGTGCATGTACTTGCTGGTGGTAACGCGGGAAACGGTACTTTCGTGCATACCAATAGCTTCGGCGACGTCCCTCAATACTAGAGGCTTCATCGCTTCCTCGCCATGGTCCAGGAAATCCTGTTGTCGCGAGACGATACTGCTGGCGACCTTGAGCAGCGTTTCGTTGCGGATTTCGAGACTGCGAACCAGCCAGCGGGCCTCCTGCAGCTGTGAACGCAGGACCTGGTGGTCACTGTTGCCGCGCAGCAGCTCGGCGTACTTCTGGTTCACCGATATTCTCGGTACCCCGGTTGCACTGATCTCCACCTGCCATCGACCATCGATCTTGCGGACGAAAACGTCGGGAATGACGTACTCGGTCGTACCGCTGGCAACAGAAAGGCCCGGTTTAGGGTGGCAGCTGCGTACGAGCGCGAGGGCTTCTTCGAGCTCCTCTTCCGAGGCGCGATGACTACGACGCAGCTCGGCGTACTGCTGATCCGCGATCAAGTCCAGGTGGTCCCGAGCCAGCTCGATCGCCAGCAGCAGGTGCGGAGTATCCGGATCAAGCTGGTTGAGCTGCAGGAGCAGGCACTCCGACAACGAACGCGCTCCGACCCCGGCAGGATCGAGTCGCTGCACCTTCTCCAGTGCGCCCTCAACCTCCTCGACACTGAAGCCGGCTTCGGCGCTGAAACTGTCACGAATATCTTCGAGACTCAGCGTCAGGTAACCGTCGTCGTTGATCGCATCGATCAGCGCCTCACCGATCACGGTTTCGCGCGGCGAGAAGTGTTCCAGTTCCAGCTGCCAGAGCAGGTGCTCGCGCAAGGTCTCGCCACTCTCGTCGGCGAAATCACTGATTGGCCGGCCTTCGCCAGACCAGTTGGTGTCCTGACTGCGTTCAGCGGGGGAGGTTTGCCAGGTGTCTTCCGGCTTTACGACCTCGACTTCGGCGGTGTTCTCAGTATTCGTGCGGGGAACATCCGGAAGATCGGCCATCTCCAGCATGATGTTCTCTTCGATGGCTTCCTGGATCTGGGCGTTGAGATCCAGCACCGGAAGCTGCAACAAACGGATCGCCTGCTGCAGCTGCGGCGTCATCGTCAGCGTTTGTCCGAGCTTCAGCTGCAGCGTCGGCTTCAGCATGCGATGCGCCTCGTCGCGGCGGATGAGGTGTCGATCAGATCCTTCAGAGCTTGAACTCCTGCCCCAGGTAAACCTCCCGGACGTGCTGGTTCTGCAGAATGTCGTCCGGACTCCCAGACGCTATCAGCGTACCGTCGTTCAGTATATAGGCTCGGCCACAAATTCCGAGAGTTTCCCGGACATTATGGTCGGTTATCAGGACGCCGATGTCGCGGTCACAGAGGTGGCGAATAATGCGCTGGATGTCCAGGACCGAGATCGGGTCAACGCCGGCAAAAGGTTCGTCGAGCAGTACGAAGCGGGGATTGGCGGCAAGCGCGCGCGCGATCTCCACGCGGCGGCGCTCGCCACCGGACAGGCTGATACCGAGACTCGTCCGAACGTGCCCGACATGCAGTTCGTCCAGTAGCTGGTCCAGTTCCTGCTCACGGCCCGCTCTGTCCAGATCATCCCGATTCTCCAGGATGGCGAGTACGTTTTGTTCGACCGTCAGTTTGCGAAAGATCGACGCTTCCTGTGGCAAATAGCCGATGCCCATCGCCGCGCGGCGGTGCATCGGCAAAGGCGTCACGTCACGGCCATCGAGCAGGATTCGTCCTTTGTCAGCGGCAACGAGACCCACAATCATATAAAAGGCCGTTGTCTTGCCGGCACCGTTCGGGCCGAGCAGGCCAACCACCTCGCCGCTCTTGATTTCGACCGAAATTCCCTTGACGACGTCGCGAAAGCGATAGCGCTTTGCGATGTTCTGCACGCTCAGAATGCTCACGCCGTTGACGACTCCGACTCAATTCCCGGGTGGGGCATCGTCACTGTCGCCGTCATCGACCGGCTCCGCTGGCTCCGGATTTGCGCCTTCAGGCTCATCCGATTCTGCGCGTGGCGTATAGGTGATTTTGACCCGCGGGTCCCCTTCGCCGCCCGATTGCGCATTGATGCGTTGTTCGCGAATGTTGTACACGAGGAAGTTGCTCGAGATCTGATTGCCGCCCTCGGTAATGACGGCGTCCCCGGAAAACTCGATGACGCCAGCGCCGAAGTCGTAGTCCAGGCGGCGCGCTTCCGCGTAAGTGGCGTCTTCGCTGTTGGCGCGTTGTAACTCGAAGACCGCGGGCCTGCCGGCGATGGACGCGAGTTGCAACTGGTGATTGGAGAAGCGCAGGTCTGCCGTGTCGCACTCGATTCGACCGTTCTCGGTGTCGATCACGACGTTGCCCTCAAACTTCCAGACGCTGTCCTCGAAATCCAGCTTGCTTGCGAACCCCTTGTCCGCCTGAACACCGATATTCCCCTGGCTCAGTCGCAGCCCTTCGAAGAGCAACATGGAGCTGCGGCCATCGTAGTCGGTGGAGTCTGCATCGAGCGAGATGGGCAGGCGCAGATCGCCGATCTGCGCGAACGCGGTCGGCCCGGCGAACAGCAAGCACAGGAGGACGGTAGCGCGTGCTAAATGCCGCGCTCCGGATATACGGTTAGTCGTACGCACAACGTTTGGCCACAAGCGAAGGTTCACGACACGGACGCTCACGGCACGAACTTGCCGCTAACGTTCGATTTCAGTCGGAATTGGTTCTCCTGCAGCGATGCTAGCATGCCCGTTGCCGTGAGGCTGCGAGCACCGATGCGAACCTGGACCCGTTCATCCGTCTCCGCGATGTATTGTTCGGGCATCAGTTCGAGGTAGGGCGTGCGGATCTCGGTGACCTGACCGTCCAGTCCGTCGGTGCCGACCGCGATGACATGCCCTTCGAGTATGAGCAGCTGCTGGTCGTTGGAGATCAGTGCAGAGTCGGCGTTGAGAACCCACGGTACTCCAGACTCCGGCGTGTAGATGACACGAACGTTATCGAACTCTATCTTGCTGTCGCCGCGCTGCTCGGCATACTCGGCTTCGACTTCGTAGAGCGGTTGCCCATCCGGGCCGGTGCCCAGAATCCGTGCGGCGCGCAGGTAAAAGCCGTCTTCCAGTTGCGGCGTGGAGACTTCTTCGGCGGTGTCATCGTCGCGAAGATTGGCGAGGTAGTAGGTTGCGCCTGCAAGGCCGAGCAGAATGATGAATCCGACAGTGTTTCGCGCGTCCATTTCAGTTGCCGGACTGGAGCCGCGTTCGGGCGGCAAGGATGGCATCGCAAACCTCGCGCACGGCACCGCTGCCACCCGGTCGGGACGTTATCCAGTCGCAGGCGTCGTGAATTGACGTGTGCGCGTTCGCGACGCCGATCGCGACGCCGGCAATCTGCAGAACGCCAAGATCCGGCACGTCGTCGCCGACAAACGCCGACTGCCGGTGCTCAAGCTTCATCGACTCCAGAAGGTCACGGAACACGGCGACCTTGTCCTTGCACGCGAGATGCACATGCTGAACGCCGAGTTCCGCCATGCGTCGTTCGACCCCGCGTGACGCGCGCCCGCTGATGACGGCAACGTCGATACCCGCGTCGAGTAGTCGCCGAACGCCATAGCCGTCCTGGGTATTGAAGATCTTCGTCTCGCTGCCGTCGTCGGAGACGTACAGCCGCCCGTCGGTAAACACGCCGTCGACGTCAAATCCCACCAGTCCGATGGAGGCCAGTCGCTGCGCAAATTCCTCGTTCACATGACACCTGCTCGAAACAGGTCGTGTACGTTCAGCGCGCCAACAAGCCTGTCGTCCTCGTCGGTGATCAACAGCCCGGTGATCTTGTGCTCCTCAAGCAGGTGCACAGCTTCGGCGGCAAGAATATCAGGCGGCGCGGATTTGCAGTTGGCGTGCATGACGTCTTTCATGCGTGTGCCTCGCACATCGACACCTTCGTCCAGTGCCCGGCGCAAATCGCCATCCGTGAACACGCCGCGCAGCCGCCCCTCGCCGTCGACGATGGCGGTCATCCCCAGACCTTTGCGTGACATTTCCATGAGCCCCTCGCTGAGACTCACGTCGCCGGGTACGGCCGGAATCGAGTCGCCGGTATGCATGATGTCCGCGACCCGAAGCAACAATCGTTTGCCGAGGCTGCCGCTCGGGTGGGAAAGGGCGAAGTCCTCCGCCGTAAAGCCGCGGGTTTCTAGCAGCGCGACGGCAAGCGCATCACCCATGGCGAGCGTCGCGGTCGTGCTGGCAGTCGGCGCCAGATTCAGTGGGCAGGCTTCTTCATCGACGCGAACGTCCAGGTGAACGTCCGCGGCCCTGGCCAGGGTCGACCCGCTTTTCCCGGTCATGGAAATCAGTTTTGCCCCGATACGCTTGATGATCGGCAGGATCGTGACAACCTCGTCAGTCTCGCCGGAGTACGACACTGCAATGACCACGTCTTCTGCGGTGATCATGCCGAGGTCGCCATGGCTTGCTTCACCGGGATGAACAAAGAAAGCTGGTGTGCCCGTGCTCGCCAGCGTAGCGGCGATCTTGCCCCCGACGTGACCGGACTTGCCCATGCCGATGACGATGACGCGCCCGGGAGTGCTCAGGCACAGCTCGCAGGCAGCCGTAAAGGTATCGTCGAGGCGCTCGGCCAGGTTGTGAACCGCGCGCGCTTCAATCTCCAGCACGCGTGCCGCGAGCGCTTTCAGTTGATCGGCGGAGAGCTTTCCAGTCACAGGTCCATTGCTCGATGCGTTGCTGACGCTGATTCTATCAGCCATCCGTCTCCCGGACGGTAGTCATTGGAGTCGGGCCGCGCAGGAGGGTTCAGATGTTCTGTGTGATGACGTACGTGACGTAGGCGATGAACGCGATGAGCAACGCGGCGCCTTCGATCCTGTTGATTCTGCCCTGACCGTCATATTCATAAGTCATGGCAAACAGCACGAGCGTAAAGGCGGACATAACGAAAATGTGCAGCGACAGAACACTCGGCGCCAGTGCGGACGGCTGGATCGTGGCCGCGACACCGACGACCGCCAGCAGGTTAAAGATGTTCGACCCGACGACGTTACCGATCGCGAGGCCGAATTCGCCCTTGATGGCGCTGACGATGGACACCGCCAGTTCCGGGACGCTGGTGCCGAGGGCAACCAGTGTGATGCCGATGACAATTTCACTGACGCCCAGTTCGCGAGCAATGCCGATCGCGCCGTCGACAACCAGCTCGGCGCCAACCAGCAGCATGCCGAGGCCCAGCGCGACCCAGAAAAACGCCATCAGCATACTGACGTCCTTCGGGATTTCGGCGTCATAGTCGACGAGCAGCGGATCCGTCTGGGCTGACCGCAGGCCGAGGCGGGTCAGCCAAACCATGACGATGACGAGCCCGGTCAGCAGCACCAAGCCATCAACCCGGCTGAGGTAGGTGTCAAGAAACAACGTTACGGTGAGCAAAGACACCGCAAGCAGGGCAGGCATCTCCCGACGCAGGGTTGCCGAGGTCAGTTCGATCGGACGCAGCATCGCGACTGTGCCCAGCACCAATCCGATATTCGCCGTGTTGGAGCCGATGGCGTTGCCGATGGCGAGGTCCGGTTCGCCCCGCGACGCTGCCAGGACCGAGACGATAATCTCCGGTGCAGATGTGGCAAATGCGACGATTGTCAGGCCAATCAGGAGCGGCGCGACGCCCAGGTTTCGCGCCAGGGCTGCAGCGCCATGCACAAATCTGTCCGCACCCCAGACGAGGAGCAGCAGACCTGCCACGATTGCGACGAGATTGCCTAACATAAACAAAGAGGGCTGGACGGTGAGTCCAAGGGTCTCCGGGATAGTCGTTTTTTTTCCTGCCCGGAAGGACCGGGGTCGCCAATAATACACAAACACGTGACTACGTTGGGCCGGCCCGCCTTCTGCTAGAATCGCGGGCTTTTCCGGGTGCCACCGCTATGAATCCTGACGAAATCACCACCCTCATCGAAGCCGGGCTGCCTGGCGCCAACGTCCAGGTGCAAAGTGACGACAATACGCACTTTCAGGCGCTCGTCGTCGCCGCCGAATTCGAAGGCAAATCACGGATTGCCCGGCACCAGCTGGTGTACGGCACGCTGGGGGCTTTGATGGGCAATGAGATCCACGCCATGTCGATTCGCGCCCATACACCGGATGAGTGGCAGGCGCTCGCCGCCGGCTAGCCCGTGGACAAGCTGCTGATTTCCGGAGGGCGCCGCCTGGAAGGCAGCGTCGCGATCTCCGGTGCCAAAAACGCTGCGCTGCCCATTCTCGCCGGCACGCTGCTCGCGTCGCGACCCGTTGTGGTCAATAACGTACCGCAACTCAAGGACGTCGCGACGACATTGACCCTGCTGCAAAGCATGGGCGCCGAGGCAACACTCGATGACAAGCTGAACGTCGAGATCGATGCTGCCTCACTCGACGATTTTCGGGCGCCTTACGAGCTCGTCAAGACGATGCGTGCGTCGATTCTGGTGCTCGGACCGCTGGTCGCCCGGTTCGGCTTCGCCGACGTGTCGCTGCCGGGTGGCTGCGCAATTGGCGCACGACCCGTGAATCTTCACGTGCAGGGACTGCAGGCCATGGGCGCCGACGTGTCGATCGACCGAGGCTACATCCGGGCGCGGGCCGATCGGTTGCGCGGCGCTCGGATCGTCATGGATACGGTCACCGTGACCGGCACCGAGAATCTGATGATGGCGGCTACCCTCGCCAAGGGTGAGACGGTTCTCGAAAACGCGGCCCGCGAACCGGAAGTATCGGACCTGGCGGCATTCCTTGTCAGCATGGGTGCCGAAATCGAAGGCGCAGGCAGCAGTACTATCCACATTCAGGGTGTCGATTCGCTTGGCGGTACAACGTACCGCGTACAGCCGGATCGGATCGAGACCGGTACGTACCTGGTGGCCGCCGCCATGACCGGTGGCAAGGTTACGTTGAAGCAAACGGACCCAACGCTCCTCGACGCCGTGCTGCAGAAGCTCCGCGATGCGGGCGCGGATCTAGAGGTCGGCGAAGACTGGATCACCATTGATTGCGACGGGCGGCGTCCGCGCGCCGTGGACCTTCGGACCGAACCGTATCCTGCATTCCCGACGGACATGCAGGCGCAGTTCTGCGCCCTGAACTCCATCGCCGACGGCGTTGCGACCGTCACAGAGACGATCTTCGAAAATCGCTTCCAGCATGTCCTTGAGCTGCAACGCATGGGCGCGGACATCAGGCTGCAGGGCAACACGGCCGTGGTGCGCGGCGTCGAGCGCCTGACGGCGGCGCCGGTCATGGCGACTGATTTGCGCGCATCGGCGGGTCTGGTGCTCGCGGGCCTGGCGGCCGACGGCGACACGCTCGTCGATCGCATTTATCACGTCGATCGCGGTTACGAGCGTATCGAGGAAAAGCTGCGCCAGCTGGGCGCCGACATTCGCCGGGTGCCGCGCTAGGCTATTGGCGGGGCCGCTCGGCGACCGTCAGGGTAGCCCGAAAACGCTGGCCATCCCGCCAACCCGTCAACTCCACGTCGTCGCCAGGTTCCAGCCCGGCGACCAGAAGAAGCGCCTGCTGGCGTGTCCGGATCGCCTCGCCGTTGATGCTCAGGATCACGTCGCCGCGCTGCAGGCCGGC
>CAZMEA010000106.1:0-7584 GCA_964565135.1 uncultured Woeseiaceae bacterium
GCTCTTATGACCGGCGATCGCCCGGCGTTCGCCGACTGCAGCACGGGCACGGGCCCGGCGTTCATCAGCACTACGTCCGTCACCTTTGACGCAATGAACAGCGAAGCGTTCGTAGCCGACAATATTCTCGACGCATTGATCGCCGTGGATATCAACAGCGGCAATCGCACGATTATTGCGGATGGAACCGCCGGATCCGGACCGGCTCTCGATGCCGTCAGGGCCTTGGCCCAGGATACGACGAGCGATCGGTTGCTGGCTCTGGACGATACGCTCGACGCGCTCATCTCCATTGACCCAGGCAACGGCAGCCGCAGCGTGCTTGCGGATTCAACTACCGGTGCCGGTCCCGCCTTTGATGAACCGACCGCGATTTCGCTGGACAGCGACAACGCTCGCGCCTTCGTCAGCGACGACGGTCTCGATGCGCTCCTCGTTGTGGATCTGACGACCGGCGATCGCACTGTGGTCTCTTCTGCGACACTCGGCGCAGGACCCGTATTCGATTCACCGACCGGCGTTGCGTTCGACGCCGACAACAATCGTCTGCTGGTTGTTGACGATGCGCTGAACGCTATGATCGCTGTCGATCTGACGACCGGCGACAGACTCGTCGTTTCGGATGCGATCACAGGGGCTGGACCAGAGTTGCTGGCTCCACGCACGATTGCGCTCGATGCCGGCAACAATCGCGCACTGGTTGCAGGCGGCGTGGAACACAATACGCTTTATTGGGTGGACCTCACCACGGGCGATAGAGTCGTAACGGCCGACAACACCGCTACCGGCCTGGACCTTCTTTTCCTGACCTCGGTCGCGTTCGACAGCGCGTTTGAACGCGCATTCGCTGTTGACGCGGAGCAACGTGGCCTGCTCGTGATCGAACTGAACAGCGGACAGAGCGCGATCGTGTCGAAGTAACGGGATCCGGATCGGCGCACGAAGCGGCGCCGGGCCACCCCCCGCGCAGCCACGTGGGCGCAACCTGCAGTCCACACCCGGGTGCCCGGCCATTTAACGTAATGTCGCTTATAACTTCGGGTAACCGAGACACTCGCTGGCATCGAGCCATGTACAATGTGTGCTCCTAAAACCAGACCGATCCGGCCGCCTGCTTGTCGTAGCGCGGCTGAAAGAGATGCGGCACACCTTCAAGCGCACAGTCGGACTCTCGGCACTTCTCCTGGGCTTTGCAGTGGCACCGCCCGGGCATGCCGACGTTGGTCCGGGCCTCTACGTTAGCGAACAGGGAGTCGACCAGGGCGACTGCACGAATGTCGAAGCACCCTGCGCAACGATCAAGTACGCGCTTTCGATTGCGGCAAAGAACACGCGCATTCATGTAGCGACCGGTACCTACGAATTCGCGGATCCGAATGACATCGTGTACGCGATGACCGGCGCCGTTCACGTCCACGGCGGCTACGTCGAGGACGATCAGGGGCAATGGATCAAGGGCGGCACTGCGTTTCTGACCAGCGTGCCGCGAGGTTACCGCGACTTCTTCCGGATGCACGGCTTTGTACCCATCGCCGACGCCAAGGGCGATGAAGAAGAACCGCCGGAAACGGCTCAGCTGCTGCTCGAGCAGCTTCAGCGTAGCCAGCAAAGCTCGGCCGCCAGCAACTGCGTCGGCGGCGACGCCGCCGGCTTCGACTGCAACCGGGTTAATCTGCTGTCGCAAACTGCGCGAGGCAGTATCAGCTCGAATCCCACGGCCGTCGCTGATATCTGGGGCTTCGTCGATCTGAATACACGACGCGAGTACGTGATCGTCGGCCTGCAGAACGGTACCGTCGTGTTCGACGTAACGAACCCGGAGGTCCCGCGCGAAGTCGGTTTCGTCGGGGGGCGGAGCGCGACGTGGCGTGACATTAAAATCCTGCAGACCTTCGACAATGCTGCAGATCGCTGGCGGGCCTACGCCTACGTCACAACAGACGGCGCGGCAGATGGTCTCGTCATCATTGATCTGGGCAACCTGCCGCACAGTATCGAACAAGTCCCCTACACGTCCGATGTGCAGAACGCGCACAACGTGTACATCACCGACACGGACTACGCGACCGGGCTTCCGCTCGGCACGTCACCGCCGCAGCTCATCATCGCGGGTTCCGGACGGGACAACGGCCAGTTCCGAAGCTACTCGCTCAACAACCCGAGAGCGCCGCAGTTTGTCCGGCGGGTAGCCGGCGCCGGCTACATGCACGATGCGACGTCGCTAAGAGTCGACGACGCGCGGGCCGCGCAATGCGGCGGCGGATCCAGCTGTAACGTCCTCATCGACTTTAACGAGGAAAACGTCGAGCTCTGGGATATCACCAGTGCGACAAACCCGTCGTTGCTTGCCATCGTCCCGGCGTATCCGAACGTGGGCTATGTGCATTCGGGATGGTGGACGGAAGACGGTCAGTTTGTCCTCGTGCACGATGAACTCGATGAGTCCGATGTCGGATTGCCCTCGACCACGGTGCGGGTGCTGTCACTGGCTGATCTGACGAACCCGGCGCTGGTAGAGACCTGGAGTGGTCCAACACCGGCGATTGACCACAATGGCTTTGTGCGCGGCAATCGGTACTACATGTCGACCTACGCGGCTGGATTGACGGTGCTGGACATCACCGACCCAACGGCGCTGTCTCAGGTCGGGTTCTTCGATACCTACCCGCTTAACGACAGCCCGCGATTTGCCGGCGCCTGGGGCGCCTTTCCGTTTCTTCCGAGCGGCAACATCGCCGTTAGCGACATCAATGGCGGCCTGTACATGCTCGAGGACGATACGCGCAACGTCGCCGAGGGCTCACTGGAATTCACAGCGGCGGTGCACGCGGTTGGCGAGGGCCAGACTGCGGCGCTGTCGGTCCGTCGCAGCGGCGGCTCGTCCGGCGCGGTGAGCGTGGGCTATGAAATCGTACATGTCACTACCTCCGGTGCAGATGTGCAGATTGGTTCGGGGCGTCTCGCCTGGGCAAACGGTGCCGCCGGAAGCCGGGCGCTGCAGATCTCGGCACAGTCAGACTCCCGTGCGGAATCGCTGGAAGAACTGCAGGTGCGTCTGATTGATCCGCAGGGGGGCGCGACACTGGGCAACGCATCAACTGCCAGCTTGTTCATCGCAGAGCCAGGCGCGTCGGTGACGCTGGCGCTCGCGGAGAACGACGTTGAGGTTGCAGAGCGAGGCGTCGGGCTGGCCGTCGTCACGGTCCAGCGCCTCGGCAGCGCCGATGGCGCAGTCAGCCTCGAGTATTCGGTCACTGGCGGCGATGCGACAACCGGGGTGGACTTCACGGGGCCGGCGAACGGCACGCTGACCTGGACGGACGGAGACGCCCTGCCCAAGTCGGTTGTGTTCGAGATCGCGAACGACTCATCCGTCGAATCTGAGGAGTTCTTCGACCTGCAGTTCAGCAATGCGCAAGGTGCGACACTGTCGGGTCCGGCCACGGCAACCGTCACCATTCAGAACGGTACGGGCTTTAATCAGGCGCCGAGCGTCACCGCGGGCGCGGATCAGCGTCGAACGGCGGGTACGAACGTCATGCTTAACGGTGCGGCAACCTTCGATCCGGACGGCGATGCTTTGACCTATGCCTGGACGCAGGTTTCGGGTCCAACCGTGACGTTGAACAGTGCCGATACCGCGACCGCGACGTTCGTTGCACCGTCGGTGTCTGTCGCAACGACCCTGACGTTCCGTCTGACGGCGACGGACACCGGCAATCTGGCAAGCAGCGCGACAACCATCGTTACGGTCGTGCCACCTCAGGCCAATGCGCCGGGCGGTGGCGGCAGTGGCAGTGGCAGTGGCGGCGGTTCCGGCGCGCCGTTGCTGCTGGTGCTTCTGGGCTGGGTCGCGTGGCGTCGGCACGCAGCCACGATCCACGCAGAGGCATAAACGCTGTAGCCGACCCTGCCCGCTGATCGGCACCTAGCGCCGTCGTGCCGCGCCCCGACTTTTGGACGAACCCTTACCGCGGGATGCTCCCGGCCTCGCTTTGTTGCGCCGCCCGTTCTTGCGGCCGGACGAGCGCTGCGGGCGACCCCGGGAAACCGGCTCCGCCTTGATCCGTGGATCGGGTTCATAGCCGGGGACGGTCTTCCTCGGAATCGAGGTCTGCAGGAGCTTTTCGATATCTGCCAGCAATTTGTGCTCGTCGACGCACACCAACGACACAGCGTGCCCGGCGTTGCCGGCACGTGCGGTTCGTCCGATACGATGCACATAGTCTTCTGGCACATAGGGTAGCTCGTAGTTGACGACGTGCGGCAAACGGTCGATATCGAGGCCGCGCGCGGCAACGTCTGTTGCCACGAGCACCCGCACCTTGCCGGACTTGAAGTCCTGCAGCGCACGTACGCGAGCGGACTGCGATTTGTTGCCATGAATGGCCGCCGTTTTGAGGCCGTCTTTTTCGAGCTGCGTCGCCAATCGATTGGCACCGTGCTTGGTGCGCGTAAACACCAGCACCTGCCGCCAGTTCTGCGAACCGATGGTGTACGACAGCAGCTCACGCTTTCGCGCCCGGTCGACCGGATAGACCACCTGCTCGATTCCTTCCGCCGGCCTGCCGTTCGTTGCCACGCTGATTTCCGTCGGTGAGTCCAGCAGGTCCTTCGCGAGACGGCGGATGTCCTTGGAGAAGGTGGCGGAGAACAGCAGATTCTGGCGTTCCTGCGGCAGAATCTTCAGGATCTTTCGAATGTCGCGAATGAAGCCCATGTCGAGCATGCGATCAGCCTCATCGAGAACGAGACATTCGACAGCGCCGAGATCGATCGTCCCCTGCTCGACGTGATCCAGCAGTCGACCCGGCGTTGCGATGACAACAGCAGCACCTTTGCGAAGCTTCGCAATCTGTGTGTTGATGCTCACGCCGCCGTAAATCACAGCGGCTCGGAACGGCAGGAATTCACCATAGGCGCGCACGCTCTCCGCAATCTGCGCTGCCAGTTCGCGTGTCGGGGTGAGTATCAGCGCACGGATGCGTCGGCGATTGACGGTGCCGTGCTGCAGGCGATGCAGCATTGGCAGGGTAAAGCCTGCGGTCTTGCCGGTACCCGTCTGGGCCCCGGCCAGCACATCGCGGCCTTCGAGAATGCGAGGAATTGCCTGCTGCTGAATCGGAGTTGCGGCTTCGTAGCCCTGCTTTTCGATGGCGCGCAGCAGTTCGGCCGAAAGGCCAAGTTCGTTGAATAACACGGGAATGGGTGCTCCGAACCCGTCTGCCACGACTGCGGCGCAATGCCGCAAAAGTCTCGATCCAGACAGAGGTTCCTGAGAGGCTGCAGCGATCGCAGGATTGCGCCGCGCAGTGAATGGCGCCGATCGATGTGCGCCAGGACGCGGCGGACTATACCAGAGTCACCGCGGAAAGGTGGGAACTGACCGTCAGCCTTTCTTGGCCGCGGCCTTCTTGGGCGAAGACGACATCGTCAACTGGACTCGCCCGGACTTGCCGTAGCGGCGTTCATTGAGGCGAACCACGATCTCGTCGACGGCTCGTTTGACTGCCTTCAACTTGCCCTGTTGATAGCCGCGAATCTGGTTTTCTCCCTGCTCGATGGTGTAGCAATGCCAGTCGGCACCCTCCATGTCGCCGGGCGGATCTGACGGCTCAATCGAGACAACTTCATAGTCTTCGTTCATCACAAGGCGGCTCCGTTAACGTGTATGCATCCGGCCGACGCCGATCGTGCGGCCCTCATACTGGGTAAAGTTGAGCATGCTGACCGCCTTGATGGCGTCAGCTTCGTGCTTCATCGAGACAATCGCGTATCCGCTTTGCCGGCCGGTAACGCTGTCTCGAGCGATCTCAACCGCTTCGACGGCCCCAAACTTGCCAAACGTAAGCATCAGGTCTTCTTCGGCGATCGTCGTCGATATGTTTCCAACGCGAAGATTCGTGCTCATAACTCCTCCTAAAGCGGTTAATCCGAAAATGGAGGATAAAGACGCGGCTGGTCCGTAAGCTCGATAAGCGGGTGGTATGCCTAGATACTATACGCTTCCGACTCCCTCGTTGATACGAGAGCTGCCGTCGAAATTCACCTGATTGCGTCAGACAAAACCAGACTTGCACAGCAATTACTTGTATTTACATTGGTTTTCCCTACACTACGCCGTGCCTGTAAGTGCGCTATTCACTATGCACTCCATTTCGACGTTCCATCAGAAGTTTCTTCCGTAGTACCTCGACCTGTTTTTCATACGTAATTGCTTCACTTCCAGCTCTACTGCCCTTGGAAGAGGGCTTCACTACGTTGTTAAACAAGGAAATATCTATGTCTACCATTACCGGAACCGTAAAGTGGTTCAACGAGTCGAAAGGCTTTGGCTTCATCGAGCAGGAATCCGGCCCCGATGTGTTTGCGCATTTCAGCAACATCCAGGGCAGCGGCTTCAAGACGCTCGCTGAAGGACAAAAGGTCGAGTTCGTCGTCACGCAGGGCCAGAAGGGTCCGCAGGCCGAGAATATCGTCGCTGTCTGAACCGACGAGTCTGTTTGCCGAAGGGCTCCTTACCGGGAGCCCTTTTTGGTTCTGCCGCGCCAACGGGTGTCAGCCCCCGCGCGAAAGACCACGATGTTAGTATTTGAAGAACTGCCGAGTTCGCGATTACGCAGTCCCGGCAGCTGAACCTGACACGCTGCGCAGCCGGACCGTCCCGACCAGCGAAGCCAAGAATCCCCCGTTACTCCACCCAGGAAATCCACTATGACCGCTGCCAAATCCGGCGACACCGTTCGCATTCACTACACCGGGACGCTCGATGACGGCACCCAGTTTGACTCATCCGCCGGCCGCGAGCCGCTTGAGTTTGTTCTCGGCCAGGGCCAGGTCATTGCCGGGTTCGACCAGGCCGTCGAGGGCATGTCGGCCGGTGACAAGAAGTCCGTGCGTATCGAGCCGGAAGACGCTTATGGCCCCCGCCACGATGGCCTGAGTCAGGAAGTGCCGCGCAGCGCGCTACCCGAAGGTATGACGCCGGAGAAAGGTATGGGCCTGCAGAGCCAGAGCCCGGATGGACAGATCGTGGATCTGGTCGTGACCGAGGTAACGGAAGAGTCGATCACGGTCGATGCGAACCACCCGCTCGCCGGTCAGGCGCTGTCCTTCGACATCGAGCTGGTTGAGATCGGCTAGGGGCGTATTCCGCCGCGGACCGCGTCAGTTACTCCAGCTCAACCCGAGCGTGACGCCGGTGTCGTTCTTGTCGTTACCGACCGGCGGCTGGCTGTCATAGCGATCGTATACGGTGATCTGGAAATCCAGATCTGAATACAGATCAAAGCTGAGAATCGCGTCGAACTGCGCGCGCAGACGATTCGACTCCTCGAAGCTCGGCAGCAGGAGCAGCGTCGCATCGAGATCGGCGAACGATCGCATTCGGTACGCACCGCCCAGCAAACCTTCGAGCGTTTCGACATCCTCCAGGCCTTCGAATCGCTCCGCGTTGAGTGCCACACCGGCATACAGTTCAAGCCGATGTCGGCGCGAGTTCTTCACGCGCTTTCCCAGACCTCCCGCGAGCAGAGTTCGCCCGTCGAGGCCCTGCTGCTCGTCGGACTCAAACTGCATACGACC